>CAZCKO010000087.1:0-3152 GCA_964499275.1 uncultured Rhodospirillaceae bacterium
AGTTTCGTTCGATAGATTATCATCAGTCTTTATTTCCAATACCAATCACGAAGAGGATCAGCCGGTTCATTTAAAATTAAAAGATGATTCTGTACCGATTTCGACCAATCTTGAAATTTATGATGCCCCCGAGCAGCGATACTGCCCTGCCGGTGTTTATGAAATTATTGATGACGGTGATGATAGCGGTCCAAGATTACAAATAAATGCACAAAATTGTGTGCATTGTAAAACTTGTGACATAAAAGACCCCAAACAAAACATTAATTGGGTGGTCCCCGAAGGGGGGGGAGGACCTAATTATCCTAATATGTAATAAATTTCGGTAATAGAAAAATTGTTCTTGTCGTAAGGCACTCGCATTTTTGATTTAATATTGTTATGTTAGTTGTTGGAATAATGACTTCTATGCTGGCTAGGTTGGTATACTTTAAGAGGTAATTTTCTGATTAAACGGTTAGTATTATTTAGTTTTTAAATGACTAAAAATCAGCTTGAGAGTTCAGATCGGTATTTTCTCAGTATTCATGGTCTATGTAAAATCTGGATTTCAATTTTAGCGATTGTTTTTTTTATTTTTGGTGTATCTGTTAAAGACACAGATTCAACTCCACTGACCGGAATCAAATACAGGGGGGCCGTAAAGGAAGTTTCTCTAGGACCCAGGTTTGTCTCCGCATCTGGAAAGTATTTAGCTGGTCGTTCTGCACACCGAAATCGTGATTATCGTAATGCGGCAAAATACTTATCAGGTGCCTTGTCGATCGACTCAAATAATAGACAAATCCGGCGACAGGCTTTCTTTTCTTTATTATCTGGCGGACGTATGCCAGAAGCAGCTGTTTTAGCGAAGGAGATTGTGGATCTAAACAAGAGTGATCCGCTCCCGATGTTGAGCTTATTAGTTGAGGACATGGCAGCGGGCAACTATATCGCAGCGGAGAGAAGGCTAAAAATTTTACCCAAAAAGGGCATGGCAAAGTTTTTCTCACCATTGTTGTTAGGTTGGCTTAAGTTCGCTCAAGGTGATTTAGCTGGCGCGATTGAAAATATTGAAGAATTAGAAAAAATATCATCCTTTTCGTCACTTCGAAATATGCATAAAGGCTTAATATATGAGCAGGCAGGCAAATTCTATTTAGCTGAAAAAGCGTTAAAAAAATCCGTTGAAAAGCATTACTCGGTCCGTGGTGTAATGGCGTATGGGATTTTTCTTGAGCGCAAGAATAGATGGCAAGAAGCCAAAGCACTGTACAGGCGTTTTCTATCTAGTAATGGAAATGATGCCATTGAAAGTATGATAGAGAGGGTTGGGACAAAATTTACATCACCAGAATTTATTCAAAATGCCCAAGAAGGGATGGCTGAAGTATTTTTTAATTTGGCCAGCACCTTAGCGCAGGGTCGATCTTCCGACCTCGCTTTAATATACGGTCGATTAGCTCTACGAATACGTCCCGCATTTCCTTTAGCACAGCTTCTTTTGGGCGGCCTGCTTGAATCACTGTCGAGAAACCTGGAAGCCGTTGCGCTTTACAAAAAGGTTGATCGAAATTCTCCAATATCGTGGGCAGCAAGGCTCCGTCAGGCATCCAGTCTGAATGAGTTGGGTTTAACAAATGACGCGATTTCGTTATTGAGAACCATGGCCAAAGAACATAAAAATCGTTTTGAACCGTTAATCAGGATTGGAGACTTTTATCGTTCACAAAAAAGCTTTTTAAAGGCTATCAAAGCGTACGATAGAGCAATAAATAGAGTTGGTAGATTAGAGAAAAATCATTGGTCAATATTATATGCTCGGGGAATAGCTTTTGAACGGATAAAAAAATGGCAGAACGCGGAAAAGGATTTTTTAAAGGCACTCCATCTCAATCCTCAACAGCCTTTCGTCTTAAATTATTTGGGATATTCTTGGGTCGACAGAGGTATAAACCTTGAAAGAGCAAAAAAAATGATCCGCACTGCGGTCAATTTGAGGCCAAATGATGGTTATATCGTCGATAGCCTTGGTTGGGTTTTGTTCCGTCTCGGAGATTATCTGGAGGCGACAAGAAAATTAGAACGCGCTGTCGTATTGAGACCGGAAGATCCAACCATAAATGATCACTTAGGTGACGCTTACTGGAAGGTAGGAAGAAAAAATGAAGCACGTTTCCAATGGAAACGGGCCTTATCACTCTCTCCCGAAAAAGAGTTTATCCCGGCCATTGAAAAAAAACTACGCTACGGCCTGATAAATTCAAAAACCTTAGGCCAATAGAATTGACGGACAATCTTTCCAAAAGTTCTATAAAGGTTGTGTCAATGGACGCACCCGCTAAAATTAATCTATATCTAAATATCACAGGACAGCGGATTAACGATTACCATGAACTTGATAGCCTAATAGCTTTCGCATCCCATGGAGATCAGATCGTTGTCAAGAAATGCGACCATTTCAGATTAGAAGCTAGTGGCCCATTTTCTGAAACACTTCCGCCTAGTAACGAAAATTTAGTGATAAAAGCAGCTAAAGAACTCGCTATGGGAACAAATTATGAATCTGGTGCATGTATTAAACTTATCAAAAATTTACCAGTTTCATCGGGTATTGGTGGTGGCTCGGCAGATGCGGCAGCAACTCTAAGGGCGCTTAACGAACTTTGGGAGACCAACCTTCAGAATAAAGATTTAATGATTATGGCTCTCAGACTGGGCGCTGATGTGCCAGTATGTCTGCTGAGTAAAACGGCGAGAATGAGTGGTATAGGTGACAAGGTTACTAGGGTAAGTGGACTTCCAAAATGCGGTATTCTCTTGGTCAATCCTGGAATTCCAATTTCTACAGTTAACGTATTTCAGTTGCGTCAGGGTGATTTTTCAAACCAGGTTCAAATCCCAAAAATGGAGAATCGTGAGGCACTTTTTGATTTTTTGTCCCATCAAAAAAACGATCTCCAAGACGCAGCGATTAAAATCGCACCAAAAATTAAGGAGGTATTAAAAATTTTAACTGATGACCCAAATTGCCGTTTAGCAAGGTTATCTGGGAGCGGTGGAACCTGCTTTGGACTTTACGAGGACGAACCTACCGCTTTATTTGCCGCGGAGTCGATGTCTGGCTATTTTTCCGACTGGTGGATACAGCCCACACGGATTACTGACTAAAA
>CAZCKO010000087.1:3252-9108 GCA_964499275.1 uncultured Rhodospirillaceae bacterium
TTTTTATTTTGCTCGCTACCTAAAAATTGAAAACTAAGTGTTGGTGCTTTGAATGGTGGATTTAAAAGCTCATTACATATTCAGCTATTTTCAATCTTGTCCAAACGCTCGTTAATACGCATTAAAGTAAGTTCCATTGGCGCAAATGAAACCCTTTCCTTTACTTTAATCTCCGTTAATTGTTTCGAAAGTCGACCCAATTGTTCTGTTAAAGGCTCTACTAAAGCAGTTGTTTTTAATTCTGTCTGTTTTACCCGAACATCTAATGACTCCATACTATCAAATAGCGCTTGAATAGTCGCTCCGAGCTGTGAGTAATATTCGTTCTTCAAATCCATGTGCAGTTTATCTTCAGGGCCACGTTTCTCTATATTTGTTTTAATTTTAATATCAAAGTTTTTTAAATCATTAATTGCTGCCTCATGGTTGAATTCTTGATTTGCTGTAAATTGTTGGGCGGGATTGTACTGTTGCTCATAACTATAGTTTGGAGAGTTTTCAAACTTTTGAGCCGAGGAATTGTCATTGTTGTGGCTTTGATCGCTTATATTTGTTTTATAGGGTAGGCTCGTCAACTGTTCAGTAGCAGCGGCACGAATGATTTGGTTTAACCAGGAGCCAATAGTAAGCCCGGCTCGTCGTGCGGCAATTTTTGCCGCTTCCCGCGCTTCGGGTTCGACACCTTTTACACTCCATGGGGAAATATTAATTGCCATAATTTCAAATCTTACTCTTTTGATAACTGAATGGACCCAAAAACCTAAGCTACGTATTTTGGAATTTTCAGTTGGAAACACTTTTGATGAGAATATCATAACACCGATATAAAGATAATTTTGGAATTTTTTGATGTGTTGCTGATACATTTTCTGTTTTATGGGACTTTTTTTTATAATTTTGTTAGAATTTAATCGGAATCTATTGCGGTATTATTTAAACCCTCTTATTTTTCCGCTGCAAAATGGGGCATAGCCAAGCGGTAAGGCAACGGGTTTTGATCCCGTGATCCCTGGTTCGAATCCAGGTGCCCCAGCCAAATTTTTTGAAGGGATTCAATTTGGGAGTTTTAGATGCCCAAGGGTTAAAGTGTCCTTTGCCTGTTTTACGGGCCCGAAAATTTATAAAATCTATAAAAATCGGCGAAGAGTTAAAAGTATTAGCAACCGACCCAGCAGCTCCTAAAGATTTCGAAGTGTTTTGTGAACAATCAGGACAAGAATTTGTTTCAAGTAATGTAATTGACGGGGTCACAAATATTGTGCTCCGTCGAATAAAATAAATCTGGTGACCATAAATTATACGATTTTCTCGGTACCTCGCTGTTTTGTTGATTGCTAAAGAAAAGTGTTTATGTAACAAATAATGAGAATGATTATCAATCGCAATGAATACTGTGGACCCTAATATAACCAACCCTGACTTCCGATCTCAGAGACAACAAGTCGTCGTGATCAGTCTTATCAGTGCTGGCCATTTTATTAGTCATTTTTACGTTATTTGTTTGGCTCCTCTATATATAGCAATGTCGAAAGATTTAGGAGTGGGTTTCGCTGAATTGGGACTCATTACATCCGGATTTTTTGTCGCCGGTGCAACACTCCAAATGCCAGCCGGTCTTTTAGTAGATAGAATTGGAGCCAAACGCGTCCTTTTTGTTGGGATGTTTCTACTTTCACTGTCTGTTACCTTAGCTGGTTTGACAAACTCTTATTGGACCCTGTTGATTTTGTTCATGTTTGCTGGGGCGGGTAATTGTGTATTCCACCCGTGTGATTATGTCATCATGTCCTCTTCGATTGATGAGAATAAATTAGGGCGTGCTTTTAGTATCCATAGCTTCAGTGGTTCGGCTGGATTTTTTGCAGTTCCTCTTGTAATGCCACTACTAATGGAGCGGACAAGTTGGCAAACTGCATTATTTATTATTGGGGTTTGCGGCTTAGTAATAGTTGGTGTCATTTTTCTTTTCCAAAAGGTTTTAATTGATACCGCTTCGCGTCAAAAACAGCCGTCCGGTCAGTTATCTAGAACTCGGGACGCACTTTTGACAAAAAGAATTCTTTCGCATTTTGTTTATTTTATTACGTCTTCTGCCGCGACTAGTGCATTAGCTGGTCTAACAATCGTTGTTCTCGTCTCTTATTATGGTGTTTCTGAGAAACTGGCTGGATTTATTTTGCTAGCATATTTGGTTTCCGCCTCCGCCGGTGTGATTACCGGAGGCTTTATTGCGGATAAAACTAAACGCCATAACGTCGTTCTAGTTGTAACAATGCTAATCGCTACATTGGTTACCGGGATAGCCGCATTGGGGGTCATCGACTTCTGGGCCTGTGTTGGGATGTTGGTTATAGCAGGACTCACCAAGGGTATAGTTGCACCATCACGCGACTTAATGGTTAGAAATGATGCTCCACCTAAACTATTAGGGGGCGTTGTGGCTTTTGTTACAATCGGTTTTACTATTGGTAACGGGGCAGCCCCGGCAATCGCAGGTTGGCTTGTAGACCTGGGCTCACCTCTCAATGTGTTTTGGTTTGCTGCCGCTATGTCACTCGCGGCAATCTGTTGCCTTTTGGTGGCTTACGAAAAAAAATAATACTTTTTGTATAAAATTTAAAATCTTAAGTTTGTCGATTCGACAAAGACTGCAGTATTTATTCCATTTTGGAGTGGTAGTTGGAGTAGTCAGCGGTGGATACCTATTACTTGAATAATGTCAGTGTACCCTGGCGCCACGCCGTGATTACAGTTGATCAATTTGCAAGGCCTGATATTGATGAAATTTTTGCGCTAGCGGCTCGACTTTCTGGTGGGCGAACAATGCCACTTACGGGAAAGTCGATTGTTAATTTATTTTATGAACCCTCCACCCGGACGTCGTCTAGCTTTCATGCTGCTATGACCCGACTTGGGGGCAGTGTTATACCCATTAACGAAGTGAATTATTCATCAGTTACCAAGGGAGAAACTCTCGAGGATACGATCCGCACTCTCGAAAGCTTCACTGATGCTTTAGTTTTACGACATTATGATGAGGATGCCACAGAGCGAGCTGTCTCAGTGGCCTCGGTCCCAATTATAAATGCAGGTAACGGAGCTGGTGAACACCCCACCCAAGCTCTACTCGATCTTTATACAATTTTTAAGGAACGCGGTGGCATTGATGGGCTAAATGTAACGTTAATGGGGGACCTTAAGTATGGGAGGACGGTACACAGCCTGATTAAATTATTGCGGCTGTATGATGTAAATATTCGGTTAGTTTCACCCCCGGAATTAAGCCTGCCAAAACCATACCTTCGTAAGGATGATACAGAGCGTACAAATTTAGAGTCTGTAATTGATGATACAGATATTCTCTATGTTACGCGTGTCCAAAAAGAACGCTTTGCAGATGAATTAGCTATTGATATCTCCTATTCAGTTACTCGTTCCGATTTGGACCGCGCTAAGGACAATCTGGTGTTGATGCACCCTCTTCCGCGGGTTGGAGAAATACCAACAGAACTGGATAATGATCCACGGTCAGCTTATTTCAGGCAAGTCAAATATGGTCTACATGTCAGAATGGCTTTGCTTGTTGCCATGATTGGTCGGGATTAGTTTCTAATTACTGCTCTCGTCCTTATATATACTTTTATTGCTTGCCTGACCCATTTTCAGAGCCTAAATCATCAATATCCTTCTGGTTATTTAATTAAGCTAGTTATTTTTGGTCATGCTATAACTGCAATGGCATTTATTTCGATTAATAATTCTGGTCGATTTAGTGCAGCTACAGTAACCAAAGTTGAGGCCGGGAAATTCGGATCAATGAAAAATTCTTTTCGAATTTCTACAAAACGAGTGTTGTTTGCAACATTCGTTAAGAAGATTGTCATTGTAACGATATCAGAAATAGTACCCCCAGCCTCATTCATGGTCATATCGAGTTTCTTGAAGACGCAACGAGCCTGAGAATCAAAATCGTTGGCGAGGGATTTCCCATTCTCGTCTTCCCAAGCTAAGTGCCCGGCGAGCCAGACAGTTTTGCCGCCCTTTGTTATAACGGCAGGTGAATAGGAACGAGACCGTTGATATTCGGAAGAAAGATAAGAACGCTTCATCAAACTATATTAGCGTTTGGCGCCATCCCAGCCATGAGTTGAAATATCAAAAACAATCCCATTGGGGTCCCGGAATTTCACCTCTGCGTTTTTTGTGTCTTCAGGACCTGGGTGGTATTTACCACCATGTTGTTCGATTTCCGCAATTGAATCGTCGGCATCGTCTACCCAAAAGCCAAAATGGTGCACACCAACAAAATCTTTTCCCCGTTCGTCACCGGCATCTTCCTGCGTTTCAAATTGTAGGAGCGTTAAATTCATCACCCCGTCTGTCAGGCGCGTGGCAACCCTTGATTCCGAAACTCTCTTAAGACCAAACGTGTCTTCATAAAATTTTGCAGCGGTATTTTTGTCAGGAACCGAGATTGCGATATGCCTAAGCTGACCTTTTGCCATTTTGTTTCCTTAAAGTGGTACGACAATTTCTTAGTAATGGAATATAACCTATAAAATTTAGTGATCGTTAGCAGATTGCCGAATTTCTGATCCAACAAAATGCTCATACCATCTTACCCATTCAATACTTTGCTTACCGGTTGTGTCGCCTATCCAAGCATTGGCTGCCTCATAGAGTTGAAAGCCCAAAGCACTAAATGGCACAGGTGTTTCTGTTACCCGGGCAAGTTCCATTGCAATTTTGTAGTCCTTGAACTTGAGGTCCCAAGAAAAACCTCCACCAAATTTTCTTGAGATGACGTGCTGTTTCATATTGCGTTTAGTAGCAGAATTCATTCCGGTTGATTCGTTTATTACATTGCACATCACCTCTGGATCTAGGCCAAAACGAGTGCCAATCATAAGGGCTTCCGCTGCAGCAACCGTGTTTAAACCGCTTAAAAGATTGTTTAGCGTTTTTAAGGCATGACCTGAGCCTACATCACCAGTACGAAAAATATGGGATGCCATTGGCTCTAATACTGGTAGACACCTTTCCACTAAATCGTCTTTTCCTCCAATCATCAGTGTTAGGGTTCCATTGTCAGCACCCTGGGCACCACCAGATACAGGGGAATCAATCATATCAATACCTTTGGAAGCCAGTTCTTCGGCGAGTTCAACGGTCATCCATGGCTGAGACGAACTCATATCTATAAGGATATCTCCTTTAGAAAAGCCTTCGACGAGACCTGTTTCGCCTAGCGCGCATTCTTTTACATCCGGCCCAGCAGGTAGCATGGTGATTACCGCATCAGCGGCTTTTGCAACCGCGGCAGCGTCATTTTCCACAATAATATTATTGTGAGTACGAGCGAGGTTTCTACTTACATTTTCATTAATATCATAAATATGAATAGCAATACCGGTAGAAGCGATATGCGGCACCATCCTTGAACCCATATTTCCTATTCCGATAAACCCAAGGGTTTTAATGGTCATTTTTTTCTCCCTGTTACTCAAAATCTTTAAGATCAATTTAATTCGTGACCGGTACGCCACCCCCAAATCGATCATGTTTCGTGCGCTGTTTCATATGGGGCGGTAGTTGGACCCACTCAGGGACCATTAGCCAAAGCCGGAGCATATGACGTTTTCTTTCCAACTCTGGGTGATCTAGAAACTCCGTGCGACCATGCAAAATCGTGCGATTATTTAGAAACTGGATATCGCCTACATCTAAGTCCATTCGATAAACGAGGTCTTTACGTACTGTGGTCTGATGAAAACAGGCTAAAGCATCCTTTTCTCTTTCACTAAACTTAGTTTGATTTTCCGTAATCCAGCGGTCTATAGGAGGGCCGTTAAAAAC
>CAZCKO010000088.1:0-8823 GCA_964499275.1 uncultured Rhodospirillaceae bacterium
TTTGTCGCAAAAAAAGACGCTGCTAAAATTTATTTCAATAAATAATGCACGTCCTTAGTTACCTTATGCCGAAAATCGTTTTGGATCAGATTTTAAAAAATATAATTTGTCGATTGAGTTTGGGAATTATTTTAAAGGGAGTTTCGTTTTTCTGACTTCTAATTTTTTTTCTTCGCAAATTTTGAGGAAACTAGGATAATACCTGAGTCATACCAGACGCTATTATATTTCGTTATAAATACTATATAATCTAAAAATCTGAGATAGGCATGGGGTATCTATTAAATTGTTAACTTCAATTTTCAAGGATAAAGGAAATTCATTTAGCGACTTCAGCTTTATTTTATTAATCATTTTTTGAATCTTGCCAAAGGTCAAAGGCGAATGACTTATCAAATTTTTATTGACGGTGAAGAAGGGACTACGGGTCTGCAAATTAAAGAGAGGCTCCATGGGCGTCCCGAATTATGCTTGATTCAATTAGGTGATCAAGAACGAAAAAATCCGGCGGTTCGCAAAGAGGCTATACTCGCCTCTGATGTTGCAATTTTGTGTTTGCCCGATACAGCGGCTATAGAAGCTGTGTCTCTATTAGACGATCAACCTGCAGCAAGGTTTATAGATGCATCTACAGCGCACAGAGTAAACAATGGTTGGGTTTATGGTTTTCCAGAACTACGACCTGAGCAAAGTCAATTGATAGCGAATGCCCCCAGAGTGAGTAACCCCGGTTGTTACTCAACTGGGGCGATTGCCTTGCTTCGGCCCCTAATTTTTGAGGGTATAATTGCTGCTGATTATCCAATTACGATCAATGCCGTTTCGGGGTATAGTGGTGGCGGAAAATCTCTTATCCTTCGCATGGAAGACGAAAAGTTAGGTGACTCTATTCATAGTGAGTACTTTGGTTACGGTTTAGGACTTGAACATAAACATATACCTGAAATTATTTTGCACAGTGGTCTAAGTTTAAGGCCATTATTTGTACCGAATGTTGGAAAATTTCGGCAGGGTATGATTGTTCAAATACCACTCCAACTAGCTTCCTTAACAGGTAAACCCAAAGCTGAAGACATATCTTGTATCTTAAGTAATCATTATCACAACAGAAGATTTGTGACTGTTGCGGATGATTTAGAAGTAAAAGAGCGAATGGAATTTCTTGACCCCGAGGAACTCAACGGGACTAATCAAATGCGTCTATTTGTGTTTGGAAATGAGAAATATAGTCAAGTGGTGTTGTGTGCCCAATTAGATAATCTTGGAAAGGGGGCATCAGGGCAAGCGGTACAGAATCTTAATTTAATGTTAGGGTTACCTGAAACCTCAGGATTATAGGAGTTGGTTGTGAGGTATTGAGAGCTATGGATAATGAAATACCATAATTTTATGGCTTATGAAGCTTCTATTCGATAGCGTACTGCAGTAAACGAAGGGTTATAAGGTTTTTCATGGGGTATGATCAATGGGTCGAAGGGCTAATATGACGTTTTTGGGTAATCAAAATTCCAATGGGAAGAATTTTAGAAGCATTATGATTTTATGTGCTGCTTCGTTTTTAGTAAGTGGTTGTTCGTCAGTACCGAACTGGGCCAACCCCGTTGAATGGTACAAAGATACTAAGGATTGGGTGGTTAGTGGCCCCAGCGGTAAAGAAGTTAATCGAAAATTAAATAAGGGAATCATCGATAAAGATTTTCCAAAATTATCAAGTGTTCCTAAAAGACCATCTCCACCAAATATTGTTGAAATAAGAAAATTAGAACAATCGTTAAAATCGGACCGTGAATTGGCCAGGTATACAGATCAAAAAATTAATCGACAAAGAAGTTCGGTTATTACAAAGCCCATAACGGTCAAGCCTTTACCAACAGCTCGGGTGGTTAGAAACAAAACTGTTAAGAGAGTTGAGGGGAATAAACCTAAAATCAAATTCACCCCAACTGTGTCGGATACGAAAAAAAAAGTACAACCAACTAAGATAGGTGTTACTAAGAGAATAATTAGTAGCTCAACTATTTCACCTCAGCAGAGATTTGTTCAGGCTAACCCATTTGCCATAAGGTTTCCCTCTGGTGTGGCTAACAGATTTTCTTCAGCTGTAGCTGATTCAAATAAATCTTATATCTCTGGTGATACTAATAATTTTGCAAGAGTTTTGTTTAAAACTGGATCGTCTAAGATAACGGTCAGTGGTCGAAAGACCATCCATGATTTTGCTAAATTGTTTAAAAAACGCGGTGGTACAATTCATGTTGTCGGGCATGCTAGTAGTAGAACGCGGGACATGACTTGGAAACGCCATTATTTTGTAAATTTTAAGGTTTCTTTTGATCGTGCGCATGCTGTAGGGAGACAGTTCAGACGCTTAGGCATTCCCCCAACGGCTATTAGAATAAGTGCTGTCACAGATTCAAAACCACGGTTTTCCGAGGTTATGCCCGCTGAGGAAGCTGGCAATCGCCGTGTTGAGATATTTTTCGGGAATTAAAAACTAGGATTTTTCAGTGCACGACGAGTTCGGGTCTGGGAATAATTATTAGGACCCTGTTGCGATGGACTACGATTTTCATAGAGTGCGGCGATTACCCCCTTACGTTTTCGCGGAGGTAAATGCAATGAAGGCTGCCGCACGTGCCGCTGGAGAGGACGTCCTCGACTTTGGTATGGGAAATCCGGATTTGTCTTCGCCATCGCATGTTGTAGAAAAATTAGTGGAGGTTGTTCAAAATCCGAGAACGCACCGTTATTCTGTATCAAAAGGTATCCCCGGATTACGACGAGCAAATTCGGATTATTACGGTAGACGCTTCAACGTGGATATAGATCCTGAAACCGAAACTATAGTTACATTGGGGTCGAAGGAGGGGTTTGCCAATCTTGCAATGGCGATTACCAGTCCTGGTGACATCGTCCTAGTGCCCAATCCTAGTTATCCTATACACGCATATGGCTTCATTATTGCCGGTGGCGCCTTACGACATATCCCCGTTGGTCTCAATATAGACTTGAGAAAAGAGCTTGAGCGATCAGTTAAGCACAGCGTTCCACCTCCTTTGGCTCTTGTTTTAAATTTTCCATCTAACCCAACCGCGCAAGTTGTTGACTTGAATTTTTATAAGGAAGTGGTGGAATTTTGTGGTGAGCATGGGATTTATATTCTGTCAGATTTGGCATATGCCGAAATTTATTTTGATGGAGAACCACCGCCTTCGATTCTGCAGGTTCAGGGTGCCAAGGATATTGCCGTAGAATTTACATCTTTGAGCAAAACCTATTCTATGCCAGGGTGGCGCATTGGCTTCGCAACTGGTAATCAAAAATTAATTGGTGCGTTGGCGCGTATCAAATCTTATTTGGATTATGGAGCATTTACACCAGTCCAAGTAGCTGCTACAGCGGCTCTGAATGGGCCGCAAGAATGTATCGATGAAAATCGGGATACTTATAAGAAAAGGCGAGACGTTTTAGTTGAAAGTTTTGGTCGCGCTGGCTGGCAAATTCCGTTACCAAGTGCCACGATGTTTGCTTGGGCCCCTGTTCCTGAGCCCTTCCGAGATGTAGGGTCTCTTGAATTTTCTAAACTTTTGTTAGAAAAGGCACAGGTTGCAGTATCCCCTGGGATTGGTTTTGGGGAGTACGGTGAAGGTTATGTCCGGGTGGCTTTGGTTGAAAACCAGCAGCGAATTTTGCAAGCAGCAAGAAATATCAAGCGCTTCATGTCTGAGAGTTCAAATATTGTTGAAGAATTTCATAAACAAGCGGAAATAAATTGAGCAAATCATTAAAAATTTCTGTAGCCGGGCTTGGTACAGTAGGTGCAGGGGTCTTATCACTCCTGGATAAGAATGGAGCCGAAATATCTCGAAAATGTGGGAGGGATATAGAGGTTGTCGCTGTTTCGGCACGTGATGCGTCGCGAGATCGTGGTGTGGATATTTCGGCCTTTAAGTGGTTTGACGACCCAGTGACAATGGCGCGTGAAACGAATTGCGATGTATTTCTTGAACTCATCGGCGGCGAAGATGGAGTAGCCAGAGAATCCTGTGAGGCGGCATTTGCATCGGGTAAGTCAGTTGTTACAGCCAATAAAGCACTGATCGCAAATGGCGGGAAAACCCTCGCGCTTCAAGCCGAAGAAAACGGCCTTGGCTTGGCATATGAAGCGGCAGTAGCCGGTGGCATACCTATTGTGAAGTCAATCAAAGAAGGCTTGGCCGGGAATAAAATTTCCGGGCTTTATGGAATTCTTAATGGCACTTGTAATTACATTCTCACGACCATGGGAGAATCAGGTCGTGATTTTGAAGATGTTCTCGCAGAAGCGCAGAAATTAGGGTATGCGGAATTAGATCCGGCGATGGATGTTGATGGTATTGACACCGCCCACAAGCTTTCAATATTAGCCAGCCTCGCTTTTGGAAATGAAGTGAATTTTGTTGATACCTATATCGAGGGAATTCGTCATATTTCAGCTCTCGACATCAGGTTTGCGAGCGAACTCGGCTATCGGATAAAACTTTTGGGTATTGCACAAGCTACAAAAAATGGGATCGTTCAGCGGGTTCACCCCTGTATGGTAGGGTTTGATTCCCCTGTCTCACACGTAGAAGGGGTTTATAACGCAATTGTTGTTCAAGGTGATTATTTAGGACCCACTGTTTATGAGGGCCGCGGTGCGGGAGCCGGGCCCACCGCATCGGCGGTCGTCGCCGACCTCGTCGATATAGCGCGTGGAATAAAATCTCCAGCATTTGGTAGGCCCGCCTGTGATCTCGAAGATTGTAAATTTTCGCCTATAAATGACCATATAGGTTCGTATTATATTCGTTTAATGGTCCTTGATCGTCCCGGGGTTTTTGCAGATGTGGCAGGTGTTTTAAGGGACGAGGAAGTATCTATGGAGGCAATATTGCAGAGAACTCGCTCTCCAGGGGAATCCGTTCCTGTGGTAATGACTACCCATGATGTGAAAGAGGATGCAATGCAGCGGGCCCTCAAGCGGTTCGAAGAGTATGAAACGGTGGTTGAGAAGCCAAAGATCATTAGAATTGAGCCGTTGACATTGTAGTGATAGCGGGTGTTTGATTTAAATTAAAGCGCCAAATTTCAGAGTTATCAGGGAGGATCGGAGTAATGCCGGAATCGATTCCGATGGATAGAAACTTAGCCCTAGAGGCTGTAAGAGTTACCGAAGCCGCAGCTCTCGCGGCATCTCGACAAATGGGTCGAGGAGATGAGAAAGCGGCAGATCAAGTGGCGGTTGACGCCATGCGGACGGCGTTAAACAGTCTTTCAATCAAGGGCACCGTGGTTATAGGCGAAGGCGAGCGTGATGAGGCTCCGATGCTTTATATTGGAGAAAAGGTTGGCCTTGGTGAAGGGCCAGAAATCGATATCGCTCTTGACCCATTAGAAGGCACGACGATTACAGCAAAGGGATTGACAAACGCTTTGGCCGTTGTTGCGATGGCGGAGCATGGTGGGTTTTTAAACGCCCCCGACGTTTATATGGATAAGATTGCTGTGGGTGGCGGGCTACCTGATAATGTTGTCGATCTCGACCAAACACCTGAAAAGAACCTTCAAAGTCTTGCAAAAGCAAAGAAAGTTGATGTGTCAGACTTGGTGGTGTGCATTCTTGACCGTCCACGCCACGAAGAGTTGATCGCGAAGGTTCGCGAGGCACAGGCGCGAATAATGTTGATCTCTGATGGCGATATTAGTGGGGTTATCGCAACGTCAGAGGAGGCGAGTGGGGTTGATATTTATATAGGTTCTGGGGGCTCTCCGGAAGGAGTACTTGCGGCAGCTGCTCTTCGTTGTATCGGTGGTCAAATGCAGGGTCGTTTATTGTTCAGAAATGACGATGAAAGGCGCAGAGCAGGTAATTGGGGCATAGATGATTTGGATAAAAAGTATTCAATGGAAGATCTAGCTCATGGAGATGTGATGTTTGCAGCGACTGGTGTTACCAGTGGAACCATGCTCAAGGGAGTTCGTCGTTTTTCTGCGGGCGCCATGACACACTCGTTGGTCATGCGTTCACGGTCTGGCACTGTTCGATATATCGAGGCCGTTCATAATTTCGATCGTAAAACAGGCCTAGATATTACTGAAGCCTGATTGTCTAGTTGGATGTCGCCAGACATCGATAGGGCGTATCTGGGTGTAGAAAGTTCCGTCACCGGGAATCGGTGGATTTCACGTTTAAAAAATGAACGTCTTGCAAAAGCTCTAGCCCAGAAATTCGAAATTCATGATTTCTTGGCTCGTGTCCTCGCCGCAAGGGATATTGGCATCGATGATGCAAGACAATTCCTGAACCCGACCATTAAAACGATGTTGCCGGATCCTTCACACCTTTTGGATATGGAACCTGCTATCAAGCGTATTACCAAGGCTATACATGACGGTGAAACTATCGGGGTTCTAGGGGACTATGATGTCGATGGTGCAACTTCCTCTTCGTTACTTGTTCGTTTTTTCGGTGCCCTTGGAAAATCTGTTCCTGTGTATATACCGGACCGACAAAAGGAAGGTTATGGTCCAAACCTGCCAGGGTTATTAAAACTTAAAGAAGAGGGTGCTCGTGTTGTAATTACAGTTGATTGTGGAACGACGGCCTATGGGCCGCTTGAGGCTGCTGCTGAAGCTGGTATTGAAATTATTGTTGTTGACCATCACGTTGCCGAACCACGCTTGCCAGCTGGTTCTCTTGTCATTAACCCGAACAGGGCTGACGAGAATTCTTCTTGCAAGGAGTTGGCGGCTGTTGGGGTAACATTTTTATTGCTTGTTGGGATAAATCGCGCATTGAGAAACGAATTTTGGTATGGGGAAGGTCACAAGGAACCAGATCTCATGTCACTGTTGGACCTGGTCGCGCTGGGTACAATTTGCGATGTGGTACCCCTAACGGGTGTAAACAGAGCCCTTGTGACCCAAGGCCTTAAGGTATTGGCCGCACGGGGTAACCCTGGCATTTGTGCGTTGGCGAATATTGCAGGGGTCGACCAACCGCTAAATTCATATCACGCCGGTTTTGTTTTGGGTCCACGGGTTAATGCGGGTGGCAGGGTAGGAGATTCGGGACTTGGCGTAAGGTTACTTACGACGGAGCACCCTGACGAGGCCATTGCGGTCGCTGAATTACTCGATAACTACAACAAGGAACGCCAAGAAATTGAACAATTCGTTCAAGAGACAGCTATGGATCAGGCTTTCGAGCAGGCTGAGGATGGTCGACCGATTATCCTGGTATATCGAAAAGATTGGCATCCAGGTGTTATAGGGATTGTCGCCGGGCGTTTAAGAGCAAGGTTTAATCTTCCGGCTATTGTTGTTTCTCTTTCAGAAGGACTGGGGAAAGGTTCCGGGCGTTCAATTAAAGGGGTAGCTCTCGGTCCCGCCGTCCTTGCGGCTCATCAAGCGGGGTTCTTAGTAAATGGTGGTGGACATAACATGGCGGCCGGATTTACTGTCGAGGAAGACAAGTTAAATGATCTCAGGGATTATTTGGAACAGCATATTTTAAGGCAGCTTGAGGGTGTTAGTATAGAGCCAACCCTTGCCGTCGATGGCGCGTTATCGATGACAGGTGTTACAACTGAGGTTATCGAAATGTTGGATCTCGCAGGGCCATTCGGTAGCGGAAACCCCAGGCCTCGATTTGTAATTCCTCGGGCGAGGGTCACATTCGCTAGTGTCGTGGGTAAGGACCATGTTCGTTGTGCTTTCACTAATGCCGACGCCTCTGGTAATTTGAATGGTATCGCTTTTCGGTCGGCTGAGACCCCGTTGGGTAAAGCTTTATTGAATTCCAATGGTTTGCCCCTACATATAGCAGGAAATTTGAGGATTAATTTCTGGCAGAACCGAAACTCTGCTCAAATTTTCGTTGATGATGTTGCTACTGTATAAGCTTTGTCCAGACTGTCGGTTTAATAATCACGAATTTATGGTCAATTTATAAAATTATCGAATTTAAAAATATCTCGTTATAAAATTATATCCAGAAAATGCCGGAGTGGCTGGTTAAACTAGTTTTATGAAAATTTTTGATAATTCAAAAAGGAATCGACGTCGGGAAGATTATTCTCGTTGGGAAAGATTTAAGCGGGCCTGCCGGCTGCGCCTTGTCGTACCCTTAAAAAGGAGTGTGCACTCACCTGAACACATCGCTCGTGGTGTGGGCATAGGTATGTTCTGGGCGATGACACCCACTGTCGGGATTCAAATGGTCTTTTGTTTTGTAACGTGGGTTGTCGCCCGGCGTTTATTCAAATGGGACTTTCATCTAATAATATCTCTCGCTTGGACTTGGATAACCAACGTCTTAACGTTACTTCCATCTTATTATCTCTTTTTTTTGACCGGCCAAATTTTATTGGGTCGGTTTGACGACTTATCTGGATATAATGAATTCCTGTTATCTTATGACAAAAACTTTACCGCTACGGGGTCTGTTGGTTACTGGGAGGGCGTTTGGCTTTATGTCGTATTACTTTTTAAGGGTTGGGGCGTGCCAATGCTCATTGGTTGTGTTCCCTGGGCCATATTGGGTGGATGGGCCGGCTACGTCTGGAGTTTAAAGTTTATCAATGGGTATCGTACGGCGAAACTTCGGCGCTCCTCACGCCGACGTTGAGATGCAGAGTCAAAGGTATGAATAGTAAATGAAATTACTCTATTGATTTTACAACGCATGCCATATAGGAAAGTGCCGCAGTGACCCCTTCGTCTAGTGGCCTAGGACATCGCCCTTTCACGGCGAAAACACGGGTTCGAGTCCCGTAGGGGTCACCACCACCATCTGATGGT
>CAZCKO010000089.1:0-8457 GCA_964499275.1 uncultured Rhodospirillaceae bacterium
GCCCTTCAGCAGTCTTCTTCATCTGAATGATCGCCATCAAAGCACCAACAGTACAAAGGGGAACATGAACAGAACTTACATTGGGTAAGTTGCGTCGTAAGGCATTTAAAATTTCTGCCTCGCGACTGATAGAAGAAACGAGTATATGATCGCCAGCAGTGCCAGAAGCTACACTGTGGAAAATTGCATCACTACGCATTTGAATTCGCTTGGCCACAAACACATTTTCTGTAGAGCGGTAGGAAGCATAGCCAGTAAACTCACCAAACGGCCCTTCTGGTTCATGTGTATCTGCTAGAATTTCTCCTTCTATGACTATTTCGGCTCCAAATGGAATGAACAAATCATTCGTCCTGCAGGTCGCAACCTTATAGGGCTCGCCAAACAATGCGCCAATTATTTCGTATTTTCTGACATTTGGCGGATAATGGTAAGCCATCGACCCCATATAATGTATAGGATGTATTCCAATTGTAATGGCAGCCGGAAGAGATTCGCCTTTTGCCTCCGCCCGACGATGAAATTCATACATCCTTCTGCGGGAATGCAATGACAAGCCGAGGCGGTCTTTACCTTTTAACATTAACCTATGAAACCCTACTGTATCAGTTTCACCATCAGGGTCACGTGCCGTAATTTGCCCTGCAGTGATATACGGCGCCGCGTCAACATCAAAGTGCAGCGGGATAGGCAATCGGGTCAGATCAACATCGTCACCCTCTAGCACCATATCCTGCCATGGTGCGTCCCCTACCACTTCAACGGGCTGGTAATTTTGACATCTTTCTCGATAGGCCAATGGCAAATCATCCGGTTTCACACCAACTGCAGCTGCTAATAAACGCCGGTTGCCTGCTGTGTTTGTGACAACTTGATTATTGAAACCCTCAACATTTTCAAAAAGCAAAACAGGGCTTTTTCCATGGCGCTCAAATTCAAAAACAGATGACGTAATATCCAGTTCCTGACGGACTGGTTCTGAAACACGAACAAAATCTTCGGGAAACTCTGTTTCCACCATATTTAGAAAACCACGCAAACTTTGATCGGTCATAATAAACTCATCAATTTTTCAAAATTAATTTCTATGAAGAGTACCGGAGCCACGAGCAACTGTCATGGTTTTAGAAAAAAGTTTACCAGAATTAATTTAGTAACCCCGAAGCCTCTAAAAACGGTTCAATAGGCGGGCGATATATTCCGGCACCCAAACCACCATAAACACCATTCTTATCCGCAATTCCTAACTCAAGAATTGGTGTCAAATGCTTCTCCACAATAGCCCGCACGGATAACCCAACCCTTGCGCAACTCTTTGGCATTCCAGGATGCGTAACCATGAGTAATTGTTCAGGTAGAGTAAAGATATCGTCCGGCGTGAACCCCTTATGGAGTTCCTGCATGTCGGGACAAAAACTTTGAGCCATGGCACCTAACCCTAGTCCCTCCGTTATAGCGCTGTCGCCAAATGCACCAACACAAGTCTCAACTGTATGTGGATCACGAATTTTACCTAATGGCGGAGCAGCAGCACAGGTAAACCACCTACCGGGAAATGCCGCTATTTGAAATCCAAATGCATTACCGTTACCCCCAAATGCTGTAACGATTCCGCTTTCATCAGTACCCACAGCAGAAGATACAATTAGTTTGGAGGCTGCCATCCAAAAGTTCAGGTGAAAGAAGGGCCACTTTTTGATGAACGCATATACCCCCGACTCGGAGAACTCATCACCGAGACATTCTAGTATTATAGACTTTAAAATTTTGTGCGATTCCAGATGACGTAAGTGGCCATCATCGCCTCGAATTAACGCCTCATCAATAATGGGCAACCATTCGACGGGTCTTATAACAGGCACATTTACTATTGCCTCACCCACTTCATGATTGAGGTATTTTAGGAAATCGATAGCATCCTGGTTTTTATAACCATAACGCGGCACAGGGTCAGCACCAGTTCCACCTCCATTTAGGGGCGCCCAGGTACGATGATCCGTATCATTCAGATCACAAAACTCTGTTAGCTTCATTGAGGGTGAAACCACTGCGGCCATCGGTGTAACAACGTTAAGATCCTGAGCTGCCTGGAAATTTATTTCACCGGCATCAATCATCTCATCAGCTTCCTCAAGTGTAGCCGCCCAACCTTCAAAAACACAGGCGACTGCCGCTGAATTTAAAATTGGTTTTACAAGATTATTGATCGAGTTAGCAGGTGGGCCACAGTGAAGTAAGGTCCGATCAACTAAACCAAATGCCTCTTTTGCGGTGGTAACACGTTGCCAGGCAGGAACTACCGATACCATCTTTTCAATAGCTAAATTATCTGCTGAATTCATAGTCCACCCCTTGCTTTCTGAATAAGGCCATACAGTCTGGCCGGATCTATTGGTAACCGGTCAACAACTAAACCTACATCCTTAAAAGAATCATTAATAGCATTTGCAATCGCAGCTGGCGGGCCGATTGCACCACCCTCACCTAGCCCTTTCTGCCCAAAGTAAGAAAATGGCGAAGGAGTTTCCATGTGCTCAATTCTAACGTGGGGCATCTCACAGGCACTTGGCAAAAGATATTCAGCTAGGGTATTGGCCATTGGCTGCCCTGAATCGTCGTATGGCATTTCCTCAAATAATGCCGTACCTACCCCCTGTGCTGCTCCACCAAAAACCTGTCCGTCAACCACCATCGGATTAATCATTAACCCTCCATCTTCAACAATAACATAATCAAGAATTTCAACTGCACCAACTTCTGGGTCCACCGCAACAACGCACGCGTGGACAGCATAAGAAAAAGTGCCGCTATCCGGTTCAGGTCGGTAACCCTCGGTAAGTTCTAAAGCATCTGATGCCAATTCTGGGGATAAATCCTGCGGAGCCCTATACCAGGTCCAGGCAATATCCCTAATCGAGATTGCTCCAGCAGCAGAATGTACTGCGCCAGCTGAAAGGGAAACGTCTTTAATGTTTGCCTGCAAAAGATGTGCGCCTAATCTCAAAACACGATTGGCCAAGACCTTACAAGCCTCTGCCACCGCGCCACCCGCCATCACCGCACAACGGGATCCCCAAGTTCCTGTTGAATAGGGCGTAAGAGAGGTATCTCCATGTATGATTTTTATATCATCTGTATTGATCGTTAAAACCTCCGATGCAACCTGCGCCAGAGTTGTCTCGAGACTTTGGCCGTGTGATTGAACGCCCACTCTCACCTCCAATCCCCCATCTGGGGTGATCCGTGTAGTGGCTTGTTCAAACCCAGGTACCATTGGGATACCCCAACCAGAATATACGGAGGTCCCGTGCGCGGCTTGTTCACAAAAAATTGAGAAGCCGACACCAATCCGTTTGCCGTCATCTTCCAATTTGTCCTGTCGATCTCTTACCGCTGGAAGATCAATCGCTTCGGCTGCCCTTTTTATACAATCAGGGTAATCACCAGAATCAAACAACTTATGTGTAACATTATTAAAAGGCATTTGATCCGGAGCCGGTACATTTCTAATTCGCATCTCGTGTGGTTCGATACCGAGCTCGCGGGCTAAGGGGTCGATTAACGTTTCTAGAGCAAAACACACGCCTGTCCGAGCCACACCACGATATGGCAGAATTGGTGGTTTGTTAGTCGCAGATGACCAAGTCCTGCAACGAAAACCACTAAAATCATATGGACCTGGTAAAATACTGGCAATTTGCGCCGCCTCAAGGCAGGCAGAAAAAGGGTAGGCAGAATATGCACCAGCATCCACGGTAGCCTCGCATTCAACCGCGAGGAGTTTTCCATCTGACGCGGCGTAAGCGGTTATTTCATAATAGTGCTCCCGACAGTTAGTATTGGCACTCAGCTGTTCCCGACGATCTTCTATCCAACAAACGGGTTTATCGATTTGCATAGCGATCCAAGATAGAGCGACCTCTTCTGCTAGGAGAATCCCCTTGTATCCAAAGCCGCCGCCGACATCAGGAGCGATTACCCGAACTTTTCCTTCATCGAGACCCAGACAATTTGCAAGTCCAGTCCTAACGATATGAGGCATTTGCGTGGAACTAGTTAATGTCAGAAGCTCAAGTCGACGATCCCACTCTGCGACAACACCCCGGCCTTCTATAGGTGCCATTGACTGTCGCGCCGTTTTAAAACTGCGCGTAATAGAAGCTGCTGCTTGACTTTTAAGTGCCTCTAAATTTCCATCCGTTTCAATAAAAGTTTCAAGAAAAATATTATCGCTCCAATGCTCATGAATTAATGGGGAACCGTTATTCTTTGCCTCTAGCATATCAGAGACCACTGGCAGGTGTTCTATCTCCAATTCTACGCGATTAACCAAATCTTCTGCCTCAGCACGCGTATTCGCTACACAAGCGGCAACCAACTCCCCCACATAGCGCACTTTTTCGCTAGCAAAAATTGGTTGAAGGGAAGACTTAAACCCCTTTAGACCAGAGTCCGCTCGGATTGGAGAAACGCCAACTAGATCTTTTGCATCAAAAACATTGTTTTCCTGCCCAACGGGCTTAGTAACACGAACATTTTTACCATGAGCAATAGGACTTCGAACAAATGCAACCTCGCGCATTCCAAACCGCTTAATATCTGCAACGAATTCTCCTCGCCCTCTTAAATAGCGTTCATCTTCCTTCCGAATTACCGACTTGCCGATGCCGCCATTCAAAACTGGTTTCATGGGACCGCCTAAATTATTTATCGCTGTTGATCAGTAGAGCTCTCGGGTTCATTATCAGCAAACAAGAACTCTTTGTCATCATCGATAAACGGAACACTGTTTGGGGGCTAACATGGAAAAGAAATTTGATACCATAATTTCCGGTGGTCGAGTTATAGACCCGGCAAACAAATTAGATGGAAAACTTGATGTAGGAATAAAAGACAATAAAATTTCAGCTGTTGAAAGAGAATTAAAAGATAAAAATGCTGAGATGATAGATGCAACGGGTAAGCTGGTTATCCCCGGGATGATTGATACCCATGCACACGTTTTTGAATATGTAAGTGGTAGGTTTGGCCTAAACCCGGATCTCGTCGGAGTACGCTCCGGAGTGACAACCGTAATTGATCAAGGTGGACCTAGCTGCATGACTTTCCCCGGCTTTCGCAACTTTATCTCCGATCCGGCAAAAACAAACGTATTAGCATTTATTTCAATTTATACGGTAGGGGGGTTAGAGGGACATTACTATCCATACCTATATGGCCCGGAGGGAATTGATGTTGAAGCCTGCGCTAAGGCAGCGGGTGCGAATAAAGATATTGTTAAGGGCATCAAAGCCCATGCAGAACCCGGTGGTATTTCACGTTGGGGTTTGGAAACTCTGAAAATGGCAAAAGACGCGTCTCGTGAGGCTGGAATTCCTGTATACATTCACCTGGGAGAACTTTGGCCAACAGAGGGAGACATCGACGTCGATATGGACGCTCGACTACCCGAGATCGTCGCGCTGATTGAGGAAGGCGACATTCTCGCGCATCCGTTTACAAGGCACCCCGGAGGTTTTGTTAACAAAGAGGGTAAATTACACCCCATCGTTAACGAAGCTATCGACAAGGGCGTTCTTATCGATATTGGTCACGGTTCGCATTTTAGCTTCGATATGGCTCGTGCTGTCCTTGATGCAAACGTATTACCGACAACTGTTGGTGCTGACATGCATGGATATAATACTCATGTGCCCGCAGAGGCAGGTACTCCTGATGAGCATCCAGACGACGAGATGCATCTTTTTGCAGGTCAGGCGCGCTTTAGTATGTGTCACGCTATGACGGAGCTTATAGCCATGGGTGTCAGCATGGAAGACACGATACCGATGGTCTCAACCCATTGTGCAGAGATGATCGGTATGGAAGATGAACTTGGAACTCTCGATGTTGGTCGTACGGCAGACATATCGGTACTTCACGACGAAACCGGTGAATGGGTATTACAAGATAATAGCGATGTTGAAATAAAGACAACCAGAAGGTTACGTCCAGCATTCTGCCTTCGCCAAGGCGAGTATTTCGATGCTGACGCACCTATACTCCCGGTTTGAGAAAATCGTTTGAAAATAAGTCTTGTAACCCCAGCAGGAAAAAAATCCCGTACGGGTAATAGGACTACCGCTGTTCGCTGGGCCCGAATTCTCCGTAATCTTGGTCATCACGTGTCCATTGCGGAACAGGATGACGGAGCAGAAGCCGATATCATGGTCGCGGTTCATGCCTGGAGATCTTATAATTCAATAAAATCATTCTCGGTCAGTCACCCAAACCGACCTTTAGTGGTTTTATTAGCTGGTACAGATATTTATAGTTTTCAACATTCGCATCCCAATGAAACGCTTGATTCGATGAACCGCGCAACCGCACTGGTATGCCTGCATAAGCTGGTTGAGCGGGAAATACCGCACGAATATGTCAAAAAACTGCGCGTTATTTATCAATCGGCAAAGCCCCTTGTTTCACCTTCAAACCCAAACAAAAAGACCTTTGATATTTGCGTCATTGGTCACTTGAGGGATGAAAAAGATCCACTTCGAGCAGCCTATGCATCGCGTTTAGCCCCACGAGATTCAAAAATCCGGGTTATCCACCTTGGTAAAGCGCATAACCAAAAATGGCGCAATTCCATGAGAGCAGAGCAGGCCGCTAATCCACGCTTTATTTCACTTGGAGATGTTCCAGCTTGGCGTGTACGTCGCCAATTCTCTACAAGCCGTGCTATGGTTATAAGCTCTGTAATGGAGGGGGGAGCTAATGTTGTTTCCGAAGCAATTGTTGCCGGTTTACCAATAATAGCCTCAGAAATAGACGGAAATATTGGACTACTAGGCCCGGATTATAAAGGTTATTATCCGGCAAAAGATACCAAAGTTCTCGCGAGCTTATTAAACAAGTTGGAAGAGGACCCAAGGTTTTTAAGACAATTGGCCGGGCAAATTAAAAAGAGACAAAATTTGTTCAGACCCTCACGGGAACATCAAGCGTGGGACCACCTAATAAAACACCTTAGACCTTCACTGTAATAGGCTCGAGCCTTTCTGACTGGTCTAAAACCTCTCCAATAATCATGGTATGAGCATACCCCAATTCTTTTAAAGCCATTACACATGCTTCGGCTTTATCTGCCGGAACGCTGGCAAGAAGACCGCCTGCTGTCTGAGGATCAAATATAAGGGGATAACGTGGATCTGTTCCAGCCTCCTCTATATTGGCTACAGCCCTACGCAGCCTGACATTCTGCGGTTGAAGAGAAGACACGATACCTGCTGTTACCGTATCTATTGCACCGTCCATCAGAGGTATAGCACCCAGTTCAATAATAACATCAACTGCCGATGCGCGAACCATCTCAACTAAGTGCCCTAACAAACCAAAACCCGTGATATCAGTTGCGGCCTGGGACCCATGATCAATAAGACACTGCGCACCTTTATAGTTGGACATAACCATGTGATCGAGCGCCGCTCCGATCCACCGACCTTTTGCCTTGTGTCGCATGTCCGCCGCGAAGAGTGTTCCAGTCCCTATTGGTTTGGTAATAAGCAACTTATCACCGGCCTGCATCCCACCCTTGCGCATAATTTTGTCTTTATCGATAAGGCCGTTAATTGCGAACCCAAGACTTAGCTCGGGACCCTCGCTTGTGTGACCACCAACCAAAGAACAATTTGTATCGTTCAAAATTTCCATTGCTCCCAACATCATTTGGGTCAAGGTATCTTCTACTTTTTCTTCTATACCAAAGGGGACGGTCGCCACAGCCAATGCGGTTTGCGGTTCGCCACCCATTGCAAATATATCGCCCAAGCTATGATTAGCAGAGATTTTACCAAATACGTAGGGGTCATCGACCATGGACCGGAAATAATCAACTGTATGCACCATAACTTTACCTGGCGGCACCTCGATTACTGCTGCATCATCCGGCTCGTGCAATCCAATCAATACGTCTTGCCGTGGGACCGGTTCTAAGCTTCCTAGAGCACGCGACAATACAGTCGCGCCAACCTTGGCCCCGCAACCGCCACAGCGCATAGCAATAGCAGAAATCTCCTTTATCAATTCTGCACTTGCTAATCCTTCAGGGAGATCCGTTTCAGAATCTTCCTCCATATCCGGTAAATCATTAAACTTCTTCATAAACCGGAGGTCGATCCAGTTCTTCCACTTCCAAACTCTAGGCCCCCGGATTATGAAATTACCCCGTGAAGCTACAGCGTATTGATCACCAGTCGAAATCAAACTTAGGAAGTGCCTCTGCGGATGAAAACGTTTTGGGGACCTTCCGAACAAGACCCTCCTCAAATTACGTTCAAGTGGCTTCCCTTGTCTTACCGCAAATACACCTGACTTCGGGCGAGAATGATTGACCATCGCTGCAATATCCCCAGCTGCGAAGACGTCAGGGTGTGACGTAGATTGGAGTGTGTCACCCACAGTAATAAATCCATTTTC
>CAZCKO010000090.1:0-8457 GCA_964499275.1 uncultured Rhodospirillaceae bacterium
GTGTTATTGACCTCTAGCCGACTAAATTGGCTCCGCCGGCTGTGCAAGCATTCCCAGTGCGGATAGATAAGTGTCGAGAAGAAATTCTTCTTCTTGCCGATCGCTGTCCTCCATCTTTCGGAGCCTAATAACCTTTCGCATCGTCTTCGGATCAAAGCCGGCGCTGCGGGCTTCCGCGTAGACTTCCTTAATATCGGCCGCAAGGACCGATTTTTCATCCTCAAGCCGCTCCACTCGTTCTATAAACGACCGCAACCGGTCCTGGGCAATTTGACCACCCCCATCGGCCATCACGCGCGCTCCCTTTATCCATCTGAATGTTCGAGACTTTAGAATTGCATACTCGAATCGGAAAGAATACTTGCCGCCGTTTGAGATCTAATTTTCAATTAACGTTCTGAATCGCCGTGGTGGGAGAAGCTATATTCAATGACCCTAGTGAGCGTCTTTAAATTTTGCCTGCTGTTCGGGAGTGGCCTCCAATTGATATTTATCTCGCCATTCGGAAAAAGGCATCCCGTAAACAATCTCGCGAGCGGAGTCTTTATCCAATTGAATACCTTTGTCATTTGCTGCCTCCTGATACCACCGACTAAGGCAGTTTCGGCAAAAACCCGAAAGGTTCATAAGATCAATATTCTGAACGTCGGTTCTCTCCCGTAGGTGTTCCACTAAGCTTCGAAACGCCGATGCTTCAAGCTCAATACGTGTTTGATCATCCATTGATTTGTCCTCTAGACTGTTTTTACCGAATGATATAGTGCCAACCGGGTCCGTTTGTAAATTGGGCTAAAATTTATCAACTGCCGCGTGAGTCGTGTCTAGTGGTAAGACAACAAAATGGGATGTAGGTAATGCATATCACAGATCCTGTTGATTTTCTGAATGATTTGTTTGCCGCAGCAGTGGATGCAGCTGATCCAAGGGCTATATTGGCGCCACATCTTCCGGAACCTCCAACAGGAAAAACACTTATACTCGCGGCTGGAAAAGCTGCTGCTTCAATGGCGGCCACCGTCGAAGACTGTTGGGCCGGCAGGCTCTCTGGAATTGCTGTTACACGATATGGACACACTGACCTGTGTTCCAGGGTAGAATTAATTGAAGCAGGACATCCGCTGCCTGACGAAGTCGGCCTATCCGCCGCAAAACGCTTTTTAGATCTAGCAAAAGAGCTTGCAGAGCCTGATCTTCTTCTTTTTTTGGTTTCGGGCGGCGCATCCGCATTATTAGTGGAGCCCATGCCTGGTCTAACATTATTGGAAAAAAGAGAAATCAACGACACTCTTTTAAAGTCTGGCGCAGCAATAGGCGATATTAACTGTCTCCGAAAGCACCTGTCAGCGATCAAAGGTGGGCGCCTTGCCGCAGCCGCATTCCCTGCTCGGGTTGTCACGCTGGCTATTTCCGACGTCCCGGGCGATGATCCATCAGTGATAGGCTCTGGCCCAACAGTTGGAGACAAAACTAGTTGTATCGATGCCCTTTCTGTCGCCGATAACTACGGAATCACACTGCCAGATAATGCTCAAAATGCACTTCGCTTAGGACTTTGGGAGACCATTTCTCCCAATGCGGAGATTTTTAAGAACACAAGTTTTACAATGGTAGCGAACTCAGCCCATTCTCTAAATGCCGCCGCAGAGGTTGCTCGATCATCTGGCTTAAAAGTATTGCTGATGGGTGACGCTCTGGAAGGAGAAGCCCGCGACCTCGCCCAAAGGCATGCGGACGCCGTACTGAAAGCGGATCCAAGTGTCCTCATTTCAGGGGGGGAAGCAACGGTAACTATCAAAAATAAAAACGGACGGGGCGGGCCAAATTGCGAATATCTACTTTCTTTAGCACTAGCTCTGAAAAACACGCCCCGGGTTTACGCTATTGCATGTGATACGGATGGTATTGATGGTACCGGGGATGCTGCTGGGGCTATTATAACGCCAGATACTATCAAAAGAGCAGAAATCCATGGGTTGAATGCGGCTCAAATGCTCCAAAATAACAATAGTTATGAATTTTTTCAGGTTCTTGGAGATCTGATTCATACCGGACCAACTCGTACAAATGTGAATGATTTTCGAGCAATATTGATATCAGGTGGTGATACGGGCCCTACTGTTCTATAAACCCTTTATGAAACGCAACCGGCGCGCAAAAATCGTCGCGACTTTGGGGCCTTCGGCAAACGATAACAGCTCAATTTCGAAGCTGTTCGAAGCCGGTGCAGATGTTTTTCGATTAAATTTTAGTCACGGTACGCATGCTGAACATAAATCTCGGCTAACCATCATCCGCGGACTTGAACGCAAATTTAACCGTCCAGTCGCTGTTCTTGTCGATCTACAGGGCCCCAAGTTACGGATAGGCGTAATAGAAAATGGTAGAACAAACATTGTACCAGGCCAAACCTTTCGGTTAGATCTCGATGAAGATCCAGGAGATTCTTCACGTGTGGCGCTTCCCCATCCAGAGATATTGAATGTTCTCAAAGACGGCAATGAAATTCTCTTAGATGATGGAAAAATCCGGCTACTCGTAACTGATATCGGCAAAAATTATATTGACACCCGTGTTACGACAGGAGGCATACTCACAGACCGGAAGGGCGTCAATATTCCTGAGGCTTTGCTACCATTAAAATCAATGACCGACAAAGACCACGAAGACCTTCGGTTCGCATTAGATATGGGTATCGACTGGGTAGCATTATCATTTGTTCAACAGGCAGACGATATAGCGGAAGCCCGACAAATAGTTGAAGACCGTGCAACAATCATGTCCAAACTGGAAAAACCTTCAGCAATACACCAATTAGACGACATAATACGACTCTCCGATGCAATTATGGTTGCACGCGGTGATCTGGGTGTTGAACTTCCACCAGAAGATGTTCCGGGTTTGCAGAAGAGAATTATACGAAAATGCAGAGAAGCAGGAAAACCAGTAGTAGTCGCGACCCAGATGTTAGAATCGATGATTTCTGCACCCGCGCCAACGCGGGCGGAGGCCTCGGACGTGGCCACAGCTGTTTTTGACGGTGCTGACGCTGTGATGCTGTCGGGAGAAACCGCTGCTGGTGAGTACCCTGCTGAAGCCGTTGATATAATGGACAGGATTATAGCCCGTACCGAGCGTGATCCAGCATATCGAGCAATTCTTCAAACAGCCCACCCAGATCCTGAGAACACTTCCCCAGACGCGATTACTGCAGCCGCGCGGCAAGTAGCTGAAACGGTGGATGCCGTTGCCATCGTAACATACACAACGTCGGGCTCGACAACGTTAAGAGCTTCACGCGAACGACCGTTAGTTCCGATATTGTGTCTTACTGAGCGTGAAAAAACAGCACGTCGCCTAGTGTTAGCGTGGGGTGTTCACAGTGTCGTCACGCAGGACGTGCGAAACTTCGCGGATATGATTGAAAAAGCGTGTCGCATTGCACAACAGGAAGAACTGGCCCGACCTAACGAGAGGCTAGTCGTGACGGCCGGTGTACCATTTGGAACTCCTGGCGCCACAAATATTCTGCGGATCACACAAGTTTAGGGTTTGTTTTTATAGCACAATACCACCTGCCCCGATATATTAATAAAAGCTACTACACTGCCAGACGACCGGGTCGTCGTTGCGGGAAAGTATTGACAGGGCCGATAGCTAAGCACTACCTCCCTTTATCCTTTCTCGCAGGTCCCGAATATGAACCCTCGCCCCAGGTAGGAAGGGGTAGAGATCGAGAGCCGCTTCAAAAACCTTTAGCGCCTCACGTTCACGTCCAAGTGCTAAATTAATTAACGCCAATCCAGAAAGCGCACCAAAATGTCTGGGTTCGAGAGACAAAGTTTTGTGAATATCGATAATGGACGCATCAAAGCGTCCAAGCAGATAATTAGCTGTAGCCCTTTTATTCCATGCCTCGGCAAAATCAGGTTGCAAACTCACAGCTTCGTCAAATGCTGAAATTGCTGCCTCATGATTGCCTATGTCCAATGCTTGTAGACCACGAAGCATATGCGCATCCACAACACCATTTCCTGACAACAGCCAAATTTGCCAGATACTGCTTTCCAAAAACCTGGCTTCCTTGGCTGTACTTGCTTCTTTAAGTTGCTCAAATAGTCGAGGCAGTCGAGGGTCGTTCTGGCCGGCTTGGATAGGAACGCAAAAACTTAAAGTGGCTGCAGTTGCCAACCAACGCAGAAATTCCTTCACAATTTTTCCAGCGCTTTTGGGGGTGGACCGCCGGAGACCCAGTCAAGCAATTCAACCGAATGAACGATAGGGACCTCGAGGTCAGTCTGTAATTGAATAAGACAACCTATATTGCCAGTTGCGACGAGGTCTGGAGACGTTTTGAGTATATTGCCCACTTTCCGTTGACGTAACTGATCAGAAATTTCCGGCTGAGTAATATTGTAAGTACCGGCGGACCCACAACACAGGTGAGCTTCAGTCGGTTCGGTAACAGTAAAACCCGCCAGGGTAAGCAGTTTTGTAGGCGTGTTTCCTATCTTTTGTCCATGCTGTAATGAACAAGCGTTTTGGTATGTTACTTTTAAATGTTGTGGATAATCGGGAATAAAACCACCAAGCTCGTCTATGTACTCTAAAACATCTCGGGCCAGACCACTTATTTTATTCGCCACATCTGCTCGTGTGGGATCTGCGCGAAGCATAAAACCATAGTCCTTAAGCATGGTTCCGCAACCGGAGGCATTTGCGATGATTGCGTCGACCCTGTCGCCATTTACCTCGTTTTGCAACGCGTCAACATTAGCCCGCACATAATTCAGTGCCTGTGTTTCATGTCCAAGATGATTGACCAACGCACCGCAGCAACGTGATCCTTCAGCAATTACTACTTCGCAGCCAAGGCGGGTCAATATACGTGTGGTCGCTGCGTTTATCTGAGGGGCCAAAACCTGTTGAACACATCCGGGAAGCAGTATAACCCGTTTTCGTTTTTTACCTTCGGCCGGCCACACCATGCCAGCGCTATCAATAGGCGCTGTAAAATCCTGTACGGGAAGAAGTGATAGCATTCTATCCAGTTTTCTCGGCATAACCGCCGAAAAAATTCTAGCAATCCAAACCAGTCGTAGTAAAACGCGAAACTTTTTGGGTTTTGGCAAAATATTAACCAAAAAAGTTCGAATAAACCTGTCAAAAACTGGTCGTTTATAAGTTTTTTCAGCATGTGACCTGGCATGGTCTACTAAGTGCATATAGTTAACCCCAGAGGGACACGTGCTCATGCAGGATAGACAGGAAAGGCAACGATCGAGGTGCTTCACCACGTGGGAGGAGGCAGGACGGTCATTTTCCAACATGTCTTTTATCAAATAAATTCGACCGCGTGGACTATCCAGTTCATCGCCAAGAAGCATGTAGGTGGGGCAATGAGAAATGCAAAACCCACAGTGGACACAAGAACGCAGTATTTTTTCTGATTCAGCAAGCTTTGGATCATCCAATTGAGCGAGCGTGAACCGGGTTTCCATTCTTAGATCCCCTGAAACATGCGCCCCGGGTTAAGAATAGCCAGGGGATCAAAAGCGGTTTTTAATTTGCGAGTTAATGCCTGCACGGGGGCGGCCTCCAGTTGAAATACGGAATCTAAATTTCTACTTTTAATGGATCCGTTTATAAGCGTTGCATGTCCGCCGATCTTACCTACCAATGTTCTTATGACGTGGCTGCCTGCGTCCAGTGTGCTTTGAACATATAACCAAACAAGTCCTCCCCCCCAATCTAGAAATGCTTCTATTTCCAGTTCTTCACGTAATTTTTCTATCGCGCCTGCTGAAACTGAGGGAGCAACCGAAATTCGCCACACTGCATCGTTCGTTTCTATTGGTGGGAAAAGGTGAACATTTTTGATCTCCTCCCAGAAAGCCAGTGAGTTATGAGTATGTAGTTCCTCGGTCTTCCCGTGCCCACCAACTAACTTGTGGAGTGCATCGCATCTCGCACCTGTAGAACTGCGGAAACCCTCTATACGAATGGCGGCTACACCGGAGCCTATGCCTGAGACATAACTAACAGAAGACCGGGCTGCGATTGTCTCGGGGACCCAAGCTGCCCCCGATACATCGTGCGGGCTTGCAAGTGCATCTGTAAGTGCCAAAACAGCCTCCGCGGGTTTATCGCACGCGACTAGGATCGTTCTAGTGTTTTCTGGTGCAGGGAAAACCTTCAGGGTTATTTCGGTCATAATGCCAAGCGTACCCCACGACCCGCAAAGCAACTTACATAGATCGTAACCGGTCACATTTTTTACAACACGACCCCCAGACTTAAAGAGCTCACCCCGGCCAGATACGGCCTCTACACCAAGAAAGTGGTCTCTTGCAGCACCTGCCTTGATACGCCGAGGCCCGGAAAAGTTTCCCGCAATTGTACCACCAATAGTTACTTGTTCAGGTTCCACCCCCAAGAGCGGCCCTAAATCCGGGGGCTCAAATGCAAGCATCTGGGAATTTTGATCTAAAAGGGCTTTTAATTTATCAACCGTCATACCAGGCCCAACCCGCACCACTAGTTCCTCTGGTTCATAAAGTGAAAATCCAGATAAAGCCGAGGTCGTGAGACAATATTTAGTTTCCATTAGCCTGCCGATGCCACGCCGTGTTCCGTTTCCCACAACCTCAAGTGGTATTCGCGCCGATCCTGCCTCGGCAACTATGCCGCAAATTTCGTCAGCTGAAGTGGGCGAAAATGTTTTAGTCATATTATTTTCTAGAAGCGTGGTATATCTGGAAAGCGGATTTGGCCCTCGTGGATATGAACCCGCCCCAGTTCGGCACATCGCCGCAACGCGGGAAAAACTTTGCCTGGATTTAATTGCTGTGTCGGGTCGAAAGCACATTTTACACGTTGTTGCTGATCTAAATCTGTTTCAGTAAAGACCTCGACCATCAGATCACGCTTTTCGACCCCAACGCCGTGTTCACCTGTCAATGCCCCTCCAACGTCGACGCAAAGTTTCAGTATGGCTGCACCAAATGATTCTGCTTTTTCTAATTCTCCCGGTTTATTCGCGTCATATAAAATTAACGGATGTAGATTCCCATCTCCGGCATGAAATACGTTAGCAACTCGTAGACCGAATTTTTCTGACAACTCTGACATCTTTCCCAGAACCTCTGAAAGACGATTGCGAGGTATAGTACCATCCATGCAATAATAGTCTGGAGATATCCTCCCGACGGCAGGAAATGCGGCCTTGCGTCCCGCCCAAAAAGCATTTCGTTCGGCTTCTGAACAACTGATGCGAACCGAATTGGCGCCGTTCTCTCGAGCTGTCTTCGCGACGCGAGATGTTAATTCTCTAACTTCAACTTCGGGTCCATCCAATTCAACTATTAATAGAGCCTCGGCATCCATGGGATAACCTACTTCCACAAACGCTTCAGCTGCATGTATTGCGGGAAGGTCCATCATTTCCATACCACTAGGGATAATGCCGTCACCTATAACGGCGGCAACACAGTCACAAGCAACCTCGCTGGACGGAAAGCCTATTAACAGGGCTTGAGCATTTACGGGCCTCCGGAGAATCCGCACGGTAACTTCAGTAATTATGCCTAACAATCCCTCAGAACCTGTCACTATTCCTAACAGATCATAACCTGCCGCATCGAGGTGTTTACCACCGAGCTTAACAATTTCACCATCCATTAGGACCATTTCTATACCCAACAGATTGCTAGCAGTAAGGCCGTATTTTAGACAATGTACGCCGCCCGAGTTCTCCGCAACATTACCTCCAATTGTGCACGCTATTTGGCTGGAGGGGTCCGGCGCGTAGTAAAAACCTTCACTCTCTACGGCCTCAGTAATAGCAAGGTTGGTAACCCCAGGTTGAGCAACCACTGCACGATTAGGATAATCAATATCCAGAATACAGTTGAATTTACCAAGCCCAAGCGTGATCCCATCTTCAAGGGGTAACGCCCCTCCAGATAAGGACGTTCCAGCCCCACGCGGAACAACTTTAACACCTTGAGAGCTGCAGTATTTTAAAATTTGCGAAATTTGTTCAGTTGTTTCTGGCAAAACGACAAGCATTGGCAACTGACGGTATGCCGTTAGCCCATCACATTCGTATGCACGTAGTTCTTCTTCTTCTGCAATAACGTTATCTGCGGAGACAATATCTCTCAGAGCAGCCGTAATTATAGAACGCCTGGATAATACTTCCCTATCTGGATCAGGCATTAACATCCTGAGGTCTCCGGAAATTCGCTAGAAGTAAGTGTAAGCCATGGATGACAAAATAAAAACCACACCTGATGGTGTGGCCGATTACCCAAATGCGCGTTCCGTGTTCAGCCTTGTCGAGCTTTGAAGCGAGGGTTTCTCTTATTTATTACATAGGTACGCCCACGGCGCCGAACAACTCGGCAAAACCGGTCTCGCTTTTTTGCCGATTTTAGTGAATTAAGGACTTTCATTATA
>CAZCKO010000091.1:0-8226 GCA_964499275.1 uncultured Rhodospirillaceae bacterium
ATGCACGTGTACGTGTTGCCATTCGAGTGAAAACAACTCGCCCCTGCGCATCCCGGTTTCAATGGCAAGCCTAACCAGCGGCAGGAGCCAATGCCGTGTGGTCGCTGTACAGCTCGTGAAGAGGCGTGTTTCTTCGTCTCCTTCGAGCCGTCGATCGCGTCCTTTGGGTTCTGGGGGTTTTCTGATCCCACTAACGGGGTTTCTTGGCAGATAGTAGCCCCATTCTTTCTGCGCAGTTTCGATGGCATGGGAAATCACACTAAGCTCGCGTCTTATCGTGCCGGCTTGGACCCGCTTCATGCGATCATCTCGATATTTGGCAATGTGGCTTGGCTGCAGGTTACTTAGCAGCGTTGGCATAATCGGGTGTCTCTGGATAACGCGTATCCTGTGGTGCTCGGTGTTGGCACCTTTCTTTAGAGGGGTCACCTGTTCCGCATACCGTGTGAGAATTTGTCCGAGGGTGGCATCCTTGCCGGTGGGATGGAGAAATCCGAGGGTGATCGATCTCTCGGTTTCTGCGGCCCACTGGAGGGCGTCTGATTTTTTCTGGAAGGTCTTGCTCAGGCTGCATCCGGATTTGCGGACCTTGGCACGCCAACGTCCGATTCTTTTCTCAATTGTTGCCATACTTGTGTCTCACTGTCCCATGAGTGTCCCATAAGGTTCTTCATGGCATGGTGAGAATAGGCTAAGTCATTGAAAAATTTGGTCGGAGTGAGAAGATTTGAACTTCCGGCCCCTGCCTCCCGAAGACAGTGCTCTACCAGGCTGAGCTACACTCCGTTAAGGTTAATATTTTAGCTTTAGTGTAGAGTTACAACAAGTAGGGTCAAAAAATTCAAATCGCGAATTTTGTTAAAATCGACGATCTACGGCAAATCGTGCGGCTTCTGAAAGTGCTAACTTATAGTTATTATCTGGGAAAAGATCCAGCTCATCTAATGCCATACGGCTATAGTCCCGGGCCCGCTCCATCGTTGCAATAAGGGCACCTGATTTTTCTAGATATTGGACTGCACGCTTAAAATCGCCCTTTTTTTGCTCCATGTCTTCTAACGTCCGGCGCCAAAACAAACGCTCCTCGTCATCCCCAGCGTTGAAAGAAAGTACAATTGGTAGGGTAATTTTTCCATCACGAAAATCATCGCCTACGGATTTTCCTAGCGTGGTTTGTTGTGCTGAGTAATCTAGAACGTCATCAATTAGTTGAAATGCCATCCCAAGGTTGTGGCCAAATGAATCCAGGGCTTTTCTTTCATCAGAGGGTTGATTAGAAATAACCGCCCCTATCTCAGACGCTGCAGCGAATAGCTTTGCGGTCTTGGCTTGAACGACTTCGAGGTAATCCTGTTCTGTCGTATCGGTATCATTTGCTGTGATCAGCTGGTGGACCTCACCTTCTGCAATAATTGAGGATGCAGCCGAAAGAATTTTTAGAATTTCGAGTGAACCGTCAGCAACCATTAGTTCAAATGCCCGGGAAAATAAAAAGTCACCGACCAAAACAGAGGCTTTGTTCCCCCAAACGGCATTAGCGGTGGCAGCACCCCTTCGAAGGTCGCTTTCATCTACCACATCATCATGTAAGAGCGTTGCTGTATGAATGAACTCAACACAGGCCGCCAGTCCAATATGGCGGGATTCTGTATACCCGCATAAGCGCGCAGAACAAAGTGTAAGCATTGGTCGTAGCCGTTTTCCTCCAGCTGCTATTATATGTCCAGCCAGTTGTGGGATCAGCAGTACAGGACTTTGCATTTGTTCTAAGATGACTGAATTGACACTAACAATATCATCATTTGTTATTGAAATTAGTCGATCAAGTGAAGGTACCTTGTGTGCCTCTCGCTTGTCGTTAAGATTGACGACTACCGACATCGTTAATATTTAAAACCTTGATAAAGGGATGTTAAACAATCAGCATAAATAACACATATCTAGGGTCAAGCGGCCTTGTGTGTTGTAGTCAATTGGTCGCACCCGTAACTAGGCGAAGATCATGAAGGAATTGATTCGTTCAAATGATATTATTTTAATAAATTGGTTACAGGTTTTGTTAAAACATTCAGGTATTGAAGCGGTAGTTTTTGACTCGCATATGAGTGTTTTGGAAGGCAGTGCAGGTGCTATTCAGAGACGCCTCATGGTTTTGGACGAGCAATATAAAGACGCGTGTTTATTGGTTGAAGATGCTGGGGAAGCAGAACTAATTGTCTAAATTTGAAATCAGGACCTTTACCGATGACACCCTCCTCGATGGTAAGGTAAAAATCCGTCAACCCAAAAAAGGTTTTCGTGCGACGATTGATGCTGTGTTATTAGCGGCGTCGGTGCCTGCCAGTACTGGAGAAAAAATTCTCGAGTTGGGATTAGGGTCTGGGGGTGCTTCACTCTGTTTATGTCATCGTGTAGCTGGATCAAAGATCACCGGAATTGATATCAACCCTGAAATGGTTGCCCTTGCCAAGGAAAATATTAAACAAAACCGATTTGAAGAAAGGGTTGAGGCTAGGGTTGGTAATGTGGCGACACGGTTGCCTAAATGCTTTGTAGCTTCATTCCATCACGTAATGTTAAATCCTCCCTACCTCTCACGAAATACGGACCATGTGTCCCCAAATTTAGATCGTGCGACTGCGACTAGGGAAGGTAAAGCAGACCTAAAACGTTGGCTTAAATATGCCCATGATAGCTTATTATACAAAGGACGCATGTCTGTGATCCATAGAGCGGATCGTCTCAATGAGCTGATCCAGATTCTACCTCCCAATATGGGCGGGGTTAGTATATTTCCGCTTTGGCCGCGAGAGGGTACAGAGGCAAAGCGAGTGATTGTTCAAGCTCGAAAAGGCGTCAAAAGTCCCTCTCGTATTTTGACAGGATTAACTCTTCACAATAAGGGTGGGGACTACACCGATGAAACAAAAATAGTGCTTAAGGGAGGGCAGATAATCATTTGAAGCGCTTGGCATACAACCGCGCGGCGCTTATGTTTTTAAAATGAATATTCAGAAAATTAAAAATTTTACATCAAAATGCTTTTCCAAAATCCCGTTGCGTTACTTCAGGGACCCTGATCCTGTTGTCTCGGTTCTTAGGTTGTCTGGAGTTATCGGACAGGTTGGTCCGGCTCGTTCCGGCCTGACTTTAGAAAGTCTGGAGAAGTCCATCGAAAAGGTATTTTCAAACAAAAGAACAAAGACCGTCGCATTGATAATAAACTCACCGGGGGGCTCACCGGTACAATCTGCTCTTATCGCTCGCCGGATCCGTGAATTGTCTATTGAAAAATCAATGCCAGTAATGGCATTTACTGAAGATGTTGCGGCTTCAGGTGGTTACTGGCTCGCCTGTGCTGCAGACGAAATTTATGCTGATCAAAATTCAATCATTGGGTCAATCGGTGTTATTTCTTCTGGGTTTGGGTTTGTAGATGCGATTGCAAGGCTTGGCATCGAAAGGCGCGTTTATTCCGTAGGAAAACAAAAAGGCATGCTAGACCCTTTCCTTCCAGAAACACCTGAGGAAATTAAAAAGCTCAAAGCAATACAAGTTGATATACATAAAAGTTTTAAAGAAATGGTTTTGGAGAGAAGGGGTGCAAAACTGACAACTAAAGATACAGAGGAACTGTTTGAGGGTGATATTTGGACTGGTAGTCAAGCCGTGGATTTGGGTCTGGTCGATGGTGTTTCTGATTTGAGACAAAAAATGAGAGAAGTTCATGGTGATCGAGTAAAATTTCGTAATTTTTCGGTTAAAAGCAATCCGATAAAGAGAATATTATCTAGCCGTGATGAGCGTGCCCGCCACCAGGCTTTATCAACGCTTTATGCTATTCAAGAATGGGCGGCGTGGAACCGGTTTGGAATGTGAGATTTGATTTTGTTGGGATTTAGCTTAAGCAAATTGATCGTTTTATCAATTATCATCATGATTGTTTGGTATGGCTTTAGAATTTTACGCCGACGTAATCAAGTCCAAAATCTCAAATCTGATCAGGAAAAAATCAATTCTAGTAAATCAAACCCAGAAGATATGGAAAAATGTAAGGTTTGTACTACCTTTATTCCCATCGCTGTTGCAAAAAACTGTGGTCGAGATGGTTGCCCGTATTAAAGTGACAGGCAAGATCAAGAAAATGCTATTAATTTTTCAGCCGAGGTTTTCTTGACCCCTTCATCATTGCATGCGTATGTTTCCACACATTTTAAATCGAGACAGAGATCTTAAATGGGGCAATCGGGCAACCCCGAAAACGCATTTCAAAACCTTATCCTGCGTCTCCATGATTTTTGGAGTAAGCAGGGATGCGTCATTTTGCAACCTTATGACATGGAGGTTGGTGCGGGAACCTTTCACCCTGCAACAACGTTGCGTGCGTTGGGCAAAGACCCATGGCGAGCAGCTTACGTGCAACCGTCCAGGCGCCCAACCGATGGACGTTATGGGGAAAATCCGAACCGATTGCAGCATTATTACCAATATCAGGTGATCCTCAAGCCATCACCTGAACATAGTCAAGAACTCTACCTTCAGAGCCTGGAGACATTAGGGATAGATCCTTTGGCGCATGATATAAGGTTTGTCGAAGATGATTGGGAGAGCCCAACCTTAGGGGCTGCTGGTCTTGGTTGGGAGATATGGTGTGATGGAATGGAAGTTACCCAGTTTACCTATTTTCAGCAGGTGGGCGGCTTCGAATGTAACCCTGTTGCGGTGGAGTTGACATATGGTTTGGAACGACTGGCAATGTATATCCAAGGCGTTGAGAACGTGTATGACCTCGATTTTAATGGGCAGGGTGTAACTTACCGAGAAGTGTTTCACCAAGCCGAAAAAGAATTTTCTTCATACAATTTTGAATACGCATCTATCGATCAATTAAGGAAACATTTTGATGATGCTGAGCAAGAATGCAGTAGCCTTCTTGAAAAATCGCTTCCGCTTCCCGCATATGACCAATGTATTAAATCAAGCCACCTTTTTAATTTATTGGATGCCCGGGGGGCTGTTAGTGTAACTGATCGAGCAAGTTATATTGCTAGAGTGCGCGCTATGGCTAAGGGGTGTTGTGAGGGGTGGATCGAAAGTCGTCTTCCTGATAACGATGGGGGTACATAGGCATGGATCTCCTTTTAGAACTTTTTTGCGAAGAAATTCCCGCGCGAATGCAGCCGCGCGCTGTTGATGACCTTAAGACGATCATTAAAGACGATTTAATAGAGAGCAATTTAACGTTTAGTAATGTGAGAGGTTATGCAACGCCGCGGCGCCTCGCAATTTCTGTTGAAGGTTTACCGAAGTCCCAACCTGACGTTAAAGAGGAGCGTCGGGGTCCCCGAGCGGATGCTCCAGAAAAGGCAATAAAAGGTTTCCTGAAAGCTAATGGGGTTGTCTTAAACCAATGTGAAAAGCGGAACACCGGAAAAGGTGAATTCTGGTTTGTTGTGATTGAACAAAAAGGACTTTCGACGGCTAGCGTAATTAAAAACATGTTGCCAGAAACTATCTATAAACTGCAATGGCCAAAGTCAATGCGCTGGGGAGACGGGAGCTTTCGCTGGGTGAGGCCGTTGCGGCGTGTAATGTGTGTACTTGATGGTGAGTGGCTCCCTATTGAAGTTGGTGAAGGAATACCCTGTAGCAATACAACGAGTGGTCATCGCTTCATGAGTTCTGGTCTCTTTGAAGTAAACTCATTTGCCGAGTATCAAAATCAACTTGAAAAATATAAAGTCGTTCTAGATGCAGCCAGTCGGATGAAACTGATTGAAGCCAAGTCTATAGAATTAGCTAAGGCTGATGGATTTACTCTCAAAAATGATTCTGGGTTACTGGCTGAAGTAGGTGGATTGGTTGAGTGGCCCGTGCCGCTACTTGGAAAAATTGACGACGAATTTATGTCACTTCCAGATGAAGTATTGACAACGTCAATGCGCAGCCACCAGAAATATTTTTCTGTTTTAGGTGAAGATGGAAAATTAGCTCCCCGGTTTGTAATGGTTGCTAATATTGAGACAACGGATGAAGGAGCCGAAATTATAAGAGGTAACGAGCGTGTCTTGAGAGCGCGTCTAGCAGATGCGAAATTCTTTTGGGATCAAGACTTGAAAAACACGTTGGAAAGTCGTGTTCCTTCCCTTGGTCAAATGATGTTTCATGAGAGACTTGGAAGCTTATATCAGAAAGTTGAACGCCTCAAAAATCTTAGTAAGCAAATAGCGCAGACCATTAACGCAGACCCAGAAAAATCCATGCGTGCCGCATATTTATGTAAGGCAGATTTAATGACTGGAATGGTTGGTGAATTTGCCAATTTGCAAGGGGTTATGGGTTATTATTATGCATTGACTGATGGAGAAGTTACCGAAGTCGCCCATGCAATTAAAGAGCATTATGCACCCGCAGGCCCAGATGATTCATGTCCCTCCGCCCCTGTTAGTGTTGCAATCTCAATTGCAGATAAAATAGATACTTTGGTTGGCTTTTTTGGTATGGATGAAAGACCGACAGGATCACGTGATCCCTATGGTTTACGCCGCTCCGCTCTTGGAATAATCCGATTGATCTTAGAGAACAAATTAAATCTTGAGTTGTCTTGGCTCGTGGCAACATCGCGCAAGCAGTACCCGGATGATTGCAAATTGGTTCTAAAGGACTTTGAAGTTATTCTTACGAATTTTTTTATTGATAGACTTAAAGTTTATCTTCGTACACAAGGTGTTCGGCACGACCTAGTAGAGGCTGTATTTCGATCAGGAGATGATAATGTCTTACGTCTCGTGCAAAAAGCAGAATCCTTGGCCGCATTTATAGCTACGGATGATGGAGAAAATCTTCTTACGGCTTATAAACGGGCCTGCAATATCGTTGAAATTGAAGAGCAAAAAGACAAAAAAAATTACGGGCTGGAAGAGGTTCAAGAAAACAAATTTGAGCAATCAGAAGAAAATATTCTTTGGTCAGCTTTAAAGGAATTCGATACTTTTAACCTTAGCGATCCTGATATGTCTCAGTTCGATGCAATATTAACAAAATTAGCTGATTTAAGAGTGCCTGTAGATACCTTTTTTGAAAAAGTAAAAGTTAATACTGATGATCCTAATGTACGAGAGAACCGCCTAAGAATGCTCTCTGCTATCGAAAATTGTCTAAATAAGGTCGCTGATTTTTCGAGTATTGAGGGTTAAGTGGGTAACGGGACATAACTCGCTGTATTAAATTTTTATTCTAAATCTATAAGTTTTTCACCCAATCGGCTATCAACTCGCCGACCTCCGCTTTTTTTGATGGCTGATTAATTAAAAAATGCGTTCCGCCAACTATCCGATGAAACTCTTGCCTGTCCCTCGCCGCTTCAGACCACATTTTAATATCACTAGGGAGTGCGTTTGTGTCAGCTGTAAATTCAAGGTTTAACACGGGAATGGTAGTTCTAGCGAGGCAGTTTGGTCCATGAGCGTGAGAACTAAGGGACCATTGGCTCATCCATGATGTTAGTGTTGTAAATCGTGCTACATCACGGGATCCGAAATTTAATTGATAGGGGTCACCCCAAACCATTCCTGTCTTTCGGTCATTTGGATCCAAGGCAAGGTCCAAAAACCTTGGGTCAGCACAGGTCCGAAAAACTATAAAAGGTTCATCCCTTACGCCATCAGTCCTTGTTCTAAGGAATTTAAGGCGTCTTTTAGTTCGTTCAGTAATGAAATTTGATCTAAATTTTTGGGCCCTTCTTATTTTGGAAACGAACGCAGCGTTAAATGGTGGACCATTATTAGGGTTGAAAATATCCAGTGTAGGATCCACGGAAAGAGGGTCATTCTCATCAATTACAGAAGGGTCAATCCAATTAAGGAGAAGTAACGAACGACCCGGGTGGGCTCCGAATAATGCAACGCCATCAGCAGGAGGGAGGTGGTCTGCAGTCAACCGAACTGGGTCACCGGCAGGCGTTTCTGTGATAGCGAGCCCTTCGGCTTCTGCCTGATACAATGCTACAGTAGAGGCTCCGCCTGAGTTTCCTAGAAGAATAATTTTGTCAAATCCTTCTTTTCGTAAATATTTTACTCCTGCTCCCACATCTTCAATTACTCTTTCGAATAAAAGATGAGCATCATTGTTAAGATAGCGGGTATTGATTGCTAATAGGCTGACGCCACGCGCTGGCAACTCTGCCATTAAGTAATGGTCAAAAAAGTTACTTGTGGGATGCACTAT
>CAZCKO010000092.1:0-6235 GCA_964499275.1 uncultured Rhodospirillaceae bacterium
ATAACGAAGAAACAAAAAAGGGCGAATTTTTAGTTTTAAAAGTTGAATCAGTTACTGCGCCTAAAATTAAACCACTAAATTCTGTTCGAAATAAAGTTATCACGATGTGGAAAAAGAATGAGATCCGTTTACATACCAGAAAAAGGGCGCAAAATTTTAAGGACAAATCTAAAGGTCTTTCTAGTTTATCCAAATTAGCAATAACCCAAGGTTACTCAATTACCGAGAGTAAACCAATTTCTAGATTCAATTCTTCCAAAATAAAGTTTATTCCCGATACTCTTATAGACCCAGTATTTAATGCAAAACTTGGGGAGATCGTGTTAAGAGCATCCAATGGGGGTTACCACGTTGCCATGGTCAAGAACATAATTCCGGCTGATATTTTGAATAAAAACGCCAAAATTAAAAAAATAAAGGAACAAATGGTAGATCTAATCTCTGCGGATTATGTCAATCAATATTTATCCTCCTTAAAAAATTCCTATCCGACAAAGATCGACCAAAAAGCGATAACCAATACTATAGCGGATCGTCTTTAATGATGAAGGCTGAACCGAATTTTTCAACTTTTTCTAAAATTTATCAAAATAACCAACCTCAGGTTGTATGGACTACAATTGTCGCTGACTTAGAAACCCCAGTTTCGGCCATGCTCAAAATTGCCAAGGACCTACCAAATAGTTTTCTGCTCGAGTCTGTAGAAGGTGGCTCAGCCCGCGGGCAGTATTCAATAATTGGTCTATATCCGGATGTCATTTGGCGCTGTAACGCAAATAAAGCAGAGATAAATGCTTCTGCTAATTCAAAAGAAGGAGTATTCAATCCATGCAAAGAAGGATCATTAGAATCTTTGAGAAAGCTAGTAAATTCATCAAGAATTGAATTACCAAATAATCTCCCCCCAATGGCCGCAGGACTTGTCGGTTACCTCGGTTACGACATGGTTTCACTAATGGAAGATATACCCTCGACACGTCCTGATACGCTGGGTACACCAGATGGCCTTTTTGTTCGACCAACGATTATGGCAATTTTTGATATAGTTAATGATACTATTACAATCGTTACTCCAGTAAGACACGACCCTCAGAAAACTTCTCAAAAATCCTATGACGCGGCAATGTCTCGACTAAAAGAAATCATAAAAGATTTGGATAAAAAGCTGCTACAGCAAACTGTAAATGATTTCGCAGTCTCAATTCCGCTAAAGCCAAGATCCAATACACCCAAGAATAAATATAAATCTATGGTTGCTCGTGCGAAGGAATACATATGCGCCGGCGATATATTTCAAGTCGTGTTGTCTCAACGGTTTTCGCTTCCTTTTAAACTATCTCCTTTTTCATTGTATAGGGCATTGAGACGAACGAACCCCTCACCCTTTTTATTTTTTCTCAATTTCGGTGATTTTTCTGTTGTCGGGTCCAGTCCAGAAATTCTGGTACGATTACGAAATAAAAAAATTACTTTGCGCCCTCTAGCGGGTACTCGCCCAAGAGGAAAAACCATTTCCGAAGATCAAAATCTAGCAACCGAATTACTTCAAGATGAGAAAGAATGTGCCGAGCACCTGATGTTGTTAGATTTAGGACGAAACGACGTAGGGCGGGTTGCGAAAATTGGTTCCGTTAAAGTGACAGAAAAAATGGTAATCGAACGTTATTCCCATGTCATGCATATTGTATCCAATGTTGAGGGAGAAATTGATCCAAAATTTGACGCCATGGATGCATTAGCTGGCGGATTTCCAGCAGGAACCGTTTCCGGTGCACCTAAAATACGTGCCATGGAAATTATAAACGAATTAGAAGTAGTTAAAAGAGGTATATACGCCGGAGCTGTTGGGTATTTTTCGGCGAACGGATCGATGGATACTTGTATCGTATTAAGAACCGCAATTGTAAAAGATGGGATGATGCACATACAATCGGGAGCCGGAATAGTCGCAGACAGCAACCCCGACGCAGAACAACAGGAATGTATTAATAAAGCACAAGCTCTAGTTCGGGCCGCTGAGGAAGCGGTGAGATATGCTGGGACCAATATATAATTTAAATATAAACAAAAGAATTTTCACATTGGATCCAAACAAATCTCTGTGTTTAATTTTTTTTGATAGCTTTCGTTGCCTTTTTAGACCTGTTATAAAATAAACTTAGCTTCAAGATAGGTTGTTAAGTTATTGAAATGTTAACCCTAATCGACAACTACGACAGTTTTGCTTACAATCTCGTTCATTATTTAGGTGAATTGGGGGCAGCAACTACAGTGTACCGAAACGATGCCATTTCGGTTGAAGAGGTAATAAAATCTAAGCCAGAGTCAATTGTCCTTTCACCGGGGCCGTGCGACCCAAGCCAAGCCGGGATCTGCTTGGATTTGATACGCAAGATAAAAGGTACCATTCCCTTGCTTGGAGTTTGCCTCGGCCATCAATCAATAGCTCAGGCTTTTGGAGCGCAAATTGTACAAGCTGAAGAACCCGTACATGGAAAACCTAGTACCATCAATCATAATGGCAATAATTTATTCAAGGGTATTCCATCTAAATTTCAGGCAATAAGGTACCACTCTCTTACCGTTAAACCGGATACAATGCCAGATTCTATAAAGATAACAGCCAAGACAGATGGCAATGTAGTAATGGGAATAGCTCATAATCAATGGCCTATTTATGGAGTTCAATTTCATCCAGAAAGTATTGATACCGAGCATGGTTACACCTTATTAAACAATTTTCTTAATCTTTCGCGAAAATGGAGGACGCGGCATGAATGACGCCGCCGAGGGTATAAAACCCCTTTTAAATAAAGTAGCTAGTGGCAAGACACTAGATAAAACTGAGGCAGAAAATGCTTTTGACATTATCATGTCAGGAGATGCTACACCTTCTCAAATAGGCGCATTTCTAATGGCTTTACGGGTTAGAGGAGAAACTGTCGAAGAAATAACGGCAGCCGCCCATATAATGAGGTTGAAAGCCAAAAGTATTTCCGCACCAAAAGATTCAATAGATATAGTAGGTACCGGCGGCGACGGCGGCGGTACACTAAATATATCTACCGGAGCCGCACTCGTTACGGCTGGATGTGGAATTACTATCGCTAAACATGGTAATCGGGCCTTATCGTCTCGCTCTGGGGCAGCCGATGTACTAGGTGCGCTCGGTGTTAACATTGATTGTGAAATGAAAAAGATAGAAAAGTCTATTCGCAAAGCAAAAATAGGGTTTATGATGGCTCCTCGGCATCATAGTGCAACTCGACACGTAGCAGGGCCCCGAGTTGAATTAGCGACAAGAACAATTTTTAATATCTTAGGACCTCTGTCCAATCCAGCTGGGGTCAACAAGCTACTGGTCGGGGTTTTTGCTCGTGAATGGGTCGAGCCAATGGCCCAGGTTTTAAAAAACTTGGGAGCAGAACGGGCATGGGTGGTTCATGGCTCGGATGGTCTGGACGAACTTACCACGACGGGTAATTCGTACGTATCCGCTTTGGAAAATGGAAAAGTTACAAATTTCCAAGTTTCGCCATCAGATGCCGGTATCCCGATCGCGAACCCAGAAGAACTAAAAGGTGGTGATGCTAAGGAAAATGCGGAGGCAATGATTAGCATGCTTCACGGAGAACCTAGTGCATTTCGTAATATAGTGATTTATACAGCCGGGGCTGCACTCATCGTCGCAGGTAAAGTAGAAAATTTGAAAGATGGTACGGAAATTGCCGCTAACGCAATAGACAGCGGCAAAGCCAAAAGAGCTCTTGAAGAATTAATTACCATAACCAATGAATAGCAAGACAATTATATCAGAATATTCATGAATAATATATTGAATCAAATTTGTAATGCAAAAAGGAAACACATAGCTGACAAACAGGCTGTAAGATCTATAGATGAAATCAAAAATGATTGTAGATTGGGTTCACAACCTCGTGGCTTCCTGAAAGCTTTAAAAGAAGCATCTAGGAATGGTTATGGACTAATTTCAGAAATTAAGCGCTACTCCCCGAGTAAAGGACTAATACGAAAAGAATTTAATCCGGGAAATCTTGCATTTGCTTATCAAGCTGGAGGCGCCACCTGTATCTCAGTCCTTACGGACAAACCATATTTTAAGGGTGATGATAAGGATTTGATAGAAGCAAGAAATGCTGTTGGTTTGCCCGTTCTTAGAAAAGACTTTATTTTGGACCCTTATCAAATCCATGAATCTCGGGCCTTAGGAGCTGACTGTGTTTTACTTATAATGGCGGCATTGTCCCAAGATGACGCTATAGAGTTGGAGGATATAGCATATTCCCATGGAATGGATGTGTTAATAGAAATCCACAACCAAAAAGAATTAGAACGAGCCATAAACCTAAAATCTCCTATGATTGGTATTAACAACCGAGATCTCAAAACATTAGAGACCAACATCTCAACTACTCAAAAGCTTGCAAAATTGGTCCCGAAAGACAAAATAATTATTTCCGAAAGCGGACTAAACACTCCTGAGGATTTAGCCAAAATGGCGATAGAAGGCGCAAGATGTTTTCTTATTGGCGAAGCTCTAATGCGGCAAGATAATGTGACTACTGCAGTCAAGAATTTATTAGCTAACCCAATACAAATTTCGACAAGGGAACAAGCCCGTGAATAAAAGGAAGGGTCTTAGCCATCTAAATAAAGACGGCACGGCGGTGATGGTAGACGTGTCCGATAAAGATATTACTAGCAGAGTTGCTATTGCTGCAGGAACAATATCAATGCAAGCAGATACCATGACACTTGTTCAGAAAGGGGGGCTAAAAAAAGGTGACGTAATATCAGTTGCACGCCTTGCTGGTATTCTTGGCGCAAAGCGTACTCCCGAGCTCATTCCTCTTTGTCACCCGCTAACACTTCAAAATATCGAAGTAAAACTGGAACTAATTCCATCAAATAACAGCATCAACATTGAAGCCACTTGTAAGGTCTTAGGACAAACTGGAGTAGAAATGGAAGCCCTGACCGCTGTTTCAATTACCGCTCTTACAATTTACGACATGTGCAAGGCAGTGGACCGAACAATGAAACTGACAGATATACGCCTCGTTTCTAAATCAGGCGGCAAATCCCCTGATTTTGACGCCGATGGAAGCTGATCAATGATATCCGTCTTAGAAGCACAGAAAAAAATAACATCAAGAATGGAGTTAATGCCCCCTGAGCAGGTACCCCTCCAAAACGCCTTTGGAAGGGTATTAGCTAACGATTTAGAGGCCCGCAGGACACAGCCACCGTATGCTGTATCTGCTATGGATGGTTACGCAGTACGAGCGAAAGATGTCCGTTCTACACCAACAAAATTAAAAATCATTGGACACGTTCCCGCTGGTCAAGCCTTCGAAGGCAGGATAGGAAAAAGTGAGGCAGTAAGAATCTTTACCGGTGCAAAAATTCCCGACGGAGCTGATACCATTGTTATCCAAGAAAATACCAAAGCCGATGAAACAGTGGTTACCGTTATAGAAGGCGATGCCCCAATCGGGCGTTTCATAAGGCCCGTAGGTTTGGACTTTAAGGAGGGACAGATACTTATTCATGCGGGAAAAGTTCTAACTTCTCGAGATATCGGTTTAGCAGCAGGAATGAACATTCCCTGGCTGAATGTAAGACGCAAACCAAGAATTTCTTTACTAGCCACCGGTGATGAAATTGTGATGCCAGGTGACCAGTTAGGGCCCAATCAAATAGTCAGCTCAAATGGTCCAGCCCTTAATAGTTTTATAACCGCCCTCGGTGGCATGGCCATAGATCTCGGGATCGCTTCCGATTCTGACGTTGCTCTTCGACAGCTCGCAGAAGGAGCGAAAGGAACCGATATGTTAATTACTTGTGGCGGAGCATCGGTGGGTGAGCATGACCTCGTAAAAAGTGTATTAACAGAAATCGGATTAGAAATCGAGTTTTGGCGAATTGCAATGCGCCCCGGGAAACCATTAATATTTGGTCAAATCGGAGAAACAAAAATGCTTGGCCTGCCGGGAAACCCCGTCTCTGCTCTAGTATGTGCAACAATATTTTTACGCCCAGCAATTGAAATGATGTTGGGGATACCACCCAGAAATTCCGAATTGGAGTTTGCAAAACTTACAAAACCTCTACCAGAAAATGACGAGCGCCAAGATTATTTGCGGGCCGCGCTGGAAAGGAAAAAGGACGGGTCGTTACATGTAAGTCCATTCGAAAAACAAGATAGCTCTGT
>CAZCKO010000092.1:6335-8074 GCA_964499275.1 uncultured Rhodospirillaceae bacterium
GGCATACACCGGCTGATTACTAGTTTGCAGGAAAGAGGATTCGTCCGACGCCTACCCCATAGGGCAAGGGCGCTTGAAGTACTAAAACTACCAGAGAATATCAACCAACCAATTAAACTCAAACATCAATTCAAACCCAATGTCATAGATGGTGGCTTTACTGATGGAACAGACAACTCACCGGAAATCAAAAATAACAAGATACCATTGTTCGGACGGATTGCTGCTGGAATACCCATAGACGCGGTTCGAGATGACACCAATATGGTTGAGATACCTGGTCCTATGTTAGGGGACGGCGAACATTATGCATTAGAGGTAGAAGGTGACTCAATGATAGATGTTGGTATTTTCGACGGTGACGTTGCTGTATTTAAACGATCTGACACCGCTGAAAACGGTACCATTGTAGTAGCTCTTATTGACGAAAATGAGGTCACATTAAAACGTCTGCATCGAAAGGGAGAAACTATTGCCCTGGAGCCTGCCAACGAACAGTATGAAACTAAAATTTTTGGACCTGATAGGGTTAAGATACAGGGACATCTAAAAGGAATTTTACGTAAATATTAATAAACAATAAAATAGAGACAAAAAATAATTTATAGTTTTTTATTGGATTGCATTTTAAAATTAAACAAAAATACTAATCTATTAACGCCAAACAAAATCGATTATGGTATCGTCCATACCCTAAATTAGATATCGAAAATTAAATTATGAGTGTTGTCACAAGGTTTGCGCCCTCTCCAACAGGTTTTTTACATATCGGCGGCGTAAGAACAGCTCTTTTCAACTGGCTTTTCGCTAAACATCATGGTGGAAAATATTTACTGAGGATTGAAGACACAGATCAAAAACGATCTACAGAGGATGCAATTCAAGCCATCGTAGAAGGACTAAAATGGCTTAAACTTCAACCGGATAAAAAAGCCATATTTCAGTCGCATAATTCAGAACGCCATTCCAAAATAGTCAACGAATTGCTTTCTGCTGGATTAGCTTATCGCTGTTATTGCTCACAAGAAGAATTACTCCAGATGAGAGAAAAAGCACGGTCTGCAGGCACTACCCGGCTCTATGACGGAAAATGGCGAGATAAAGAACCTGCTGATGCCCCCTCAGGTATTAATCCAGTTATTCGTTTCAAAGCTCCAATTACAGGTGAGACAATAATTGAAGACCTCGTTCAAGGGACGGTTAACGTGTCAAATCAACAGCTAGATGACATGATCTTATTACGGGCAGATGGTACTCCTACCTATATTTTATCAGCAGTAGTAGACGATCATGATATGGGAATAACCCACATAATAAGAGGTGATGACCATTTAACAAATGCCTTTCGACAAACCCAACTTTTTGATGCATTGAAATGGAACAAACCAATTTATGCCCACATCCCTCTTATTCATGGACCAGATGGCGCCAAACTTTCAAAAAGACACGGGGCCCTTGGAGTCGAACAATATAAGCAAATGGGATACCTACCCGAAGCTCTTCTAAACTATCTGATCCGGTTGGGGTGGAGTCATGGAAATGAAGAAATTTTTAGCTTAAAGCAAGGTATTCAATGGTTTGATTTGAAAAATGTTAGTAAAGGGCCAGCACGCATCAATTTAGATAAATTAAACTCTGTTAATGCCCATTATATCAAAGGAACAAACGACAAATTTCTGGTCGAATTAATTAAAGACTCAATAGCAGAAAGGCTTAACATTTCTCTAAATGATCAAATG
>CAZCKO010000093.1:0-1180 GCA_964499275.1 uncultured Rhodospirillaceae bacterium
TAACTCTTTGTCCACAATACTGTATTTAAATAAAGTTGATTAGTTTCGTTCTTGGACACCTTGAAGAAGTTGAATTGAATTTTTCTCGGGTTGAAAAACCCGTAGAAGTTTGACAATTGCAAGATCTCTCGGTTCAATTGCTTGTGAAGATAAAAGGCGCTGAATTTAACGATGGTATTTAACACGGGTAACTCCATTTTAAATATTGATGGGCTTAATAGCTATTATGGGCGCGCTCATATACTTGCTGATGTTGCTTTGCAAATAAGTTCCGGGGAGGTCGTCGCCCTCATGGGACGAAATGGCGCCGGAAAATCAACCACAATGAAATGTATAATGGGAATTGTAAAAATTGCCTCAGGACTAATAAAATTTTCAAATGCCGATATTACAAATAGTTCTTCCTACAATATAAGTCGGCTGGGGCTTGCCTATGTCCCAGAAGACCGGCGTATTTTTACAGATTTGACTGTTCTAGAAAATTTAGAGGTGGGGAGGCAAGCACCAAGGGATGATGCTCCTGTTTGGACACCCGAAAGACTTTTTAAATTGTTTCCCAATTTGGGGGAAATGCGCGACCGACGCGGCGGCCAAATGAGTGGTGGTGAACAACAAATGCTCACTATTGCTCGTTCCTTGATGGGAAATCCAACGACAATTTTACTTGACGAACCGTCAGAGGGTTTGGCTCCAGTAATTGTTGAACAGATGGCCAATACTATACGTGAACTGAAGTCGGAGGGTCTTACCGTTTTACTTTCCGAACAAAATTTACATTTTGCAACAATGGTCAGTGATCGGGCTTATATAATCGAAAAAGGCCGCATTCGATACGAGGGTACTATGGCCTCTTTAGCTTCAGATGAAAAAGTACGTAAGGCCTATTTGACCGTTTAGATTGAAGGTTGGAAGAACATGTCTCAAAAAAAGAAAACTGGTGTAATAGGTGGAGTTTGTATGGCCCATGCTCCGCAGTTTCTTACTCTTCCGGAATCAGAAGACAAAAAAACCGTCAATCGAGTTAAAGACCTAGCAAAAAATTTTGCTTGTAACATTGCCTGCTGTCTTTTCATTTTCGCGGTTTTTATCCTATCTGCCCATTTTTTTGGATTTTCACGGACAAAACGAAGACAGAGTCTCTTCACCCATTTCGTACTACCGTCTAATAATTTACAATAGT
>CAZCKO010000093.1:1190-7979 GCA_964499275.1 uncultured Rhodospirillaceae bacterium
CGTTGAACCCAGATGTTTATGTCACTATTTCCAATGATCACGCTAATCAATTTGTCCTTCATTGTGTTCCACCGTTTGCATTGCACAGAGGTAATATAGCCCGAGGAAGTTTTGCCGGTAGGAATTTTGAGCATCAAATAGCAAGTCGCGAGTCTACAGAAATTATACGTTACCTATATAAAGAGGGTTTTGATGTCTCGTACACGTCAACTGCCGAAGTTGAATATTCTTTAGGGATACCTCTCTCCTTTCTTGGGATTAAGGGGCCGATTATGCCTCTATTTGTTAACGCGTATGTTCCCCCGCAACCCAGAATGGAGAGGTGTTACGCCCTCGGAGAAGCCATTAACAGAGGGCTTGTCGCGCAGGGGTTAAGTGCAGTGGTTATCGCAAGCGGTGGCATGTCCCATTTTCCGGGTACAGAAAGATACGCCCACCCGGATTTAGAGTTCGATAAAAAAGTTCTTAGGGAGCTGGAAACCGGAAACCTGCGGTATCTTCTGTCTTTAAATGAAAAATCGATGGATAAGAGTGGTAATATCGAACTGCGGTGCTGGGGAGTGGCGGCTGGTATGCTCGGTGAGAGAAAGCCTGATTTAGTTTCCCTAAATCCATCATGGCACCACAATTATGCAACACTGGCCTGGTGGAAAAAATTGGAGGAAAACGAAGATCAATTCAAGCCTCATTATCCTGAGATTGCTGCGGATAGGATAGATTTAACAGTAGTTCTGCATCAATTGGCCAACAATACTAATGAACGGGAGCTCTACATCGCAGACCGCAAATCCTACGTTAGAGGTCTAAGTTTGACTAAAAAGGAAAAGTCAGCTCTTTTGAATTTAAAGGATGAGGAAATGGCCAAAATGGGAATACACCCTTTCTTATCATTTATGGCCAGACTCCAAATAGAAAGGGCGGATAAGAAGGAGAAATAAGCTTGTTTTTATATTGGTACGGCCATGGCCTCAAAGGCTGTGTCGCAGTTTATTAAATTGACCCTCTTTAGTGATATCTGAAAACTGTTTTCCTTCCGTGTAAGTCTGTGAAACTGCCGCCCCATAAAGAAACGTTGTACATCCAATCGGTATTCTCCCATGAGCATTGATGAACTAATCAGGTAGGTTTCTTTATCTTGTTCGGCTTCTTCAACGATTACATTACTGACCATATGGTTTGTTCTGGATGGAGGTGTTTGGATGTGTATACGTGGATGACGAAGGCGCTCTATACGGGTTTTCATTAGTTCTCGATCATCAAAAAATAAGGAAGCCTCATTGTAGGGGTCAGGTTTTCCAGAGGTTGAGGGTACCCAATAGATCCCCTCCTTCGTAAAAAGCTCCATCCAATCCTCAAATTTTCGCTCATCTAAAAGCCGCGCTTCATGGATTAGAAAAATTTCAAATTGTTCCCGATCTATTCCAGTTACTCCACCGGGTATTAACCTTTCAGGTATCTCTAATCCATCCATTTAGGCGGCCTCACACATATAATAAAGCCATGCCCGGTATTGTGCCCGAATTACCATTTCATGCATCGCTGACTCTCGAGTTGCATTGTAATGAGGGTCAGATTCTTCTTCTCCCATACCTCTGGACAAATCAATCCAGTCAGACTGCAGACTTTGAAGTCCAGATTGGGTGCGTCTAAAAGATTCTAAATCATCTGTCTGAACAAATGATGTTGCCGAATGGGTAACATTTAAGAGACGAATATTTGCGGTATTCATTGCTTCGGGCGCCCCTTTAAGTTTAACCGGATAAACTGTTACCTCTGTAAGGTCGGGTGCCACCGGCCTGATAATTCGGATATGAATATTTAATCCCATAATCGAGCAATTTGGATACAACAAGGAGTTATGAAATTCCGGGGTTAATATCTCCTCCATTCTTTCATTTCCAACTTTATGTGCCAGAGCCTCTTTGTATGCGTCATAGGCAGGGCTGGATCTCCCTTTTTCGTTTAGTTCCGTATTGCTGGTCCAACCATGTCCAAAATCAACTACGTAGGAACGTCTTCCCTTCCAAACATCGGCAGTTTTGGTACTCTTTTCTTCTATGACTTGTGCCCCTTCCTTATCCCCTTCCCTTCTCGAAAATTGTTCTCCTTTTTTGTTTACGGTTGACGCGTGGGAATACGGAACATGATAAGAATCGAGAACATTTTCGACCTGTAGTTTCCAATTGCCACGAAAAAAATATCGGTGCTTGCCGGAATCGAGGGTGATCTCACCATCTGGGGCGCGGTCTACAAGGTCATCGATGTTAGCTTTCATTGGTCCAAGAAATTCATCGAAGCTGATCCCTTTTTCGGCAAGGCTAACAAATATAAATCCTCGGTATTCACCCATTCGAGGAGCTTTAGCCAAACCAAATTCACTTTTTTTAAAATGTGACGCAGAACCCTCGGGCATGGAGACATCCAGCAATGTTCCGTCAGTATCATAGGTCCAACCATGATATAAACACGTCAAGGCCTTTACATTTCCAAAAGGCTCATTACAGACTTTTGGTCCACGATGTGCGCATCGATTGAGTAAAACCTGCGGTTTTCCATCGTTATGTCGAATAAAGATAATTGGTTGGCGTCCTATGTCAGACGTGACGTAGTCACCGGGATTGGGAATTTGACTGGTGTGGCCAACAAACATCCAGGCTCGGCCAAAAATTCGTTTCATTTCGAGTTCGAAAATATCAGAATCTGTATAAACCCGACGATGAACCCTGCCGGGTTCTATAAGTTTTGAAATTTCGTCAGTTGTACCGTCAAACATTAGTGATCCATTTAGTAATGCTAAAAAAGGCGTGTAATTGTCTCCTAGTGGGCTTTCTTGGTCAAGGATCCGAGTGAATACTTAGTTATTATCACATTGGCACATTATTTTTTTTATTGCACCGACGCGAGGCACTGGGAGGGGATTGCCAATTCATGCACAGCAGCCTGACTGAGGGTATTAAAGTAGGAATCCATTTTTTCTCCCATTCCTCTGGATAAATCAATCCATTGAAATTGTCGACTTTGGGGACCTTGTTGAGTTAATTTGAAGTACTGAAGATCTGCCTTTGAATTTAATTTTTTGCCGGGTATTGTTCGACCGTTTTATTTTTCTTGGAGTAACTTATGAGAACTTTTGGAGGCTTTTCGTACTTAGAAATTAGAGTAATTGGTCTAATTAGTTTTGGACATATGTTGAGTCATTTCTTTTTCTTTGTTCTGCCTCCACTTTATCTAATCCTAAAACCAGAATTTGAAGTTAGCTACACTGTCTTGGCATTGCCAATGGCATTTTATGCCGTGGCTGCAGGTATAACCCAGACTCCTGTGGGTTTCTGGGTGGATCAAATTGGAGCCCGAAAACTTTTGATTTTAGGACTAATCATCCAAGGATTATCGGTGGCCGCCATTGGTTTTTCAACGACATTTTGGCAGTTAGTGGCATTATACACCATTACCGGCATAGCTAATACGGTGTTTCATCCGGCTGACTATGCAATTCTTTCCGGCTCTGTTGCCAAGGAACGACTGGGACGGGCATTTAGCCTTCATCTCGCGAGCGGTAACTTGGGTTGGGTGTTCGTTCCTGGTGTTATGATCGGCTTGACGGAGCTGTGGGACTGGCGTGTTGCATTTATTATTGTGGGAACCATTGGATCTTTATTTGGATTAATAGTCTGGGTTTTTTTTAGCTCCTTGTCTGAGGAAATTAATCAGGAACCCAAGTCTATCATTAAACCTAGTGAAGCCAATAAAGGTCTTGGGGATGGTATAAAGCTTATATTATCGTTTCCAATAATGATGTGTTTTGCCTTTTTCATCATGCTGACAATTGGGTTTACGGGTATTCGTTCCTTTATGGTTGTGGCTCTTAATCAGCTTTACGGGATAAGTGACCTAATTGGGAATACAGTTTTAACGGGCTTTATGGCGGGTAGCTTTGTGGGTGTCCTTATTGGAGGATTTGTCGCTGATAAATATGGTCCAAGAATTGCCACTGCTGTTGGCACTCTGGTTGGGGCCGGAGTATTACTGACTTTTGTTGGATCCTATGATTTACCTGTCATTGTTATACTGGTAGCAATGATAATTTCAGGAATGTTACAGGGTATTTTATTACCTAGCAGAGACCTTCTTATCCGTGCTGTTACTCCTAAGGGTTCTATGGGTAAGGTTGTAGGTTTTTTAACTACGGGAATGATGATGGCTGCAGCATTGGTTCAACCAATATTTGGCTGGCTAATGGATATTAACGAGCCTCGTTGGGTATTTTGGCTGAGCGCTGTTTTTGTAGCGGGCGCGTTATTCTGTTTTTCATCGGCACGTTCGAGTAATAAGCATGTTAAATCTACCACATAATCATATATCTGTAGGGGGCTCATACTCTAATTGTTGTTTTGTAGCCTCATTTGGAGGCATTTTAACGGTTTTTTGAAACAACATATGCATAAACAAAAAAAGTGGTTTTGCTTTCATTATCAAAACAACCATCTCTTCATTTTCGTCTGAATTAAAATGTTGGTGGACAACACCATTTGGCACCATCAACATGTCCCCGGCTTCATAATCATGTTTAACTCCATCATGATGATCGTAGCCCCGCCCCTTCAATACGTAAAAAGCTGCACTATTCATGTGTCCATGGTTCACGTTCGTTCCCAATGGAGCAAATGCTTTGAGGTGGGTTTCTATGGATTGACAGACTTCAACATCGGCCGGGTTAATAATTTCCTTACCATAACTTTGTGGGCCTCCATGCCATTTAGAATCTTTTGTTGAGTAAACGCGGGGTAAATCGTGAGTTCGTTGCAGTAACTCTCCATAAGTACCTTCTAATGCTCTGACAAAGGTCCTTTTCTTGGTCCACCGGGCCCAATCGGCAGCAGGGCGATTATGTCCAGGGCCGGCCTTTTTTTCTTCTAGTTTTTCTTTTGGTGGAGATGAGACACCTTGAGCCATTGTTTACTTCCTTAAATTAAGTCGGGCTATATCCAATGTGTTTATTTTAGGACAAAGGAAACGTTCCGCAAAGTAGAAGGCGTAAATTTTAGTAGTCTGTTGGTGGAGCGTAATCTTCAAGACCGGGTAACGGTTCGCTCGGTGGTAACTTAACAGTTTTTTGGAAAAGCATATGCATAAATAAAAACAATGGTTTTGCTTTCATGACTACAACAATGAGGTCGTCTTTTTTAGAACTATTGAAATGCTGATGTACACATCCATTTTCAACCATGAGAACGTCACCAGCTTCATATTCATGACGAACTCCATCATGGATGTCATAGCCTTCCCCGCGCAAAACATAAAAGGCAGCGCTATTCATGTGACCATGATTTTGCGCAAAACTACCGGGAGCATAGACATGGAGATGAGTTTCAATGGACTGGGCGATCTCTGTGTTTTGGGGATTTATTACGTGTTTGCCGAACGCCAGGGGGCCGCCCTTCCATTTCATATCAGCGGTGCTTATTACCCGGTCTTTTTCATATAACCCCTGTTGCATTTCACCATAGGTACCTTCAAGAGCCCGAACGAAAGTCCTTTTTTTTACCCAACGATCCCAGACCACTTCTTTTTTATTATGCCCGGAGCCTAGGGTGTCATCAGTCGGGGTCGTTGTGGTCGTCATTCGACAGGTCCATTTGCGGGTTTAATTTATCCATTCACACTACTGATCGTTCAGTTAGGTGTAAAGTATTCAACTATTAGGTTTAAATACTTAAAATATGACGCTCCAACTCTAAACATTTCTGATCTTTCGATTTTGGATTCATATCTGTAAGATAGGTACTTCCTTCCTAATTTTTTATCAGTTCAAAGATGGAATCTGAACAAATAGACATTCTAAATGAATTTATCGATTTAGAGCCAAAAGAAGAAAGTTTTAAGGAGGCGGTAATAAGTGGCCTCTCCAACCATTCCAAATCATTACCTTGTAAATTTTTTTATGATTTGGTTGGTTCGGAATTATTTGATCAATTATGTGGAACAGATGAATATTATGTTACCCGTACCGAAATTTCTATATTAAAAAATAACATTAAAGAAATTTGTGAACATATTGGGATTAAGAGCCATTTTTTAGAATTTGGCAGTGGTTCAAGTAATAAAGTCCGTATTTTACTTGATGCGTTAAATAAGCCTTATTCATACACGGCTATTGATATATCTCGGGAACATTTACTCAATTCTTGTAGAGAATTGGCAGGCATATACCCTTCAATATTAGTTAGAGCTGTTTGCGCTGATTATTCTCAAGCTTTTAAACTTCCCAAAATGTTTTCTAAGCTGGACAATGTAGTTGCTTTTTTCCCCGGTTCTTCTTTGAGTAATTTTGATCAGGCCGATGCGGTTTATTTCTTGTCTTGTGTAGCCAATATTTTAAAACAATCAAGGGGAGGCCTACTCATAGGAATAGACTTAAAAAAAGACGCTAAGATTTTGGAGGCGGCCTATGACGATTCTAAAGGGATAACCGCAAAATTTAATCTAAATATTTTGGAAAGGGCTAACAAAGAGATAGGCACAAACTTTGATCTCTCTAAATTTCAACACAGAGCAATTTACAATCAAGAAATGGGGCGAGTTGAAATGCATCTGGTTAGTTTGGCTAATCAGGTCATTTCAATAGGCCATCATGCTTATGAATTTATTGCTGATGAGTATATTCACACTGAAAACTCCTATAAATACTCTTTAGATCAATTTGAAACTATGTGGCGTGAGGCTGGTTTCTCGTCTTCAAGGGTCTGGAGTGATGATAATGACTATTTCAGTGTTCATTATCTCACTGTT
>CAZCKO010000094.1:0-2950 GCA_964499275.1 uncultured Rhodospirillaceae bacterium
GATAAATAATCTGGATTCATTGATATCGGAATAAGAACTAAAAGGATTGGTTGTCGTATGATTCAGGACCCTTTTTTGGTATTAACCTTTATGCTCGCGATCATTGCTTTTGCAAGAATTTTGGAAGAGCGTATAGCATTCATAAAGAAAATCACTTCTGCGGTAGTTTGTACACTTCTCGGTATATTTTTCGCGAACATAGGATTGATAGGACACACTGGTCCAGTCCATGAAGCTGTGGGCACATATGCTATTCCGTATGCTATTGTTCTGATCATCATGGGAACGGATATGCGGGAGCTGAAAAATGCTGGATGGCCAATGATTATAGCCTATACTGCCGCATGCTTAGGTAGCGTAGTGGGGGGAATAATAGGAGGCCTTTCGACAGCTGGTTTTGTAGGGCCTGAGACCTGGAAGCTTTCGGGTGCTTTTGCAGCAGCATTTATGGGTGGTGGTTTAAATTTCGCTGCTATTGGACAGAGCTTGGATATTGATACAAATATTTTCGCTGCTGCAGCCGTGGCGGATAACATGTCTACAGTTCCCTATATGTTATTACAGATATGGCTTGCTACTGCACTGGCTGGGGTTTTTTTGAGACGAATTGGTTCGAACAAGTCGGCAGGCGAAGACAGTGTTCAAGATGGGAGTATAGCAGCTAGTGGTGATGGTATTTCTGAAGAGGAGGAAGCAGAAGCAGAGGCAATGAGAAAGCGCTGGACAGATACGAAGATTAATGTGTTGGAGTTAGCTGTTTTAGGTGCCCTACCACTTCTCTTTTTGTGGGTTGCTCAGCAGTTGCTTAGTCTTTTCCCAGGCATACCTGATATCATCTGGCTGACAACCTTGGCTCTGGGAGCTTCCCTGCTACCTGTTGTAAGAAATCTTAATGGGGCTGAAGTACTTTCTTATTTTGCAATGCATATCTTTTTTATCCAGCTGGGAGCAGCATCTGAGCTTTCCCAAGTTTTGAAGGCTGGTGTTCCTATTTTTTCACTCATGATCATCGTTATGGCTGTTCACGTAATTGTAAGTTACGGAGCGGCATGGCTCCTTAAAATTGATTTGGCTATTGTCACAATAGCCAGCCAGGCGGCCATAGGGGGTCCAGGTTCTGCACTGGCCATAAGCCTAGCCATGAGGTGGGGTAAGCTAGTGGCACCTGGAGTTATAGTGGGAATATTTGGTTATGCTGTGGGTAATTACCTAGGGACCGTCTGTGCCTATGCAGTCAGGGCAATGTTGGGGTGATCAAAGAGTGAAATATTTGACGGAACCTATAGAGGGTATGGATGTCCTGGTAACTGGTGCTGGCCGGGGGTTAGGTAGGGGAATCGCTTGCTTCCTGGGTCAAGTTGGTGCTCACCTTTGGATAACCTCCGAAGTAGAAGCAGAGCTTGAAAAGACGGCAGAGAATATTAGAGGTAGTGGTGGTTGGGTAAAAACACGAGTTATCGATTTAGCTTCTGAATCTGAGCTATCGATGCTGACCAGGGACGTCAAGCAAGGAAGTAGCAGGCTGGTTGCAATCATTAATAATGCGGCTGTCCTTGAAAGGCAGTCGTTGCAGCAGATAAAAAGGGATTCTTGGGAGTACACTTTGCAGGTGAATTTGACAGCTCCTGTTTTTCTGACAAGAGAAATGGTTCCTCTACTTTCGGATCAGGGAGGATCAATCATAAACATATCGTCTCGAGCTGGTGTACTAGGTTTTGCAGATCAGACGGCTTATTGTGCGTCTAAATTTGGGGTAGAGGCATTCACTCGGTGTTTGGCATTAGAATTGTCAGGGTCAAAAATTAGTGTCAATTCGGTTACTCCAGGATTAAAAATTAAACCCACTTCTATTACCGATGCAGATGTAGTAGCACTGCAATCAACAACCAGTCAGGCCTGGAGTGATCCCGCGATATTAGGTCCCGCCTTTCACTTATTAGCTTGCTTAAGGGGTGGTATTAGCGGTTGTCGATTTGACGCATTCACTTTGGCTAACTATATCGCAGAATTCGGATCAGAATTAACCCTGGAACAACTTCACGCGGTTGCAGAATACGTTCTACCTGGAGTGGACGAATGAATAAATTGAACAAAGTACCAACAGTTGCAGAAGCTCTTTCGGAGAGGGCTAGAGTTCTATTAGATGCTAGCTCCGAAGGGAAGCCCAAAAGAAAAGGAGCCATTCAGATTCCACAAGGTCTGGTTGATAGCCTTAGTTATCACCTAGGGAGAGGAGAAACACATTATCCCGATCGGCCAGGGATGTCAGACCTCAGAGATATGGTGGGAAGAGAACTGGGGAAATACCTAGATGACTCTCGTGGCGGAGATCAAGTATTGATAACGGCTAGTGAAGGAGAAGCTGTCTTTGTGACCATGTTAGGTCTGGATATAGTTCCAGGAGGCCGCGTCTCGGGAGAAAAAGGGCTCCATCATCAGAAACTTTTTGATTGGCTGGGCATAGATGTCTGTGGCGCTGAGGACATGGGTATATCTATAGCCTATCGGGAACTGAGAGGGGGAGCCAATATGGGATCTTCCAGCGGCAGGTTCGAAACTGAGATTTGTGCATTGGGCGATACTTTGTTTGGTGAAGAAGTAACTGGCCTGAAGTTTTCTCCAAGCACTATCTTGCTAGGATCCCTATCGAGCTTGCTCGGAAAACATGGCTTTGATCTAGGATTTGTTTCCGCCGATACCTCTGTCTTAAAAGGGATAACTGGATGGAAACAAGCTTCGTCAATCTGTGCCCCATCTCCTTCACAAAGGGCGGCACTATGGGCATTAGGAGAAAGGCCATGAGTGCTAGAGAAAAGGGCAGTAAGGCTGGCCGCGGAGCGGTCGAATCCGGTGAGAAAGCCACGTCTCTGCGTTATAAAATGATGGATTTGGCTAAGAGTAGAAAAGATGTGATTTCGTTAGGAAGAGGCGATCCGGATCTGCACACTCA
>CAZCKO010000094.1:2960-7821 GCA_964499275.1 uncultured Rhodospirillaceae bacterium
AAAGGGAGATAATTGATGGGACAATGAAGTATTTTTCTACCTTGTCAAACCGTGATGCAAGTTCAGATAATTCCATCCTAGGCCCAGTTCAAGGGTTGCCTGATCTCAAAAGGAAAATTGCGGATCGATATATGGAGGAAAAGGGAATTTATGTGGATCCCGAAAAAGAATTGATAATCACAAATGGTGGCCAAGAGGGACTCATCTTGGCAATATTGGCGCTAGTGGATCCAGGTGACAAGGTGGCTTGTACAGACCCTCGATATACTTCATACGATCAAGCCATTGGTGCATGTGGAGGTACTATAGTGTCAATCCCGACGCAGCAGGAAGGCAGATTCTTCGAACTAAAGGAAGCAGATCTTAGGGAGTATGCGTCCGATGCTAAATTGCTTGTATTTGTAAACCCATCCAATCCAACAGGATCGTGTGCAACGGTAGAAAGTGTTCGTAAACTAGCTGAAGTAGCTAAGGAGATGGGTATAATCGTTTTGTCTGATGAAATCTATGAAGATATTATTTTTGATGATCACAAATCTCTTTGTTTTTGGGGTGTAGACGGCGCTCGAGTTCGTTCTATAGTGCTGTCTGGGTTTTCTAAGTCATATGCGATGACTGGATTCAGAGTTGGTTTTTTGGTCGGCCCTCCAGCTTTTATTGACGCGGTGTCATCGATCAAGGAAACCACGTCTGGACCCTGCCCAACCTTTTCTCAGTATGCTGCGCTGGCCGCATTAGAAATGGAGAACGATTCTCGCCCTCAATTTCTGAGCAGGTACAAAGATCGAAGACAGATTTTAATGGATGGTTTTAATAGGATGAGAGTTCCATATGCAGAACACTATGGAGGGCTGTTTTTTTGGGCTGATATGACTCGGTTTGGTATTGGTGCTGAAGAGTTCTGTTACCGGCTATTAAGAGACGCGGGTGTTTTAATGTTCCCCGGAAATTCTTTTGGAGATAGTTGGCGAAACTGGGTGAGAGTATCTCTTTTGGCACCTAAGAAAAGTATAGAGGAGGCGATGACTCGGATGACAGAATTCGTGGAAGGTCTGGAAGAAGATGGCTGACATATTGATTCACGGAGGCACGGTTGTTACAGCCGACAGCATGGGTCCAACCGATGTGCTAATCAGGGATGGTAAGATCGCTCAGAAGGGGACCGGTTTAGAAACCGATGGTTCGATTTTTGACGCAACTGGGCAGTGGGTAATGCCAGGGGGCGTAGATACACATACGCATTTGGATCATCCCATAGGAAGACTAGGGGTCAGAACGGCGGACGATTTCCATGTAGGAACAATAGCTGGAGCGTGTGGTGGAGTGACCACTATCATTGACTTCTCTCTGCAGGATAGGGGAGAGTCACTCTTAAAGGCTAGAGATAGGAGATTAGGGGAGATAGAACCTAATAGCATTATAGATTACTCTTTCCATACGATAGTGACAGATGTCAATCCAAATTCCATCAAAGAGGTGGAAAGTCTGGTTGAATCTGGATTTCCGTCATTTAAAGTTTATATGACTTATGGTGACAAGTAGGTAGGAGATGGAGATTTGCTCCTACTACTGGAAGAGCTGGCCGCTAAAGGAGGACTGGCCTACCTGCATTGTGAAAATGATTGTGCGGTTACCCACCTGATAGAAAGACAAATTTCTAGAGGGGAGACGGGCCCATCATTTCATGCATCTAGTCGACCTGTTCTCGTAGAAGCTGAGGCGACTAATAGGGCGATGATGTTAGCTGAGATTGCTGGTGCTCCAATTTGTATCGCTCACGTAACATCTAAGCTTGTAGCTGGCCATTTAGAAGAAGCTCGAGGGCGCGGACAACCAGTAGTGGGGGAGACTTGTCCGCAATATTTGGTCTTAAACGATGCAGTTTATGACCCGGAAGGAGGCTTCGAGGTGGCAAAATTTGTATGTAGTCCCCCCATAAGAGATATAGATCAGGTAGAGGCACTGTGGAGTACTGTCGAAGATGGCTTGCTTCAGCAAGTCTCATCAGACCATGCCCCGTTTCATTATGAGGATCAAAAAACAAAAGGTCGTGACAATTTTACTAGAATTCCGAATGGCTTACCGGGGATAGAGACACGATTGCCTCTAATGTTTACATATGGGGTCAAGGCGGGACGTATCTCACCGAGTCGCTTCGTGGAACTAACTTCGACTAATCCGGCTCGAATTTTTGGAATGTACCCTAATAAAGGGAGTTTGAAGGTGGGTGCTGACGCAGACATTGTGATCGTAGATCCGAACAAAGAAGTAGAGCTTAGCGCGGGATGTTTGCATTCGGCAGTGGACTACACTCCGTATCAAGGTTTAAGGGTGTCAGGTTTTCCAACAATGACTTTTTCGAGAGGAGAGGTCATAGTTCAAGATGGAGAGGTTATAGCGAAGAGGGGTCGTGGCCATCTAGTAAGACGCCAGAAAATAGATCCAAAATCTTTGCCCTAGCGATATAGGGTTCAAGAGTTATTACTGTTTTTTGCGACACGAATAATGGTGATGGGGGCATTTCGAGTCGGCACCTGACAATTTTATGCCAGCCTAAAGGGAATGTTTACATTCTTTCTCAAGGTCAAGAAGAGGACCACTCTACCATTAAAAAGTATTAATCGAATCAATCTGTGCCTTTTAATGACGTATATATTACTGTATTATAGAGTTAATCACCTTATTTAAGAGGTAGATCACACAGTAGGTATAGGGCGGTTTTCTGCCGCAAAGGGAGAGGGGTATGGCGGACTGGATCAATAAAAAGAAATTCAGGGTTCGAAATAAGCACCCATACTGGGAGGCCGACAAGGCCGGGATAAAGTTTCCACCCACACCAGAATTTGAGGATGAAGTTGCCGATGCAGTGTTGGTAGAGGGCTCAACCCCTACAAGCGCTCTAAGAAGGAGGTTCTTAGAGTTTTCCCGAGCAATGTGTCCTGAAATGTGGGAGAGACTTGATTCGGGTCCGCTGCATTGTTTAACAATGAAACCCGAATTGTTCGAGTTAAAATTACGCGAATGGCTTGAATACTATGGATTATATGACAATTGGCAGTATGACTGGTTTAAATGGCACATCGAGTTTTGCAACATGAAAAAGTGCAATTCGGCAAAAGGTTGGTTTTTCCCAGAGGGCTTGGGTTCGAAGGTGGAAATACAGGTCCCTCTGGAATTAGAAGGAAAGTCGGCCAGAAAGTATGTTAAGCATACAGTTGACGGAGTGCTCGACCAGGTATTTGGAAGATTGCAGGTTGGGGACAGCCACTTAAAATGGTTTATTCGCTTTCAGGTGATGGGACAGGCAGCGGCCTTGATTGCTCAGGAAGAAATGAAGCATCCCAGTGTGATTAACAAGGGGATAGCAGAGGTGTTCCACAGATTGTCGCTGGAGACACTTCGTAAGCGTACTCGGAACAAATAGACTTTAAATCCTACCTTGTATGCGCATAAGCACGCACATATACATGTAAAAACGCAGGAAGATATAAAATATATGCGGTATATATATGAAAGAAGGTATTAGTTTTAAGTTAACGGCTGAGCAGGTCTGACCTAACTTCGTCGATAATGCCAAAAAAGCAGCACCACTCTCCAGCGAGTACCGAAGGTCTTGAACGCAAGCCGAAGACTACTCCGTCTTCGGGGGCCACTACTTGTGATTGGATGTCACCATATAAGTCGTAAATACAGCCCAGAACTGTGTCCTTAGGTATTTGGGTTTCAAAGGGAATGTCTGGCGCCCCTACCCACATGCCCGATGCGGGTGCTAGGAGAGCTTGCTGGTGGCCCATGCGCCATTCAGTAACATATTCTGGTGGGTCTCCTTGGATCATGTCGTAGTGTTTTAGTACATTTTTATAGCTACTAGAAAGGTCATCAGCAACTTCGTGGAAATCATTGGTTAAGGTCCGGCAATTACCTCCTAATTCTATGGTTATGCCCGCTTTTCCCGAGTCTCCCATTTTGGACGCAGGGTTGTTTCCTCCCTGTCCACTACGGAAAACTAGGTCCCATTGCGGTCCCATTGCGGCAGCCAGTTCTAAACTTTGGGGGTTGTCCGAAGCAAATATCATGTGTGCGAGATAGGAGTGTTCTCCTCCTGAATGGATGGCTATTTGGAGATCACAGTTGTCTTTCATTGCTTCCCAGTGGGCCCAGGCCGAACGTTCGGTGGGATATCCATCTGGATTTCCTGGGTAAATACGGTTCATGTCGTAGGTAAACCCATCTAATGGATCTCCCCGTTTTCCTGCTTGAAAGGCGGGCACGTTCATTGCCGGGACGCACACTACTGTTACTTTTATCAAGCAATGCTGTAGCCATTCGAAAGTCTTGAAGATGGATAGTGCTCCCTCCGGTTCGTCGCCGTGGGTAGCTCCATTTAGCCAGAGTTTTGGTCCTTCCTCCTTACCTCGACATACCAGTATTGGATTTTCTGTGGATCGTCCATCAAAGTTTTTACCAGTTGTAATGGCACCTCTTCTGTAACTATTTAGGGGTGCCTCGACATTTCCTATTGTGAGTGTATCTGTCATGGGGAATCCTTTATTTAACCTTTTTCAGAAGGAAAAGTATGATCAGATCAGTGGCCAAAGCTTGTAGGCCATTAATGGTTTGTTTGTCTATTGGAATAACTTCTTTTTTTCTTCTTAAGGCTCTGGCTTGTTCGGCTTGTCCAGGTAGCTGGACTGGTGAATTCGAATCTAGGGGTGGAGCGTCAAGAACTTCCGATAGTAACCTCTCAAGCCGTGTATTGAAAATGGCTTTATCCATGAAGGATTCTATGTTGATTGCGATTAGGGTGTGAGCCACATCAAAGTTAGTATCATCCTGAAAGACTCGTGATCCAAAAAGAGAG
>CAZCKO010000095.1:0-7748 GCA_964499275.1 uncultured Rhodospirillaceae bacterium
TTCAAGTCCCTCTCCCGCTACCAATAATTATGCTTTTGACTAGACCTATAAGTTTTGAGATTTTGGACCTGGAAAATTAGGATTTAGATATGAGAACGGCTTTAATTACAGGGATAACTGGGCAGGACGGGTCTTATTTGGCTGAGCTGTTACTCGAAAAAGAATATATAGTCCATGGTGTTAAAAGACGTTCTTCGAGTTTTAATACAGTACGAATTGATCATCTTTTTAATAGCCATTATGCCGCTGAAGGGCAGTTTGTTCTGCACCATGGTGACATGACTGATGCATCAAGTCTTTTGCATATTATGGAAAAAGTTGAGCCCAATGAAATCTATAATTTAGCAGCACAATCCCATGTTGCGGTGAGCTTTGAAGAACCTGAATATACCGCAAACTCAGATGCTCTCGGAACGCTGAGAATGCTAGAAGCAATGCGAACACTTAAGATTGAAAAAACAGCAAAATTTTATCAAGCGAGTACATCTGAACTTTACGGACTAGTACAAGAGAGCCCGCAAACTGAAGCCACTCCTTTTTATCCTCGCAGTCCATATGCCGTTGCTAAACTTTATGCACATTGGATAACGGTTAATTACCGTGAAAGTTATGGATTATTTGCTTGTAACGGAATCCTATTTAATCATGAAAGCCCCGTCCGCGGTGAAACTTTTGTTACGAGAAAAATAACCAGGGGACTTTGCCGCATAAAACTTGGTTTGGAGGAGTCCATGGGTATTGGCAATTTAGATGCACTTCGTGACTGGGGACACGCGCGGGATTATGTGGAGATGCAATGGCTTATGCTGCAACAAGAAGAGCCAGAAGATTTTGTCATTGCGACAGGGAAACAATATTCTGTAAGAGATTTTATTATTGCAACTGCCGACCGCCTTAATATGCAATTGGATTGGCGTGGACAAGGAGTGAATGAAATGGCTTATTGGCTCAACCGTGATACGGGAGATACTGGCCAGCCAATTATTAAAATTGATCAGCGCTATTTAAGGCCGGCAGAGGTAGCCACTTTGTTAGGCGATGCCTCAAAGGCGCGAAAGAAACTTGGTTGGAAGCCAAAAGTGACGTTCAATGAACTTGTTAAAGAAATGGTCGAGGCAGATATGAGGGCAACGAAGCAAGAAATCGAGAAATGTGATTATTAGTCCTGTTGTTCGAGCTTTTTCCAAATTTGGAATTAGTTGAAATCTTACCACCAAAGTCTACAGCGAGTGTTTTTTTTATGAAGGTTTTGATAACAGGGGCGAGCGGTATGGTGGGGCGTAATACGATGGCCCATGAAAAAGCTAGTCAATTTGAAATTTTAGCGCCCTCAAGACAAGAACTTGATCTATCAAAGTTTAGTGCTCTGACTGATTTCTTAGTTAAAAACAAGCCTGATATCATTATTCATGCGGCTGGAAAAGTGGGAGGAATAAAAGCTAATATTGCTGATCCCTATGGGTTTTTGCTGGGTAACCTGACGGTTGGAGTTAACGTTATCAATGCTGCTAAAGAGTGTGGTGTTCCTCGTTTGCTAAACCTTGGGAGTTCATGTATTTACCCAAGAGATGGTTTAAACCCTCTTCAAGAGACCGCTATTTTAACTGGACCTCTCGAGCCGACTAATGAGGCATACGCGTTATCAAAGATACTGGCTATTCGCATGTGTAGTTACATTAGCGACCAGCACCAAAACCTAAGTTATAAATCAATTATTCCATGCAATCTTTATGGGCCTTTTGATAAATTTGAAGGAAACAATGCGCATCTGATACCGGCTATCATAACCAAAGTTCATGAAGCAGTTGCGAGTGGGACTGGTACCGTCACGATTTGGGGTGATGGTTCGGTGAGAAGAGAGTTCATGTTTGCCGGTGACCTTGCTGATTTAATTTGGGAGGCATGCGATAAATTTGATAGCTTACCCCAAAATATGAATGCAGGGCTCGGCTACGATTATTCAGTTAGGGAGTACTACGAGGAAATTGCTTCTGTAATCGGGTTTAGTGGTGAATTCAGGTTTGACCTTGTTCAACCTGTGGGTATGACACAAAAGCTAACTTGTACGGACAGAGCTAAAGAGTGGGGCTGGCAGCCAACAACTGAACTGAGTGAAGGTATTAAAATAACATATCAGTTTTTTAAGGATCGAAAGCGTTGAAAGCATTTTCCTATCCGCTCGCGACGACTACATGGGACAATGCTGAGTATGACGCTATGCAACGTGTCATAAAGAGTGGTTATTTCACAATGGGCCACGAAGTTTCAAACTTTGAAATGAGGTTTTCGGAATTTCACGACCGTAAATTTGGGGTGATGGTTAATTCTGGGTCATCAGCTAACTTGTTGATGATTGCTTCCTTATTTTTTAAAAAGAATAATCCTTTAAAGGCTGGGGACGAAGTCATCGTGCCTGCTATCTCCTGGAGCACCACTTATACCCCTTTGGGGCAATACGGACTGAAAATTAAATTTGTTGATGTTGATATCAATACGATGAATTTTGATCTAGACCAGCTATCTGATGCTATTAGTAAAAAAACAAAACTGATATTTGCTGTAAATCTTCTTGGAAACCCAAACGACTTCAACAAAATTAATTCCATTATAGAAGGCAAGAATATATATTTGATTGAAGATAATTGTGAATCACTGGGTGCTGAATATAACGATGTCAAGGCCGGGTGCTTTGGTGTCTTGAGTAGTTTTAGTTGTTTTTTTTCACATCATATTTCGACTATGGAAGGCGGTGTGATTTTAACTGATGATGAAGAACTTTATCATATTTTATTATGTTTGCGGGCCCACGGGTGGACACGCGATCTCCCTATAGACAATTTTGTGACTGATATTAAAAGTGAAGACCAGTTTGAAGAATCATACAATTTCATTTTACCCGGGTACAATTTACGACCGTTAGAAATGTCTGGGGCAATTGGGGGTGAGCAGTTAAAAAAACTAACTGAAATTATTAGAGGACGACGTATGAACGCAAAGGCGTTTCAAGACATAATGGAAGGGCACCCTCTAATTAAAATACAAAAAGAGATTGGTAAAAGTAGCTGGTTCGGCTTTAGCTTAGTAGTACGTCCAGATGTTGACTACAGCCGGGAGCAATTACGGAATTTTCTGGATTCAAGGGGCTTTGAATATCGACCAATTGTTGCTGGAAATTTTGTGGAACAAAAGGTTTTGAAGTATATGAATTACGAATGTTTCGGCAAATTAGTCAATGCGGCTAATATTCAACGTAACGGACTTTTTATAGGAAATCACCACTACGATGTTAGCTCATCGCTTCAGGCCCTCTCGGGTTTATAATCGAGTTATAAATATTGTCTAACAACAAAATCAAATGCTCTGAAACCATTTTCAAATTTCCGCGAGCTAAACACGGTATTGTCGTGCTAATCGACCCTCCTTCCTATCATTATCATAAAAATTTGTTCTTTGATCTAGAAACTTCTCTAAATCGTGACAACACGTTGCAGTCTAACTTTGATCTCAAGGAGACTCTTGAGAGTGCCGGTTATCCAGTTTTTACGGCAGATATGTATGATAGTATTTTTGAAAGATATGAAGGTTGTAATTTCCATTATTGGGGCTTTGGTGCAACTTCAGAGCGCGCATTAAGGTTTAACGGCAGGGCAATAAGAAAAATTGGTGTCGTGCTTTTTGAACCTCCTATCGTAAAACCGGATGATTATAAAAAAATTACTCAACTTGCCAGTTCATTTGAGCATGTTTTTTTACACAATACGATTGGAGATGGTTATCAACTGCCTATAAGAGATTTATCATCAAAATTAATTAAATTTTATTGGACTAATAAAAATCTTTATCAAACCCGAGAATTTGATAGCAATAAACAAAAGTTGACCAAAATTGCACTAATCGCGGGTGCTCATTTTTCCAAGGCGAAGCCCCAGAACGGATACGGTAAACGCCTTGCAGCCATTAGACAATTAGGTTTAAAGGGAGATCTTGATTTATATGGTTTTGGATGGAGGCGGATACAAATTCGCAGCCCATTTATTTCTGTGTTTTGGCTCTTAAAACTTTGGTTGGCTGGCTTAAAAGTAGAAAAACCAGTTAGAAAATTTGATGTGTATAGACGTTATGACTTTTCATTGTGTTTAGAAAACATGGCAATGTCGGGCTTTATAACAGAAAAGATCTTTGATTCGATTTTCGCGGGATGTATTCCAATATACTGGGGTGCCCCTGACATTGAAGATTACATCCCATCAGATTGTTTTATTGCGTTAGATGATTTTGAGGATATTGAGGCTTGTTTTAAATACTGTTGCAGCCTGTCAAAGAAAGAGAAAGAATCCTATAGATTGGCTATGGATCGTTTTTTGAAATCAAAGAAATTTGAAAAATTCGCAATCGGTGTGCATGGATATCTCTCTGACTTTTATAAAGCAGATAAACAAAAGGCCTGATGGCCCTTTGAAATGTGATAATGTATCAGTGGAAATATAATACCTACTCCAATTCTTTGCACTATAATGGTGATGGAGGAAAAGTTGGCAGATAGGTCACTAAAACCAAAGAAAAAAAGTGTTATCAACATTGATGACATACTCGCTTTTTCTCGAATTTTAAAAAAACTTGGCTTCAAAATATCCTGTTTATGCGCGTCCGGTGTGACATTGGCGGTGGTTGAGGTTACGGCGTTGCTATTACTGGCTTCATTTATTAATACCGCCCTTCAACAACCTGAAAATGGTGTTTTAAACCCAAAATTTTTAGATTATTTACAATTTTCTAATCTCACATTTATTGAGCAGGCTGTAATTTGTCTCTTTGTCTTTTTGTTACGTTTCTTGAGCGGTTTATTACTCCAAAACTTCATTTTGTTACAATCTAGTCAATTGCAAACTTCCTTACGCCTACTTTTGTTTCATAGCACACTCAATAGCCGTGGCAATTTAGTAAATGAGGAACAAAAAGCTAGTGGGGCCATGTCAGATATAATCGTCAGGCAGGTTACACAAGTAGGAAAGGGTATACTTGAGCCATTCCTAAGGGTGCTAGGCGAGCTTGTTATACTGCTTGGCATAATTGGGGTGATTGCAGTGGTGTCACCTGGTTTTCTTCTGTTGATGTTAACTATAATTACCCCAATTGTCCTGTTTTATCTTTTTAAATTCAAAAGACTTTCAAGACGGTTTGGGGATAGAGCCAACCAGTCTTTGGAAGAAGTAAGTGAAATGACAGCAGCTTTCTGTGCAGGGTGGCGGCAGCTCAGTGTTCGCAGTTTGCACAATAATGCTGTGTTAATGCTATCAAAATCTTCAAACAAATTTGCGAAAAATGATAGGTTAGCGAATTTGCTTTCCGGCGCACCCCGATATTTTCTGGAACTGTTTTTGGCCCTTTTTCTAATTATTATGGTATCCTGGGCAGGTCGATCGGAAGAAATGGGTTTTGCGGAGTTGGTTTTTGTTGCTGGAGCCGGGCTACGGATTTTACCGATTATAACTTCCATCTCAAATGCATTGATAAGTTTTCAATTCAATAGAGCGGTGTTAAAAAATGTTGTTGGAATCATTGAACCAACAATAGATCAACTTATTTTTCAATTGAAAAAACCTTTAGAAACGGGGTCCAAAGCCGGAAGTGGTCTTAATAATTGCTCAATACACCTAAAAAATATTGCATTTAAATATCACCCTCAAAGATCGTTATTTGAGGGGCTGAGTGAAGAACTTAAGTCTGGTGATTTTCTTTTAATTAAAGGAAAGTCTGGGGTTGGAAAGACAACTCTCATGGACGTCATTTGTGGTATAAGAGCTCCTTCGAGAGGTGCAGTTTTGTTTAATGGAATGCAGCTGCAGTATAACACAAAGCATCCCGTGAATATTTTTTATGCTCCCCAACAACCACTGATTATTCCGGGGACAATTCTCGAGAATGTCGTGATGTCTGAGGTAGAAAATATTACAGAATTACAAAAAGAGAAGGCAAGTGCTTGTCTAAAGGTGGTTGATTTGTGGAATGAACTTCGAACGTCACATGAGTTCGTTAATAGCAGCGTTGGGCCCGATGGAGATAAACTTAGTGGAGGCCAGAAGCAACGTTTGGTATTGGCGCGTGCTCTTTACCATGGAGCTGAAGTGTTGGCGCTGGATGAAATCGTTTCTGGTTTGGAAGAAGACAGCAAGCGGAAAATACTTACGTTGTTACAAAAACTAGCAAATGAATCAAAGTTGATAATATTAATTTCTCATGACCCTATTGCCAGAGAGTTCGCTTCAAAGTGTATATCGTTATGAGGTATAAGTTACCTCATTTAAGGAGGCGCTTAATTTGTATCAATTTGGTTTTGGAAAAACATAATCATGCAATCAACTGGCCCTAAGATTTGTGTCATTTCCGCGTCGCCGTTGTCGATGTTTTTCTTCTTTTCTGAACATTTACGAAAAATGTCGCAATGGTCTAGTGTAACCGTTGTTTATAATAAGAGATATCACCCGGAAGCGCAGCCAATTAACGCGCCCGTTAGTGAAGAGCACGTTAATATTAAACGGAATATTTCTTTAATTTATGATATTTTCGCTTTAATTTCTTTAATCCGTTTATTTAAACGAAAACAATTTGATATGGTGATTACACTGGCCCCTAAAGCAGGGCTATTGGGAATGATTGCCGCGAGACTTTGTCGGGTTCGGGTCCGATTAAATATTTTTCAAGGGGAAGTATGGGCTGCTAAAAAGGGGATGTACCGCTATATACTGAGGTTTGCAGACACCTTAACAGCGACGCTAAGCACTGATATTCTGGCTGTTAGTGATTCTCAAAGGCAATACCTTATTAAGGAAGGGGTAGTTTCTGCAGACAAGGCATTGGTTCTTGGCCGTGGTTCAATCGGTGGCGTTAATTCGAACAGATTTAAGAGAGATATTAATTGCCGAAGGCAAATTCGAGACCAATACAATATTGAAGACGTCGCTAATGTGTTGCTCTTTGTCGGCCGTATTACTCGCGATAAGGGGGTCTTTGATCTCGTTAACTCTCTCGTAGAGTTATTAACATATAAGCCTAACACCTTTTTGTTTATCGTAGGACCAGATGATGATGGTCTATCCAGCGACCTTGCAGCGAAAATTAACTCGAAAGATCGCCACAAATTGATATTTTCGGGGTTCACGGAAAAGCCAGAAAGGTTTATGGCAGCTGCTGATATTTTGTGTTTGCCAAGTCATAGAGAGGGTTTTGGTATGGTTGCTCTGGAAGCATCCGCATGCGAGATACCAACAATTGGCTCTGATATATATGGTATAAGGGATGCCATCGTTCACAAACAAACGGGACTTTTGGTGCCCAGAGGTGATCAACAAGCTTTTGTTGAGGCATTAAAATTGTTGTTGGAAGACGATAATTTTAGGACGTCCCTTGGAAAAAATGGAAGGTCAAGGGTTTTATCACATTTTGACTCAAACCATGTAATCGATAACTACGTTTCGCACTTTAAAGAAAAGGTCGGCTCCCTTGAATAAATTGAGAAGTCAATTTGGGCAAGCGCGGCCCCATTTATAGAAGGAGTTTTGGGTTTTTCACTAGATAACGCATTCTTTCAGTGGCAGTTACGAATATTATTATTTTTTCTGATCAAAGGTTTGGCAGTATTTTTGAGGTTGCCATTAAAAAGTTTTGTTATTTGGAAACATCGTTTTGGAAGTTGTGGGAGTTAATATGAACAGGGCGTCGGAGAAAAGTGACCGAGAAGAAATTTTTAA
>CAZCKO010000096.1:0-7715 GCA_964499275.1 uncultured Rhodospirillaceae bacterium
CAAGAAGGCCAAAATAGAACACGAACAAATGAACTGCGATCAAAGGTAATACTATACCTGAAGCATTTCCGAGCTCTACCAAGACACCAGCCAGGAGAGAGGCAACAACAAGGTAGTTCGCGGTTGTGGGGAGCCCCATACCAAGCACAATGCAAAGAACGGCAGTTAGCAAAAGCAGGACATACACATTACCTGCCGACAAAGCTTCCACAACACCGACCATGGCATTATTTAGACCGGTAGAAGATACAGCACCAACGATAATTCCAGCGGCCGCAACAGCCACTGCAATACCGGTCATATTTTTAGCGCCTGTTATGAGCCCATCCCGAATATCTCTAATAGCAACCAGAATACTTTGAAGAACCGGTTGCCCTTGGTAGCGTCCGATAATGACACGTTGGCCTACTATAATTAACATCATAACGACGATTGAATAGAAGACAGCGGTTCCGGCCGTCCAGCGAGCCACCATCAACAAATAGACTAAGACAATTATCGGCGCTAAAAAATGGAGGCCTTGCTTAAAGGTTGCCCAAAAAATGGGGACATCTGAACGGTCTAAACCTCTTAGACCAAGCTTTAGTGCTTCCAAGTGAGAAATATAAAGTAGCGCCATATAACTTATAACTGCCGGTATAAATGCAGCTACGACTACATCAAAATATGGGATCCCAATAGTTTCAGCGATGATAAAGGCGGCTGCTCCCATTATAGGAGGCATAATTTGACCATTGGTCGACGCTGCAACCTCTATAGCCCCAGCTTTAACCGCCGGAATTCCGGTTTTCTTCATCACGGGTATAGTAAATGTACCGGTTGTAACAACATTGGCAATTGAGGAACCCGATATCACTCCGCTCATTCCAGAGGCGAGTATAGCAGCCTTAGCCGGCCCACCACGGTATCTCCCAACCATGGCAAAAGCTAAATCGAGGAAATACTTACCGGCACCCGCTTTCTCCAGTAAAGAGCCGAAAAGGACGAATAAAAAAACAAAGCTTACAGATACATCTAGTGGTATGCCAAAAATTCCTTCACCCGTTAACCATTGATAGCCAATTAATCGTTCGATAGAGACACCCTTGTGAGAAATAATATCCGGCATCGATTGCCCAAAAATTGAAAATACTAGAAAAGTGAGGCACACAATAACGAGAGGCCAACCAATAGCTCTTCGAGTGGCTTCAAGTAATAATAGGATTCCTGTCCCTCCAATAATGGCTTCAATGGGAACTTTGACTCCCCATATTTCAGGTACTAAAAGAACGCCTACGCGGTTAGTAATACCCTCCTGGGCAATCATTGGGTAAAGCGCACAGAAGGCCGCCATAAACCCCAATAAAAGATCAAATATCGGCAAATTAGAGGTTTTGGAACGTTTGGTGGCAGGAAAAACAATAAAACAAAGGAGGAGGGCAAACGCTAAGTGAATACCTCTCGCAGGAACGTCCACGATAATCCCAAAATTTATTAGGAATGGAAATGGAGATGCAATCCAAAGCTGAAATAAAGACCAAACCAAAGCCAATCCAGAAATTAACTTGATGGCTAGTGGCCCTGGATTCAACCTAGCCGCTTCTACATTACGTAGGATCTCATCGGCATCGACGGCTTCATTTGTTGAGTGATTTACTGCCGTGTCCACCATTATGGAAGTCACCCTTTAAAGTAAAACGGCGGGTGCTAGATGCCCCCGCCATCTTTATCTTTAAAACTGAAGAATTACTTCCAGCCTTTTTCCTTGTAGTATTTTAGTGCCCCCTTATGCAAAGGAGCGGAGAGACCATCACTGATCATTCGCTTTGGATCAAGATTACGAAAAGCCGGATGCAGCTTTCGAAAATCATCAAGATTTTCCATAACGGCGCGAGTGACTTCGTAAACTGTTTTCTCATCAACATCAGAACTAGTGACAAATGTTGCCATAACACCAAACGTGGTTACGTTTGAGGTCGTAGTTTTGTAAGTACCCTTAGGAATAGTTGCCCAAGCATAATATGGACGTTCCTTAACCAGGCCAGCAGCCATTTTATTATTGAAATTCACGATTTTTGCACCACAACCATCAGTCGCAACTGATACGCCAGCATTAGGAACGCCAACGGTGTAGATGAATGCATCAATCTTTCCATCACACAGAGCTTTGGATTGCTCTGATGACGTTAGTTCGGTGGCAGCTTTGAAAACACTCTTCTTCCACCCGGCACGTTTCATCAGGAATTCCATAGTTCCACGTTGACCAGATCCTGGGTTACCGATGTTGACGCGTTTACCCTTCAGGCTGTTCCAACCGGAAATACCTGATTTACCACCGGCAATGATATGCAACGGTTCCGGATGAACGGAAAATACTGCCCGAACCTTTTTAAAGGCCTTCCCTTTCCAGGGGCCGCCGCTTCCATTGTAGGCATGATGTTGCCAATCGGACTGGGCAACACCAAAATCCAACTCTCCGGCTTTTATCTGCCCAATATTGTAGTTTGACCCGCCTGTAGAAGGAGCAGAGCAACGGATACCATGTTTGCGGCCCTTTTTACGGCCCTCAGCCGCTTCTTTATGAACAAGACGGCAGACTGCATTACCTACTTGGAAATAAACACCAGTAGGGCCACCCGTTCCAATTGAAATAAATCGTTTCTTACTAGCAGCATTTGCAGTCACCGTTAGCCCCAGTGCCAAGACACATGCCAAACTTGAAAGAAGAATTCTTTTCATGAGTTACCTCTCCCTAAAAAATTATTTGTCCAAATGTTATGGCTGCCATTTTCGCTTTTATCGGCCAAAATGCTAGCAGCCTTAATGGACAACCAGTCAATTAACACACCAACCATGCCTCCAGCATGGCCAATGAGTCAATTGGCTATTAAGATAATTCTAAAAGGTTTCATATGACTTTAAAAAATCAATATAAAGGCGGTGGCCTCTTAAGTATTAGAGAGCCTATTTAACCCATTAGAATCCTTCTATTAACCGCGCACTTTGGGAGGTTGTGCGGCAAATTTTGAACCAACAAGACAAAACCTACCAACCTTATCCTGCCACAGTTCTTCAGCTTCATGGATAGTTCCAAGAGCGCGCGCCACTGCTTGAAACCCATCACTAGAAAAAAGCTCAGCGATTTCAGCAAAGTATAGTGGTCTTTCAGAAATAGCCTCCCTGATTTTTTGCGCAAGCCTACTTATCTCATAATCGGAAACCTCTGGCGCGGGGCCTTTCGCTGGTCCCTCTCCAAGCATATCCTCTAGTTTTACCTTATCAGCATAGGCATAGGTTATCCGCTCAAACCGCTCACGTGGCAGGTCATCACTGATTGTCGCGTCAATTCCCATCTTCGCGGTTGTGGGGATTTTTCCTGGAACAATTATCAAGCTTGGGTCTAGCGGCTTCGATCGAGCCCCCGAAATAATTGTAACGTCTTGGTCAGCCTGAACACGTGTTGCAACGGCCCATTCAACATCCATACCATCGAAAACATCGATATCCTCATCAACGACAACAACATGTTTCATATCTGCAACTGACAAAGCAGCAAGAATAGCATTTTTTCCATCCCCTGGTAGAGGCTTCACCGCAATTACGGCATGCCAATGACAACACCCGCCTGGAGTTATATTTACGGCTGTCACTGTAACACCCGCCTCGTGCAATGCTCTTCGAACTGCAGCCTCGTATATGGGCCCGCTCGGCCAAATATTTTCCCACGGCATATGTAAGGCATAATACATGGGGTTTTTACGCATAGAAATCGCTTTAATCCTAACATGTGGGTTCCAATGTAAGCCTCCCATAAGCCTAGTAAATTCTCCAAAGCGGCCTTCCGGTTTAGTCCAACCAGTAGGAAGTAATTCCGCTTCAAGGACAATTTCTGCATCCGCTATACAAGGAGTTTTTACAGTCTTACAGGGTGTCAACTCTAAAGCTTCACCCAGCATACCGCCCGCCATAGCAATTTCATCGACACCAGCGGCGGCTTTGAAACAACCGGTAATAAGTGCTGATGGGTGAGTTCCAATATTAACAGAAATTGGCAATGCCTCTCCTTTAGCAAATGCTTTTTCAGCTAATTTGCGAAGATTATTGGGCGTCACAACATCGATACCTGTGGTGTTTCTGTCTTTCACTAAAAGCCTATAAATTCCGGCATTAAGACCAAGTTCCGGATCCTCAGCTAACGTAATCCCCGCTGTCATCATAGGTCCACCATCGCGCACTGAGAAAAGTGGTACGGGTAAGTTGTAAAGATCAACATCCTCGCCCTCTAGCAGGATCTCTCGGGATGGCCCGGAGTTAACCATTCGCGGTGGAATTGGCCGATCAATTCCCGCGCGAAGGCGGCCTTCAATTTCATCGAAATCACAGCCCATTGCTATTCCTAAACGGTCTCGGCTATTTATGAGCCCAGAGACAACCGGAATGTCATACCCAATAACATTACTGAAAATCAGCGCTGTCTCAGATTGGTCTACAAGCGCAGCGATATGGCGTATATCGGTAGGTTTAGTGATTTCACGAATTTGACCTGCAGAGCGAAGGTCGTCAACAAACTGTCTAAAACTAGTGGACATTAAACGCATCCTGATCTGTTGAGATAATTTATCGAAAATCTAACACCGGCATTCAAGCCAAACAACCATCAGGCATATAAGTTAAATTAGATCAGTTTGCCTTGATCGCATCAGCAATTTTTTCAGCACACATAATGGTGGGAATATTTGTGTTGGCACGCGGCACACATGGAAATATAGAAGCATCACATACGCGCAAATTTTGGACGCCATAAACGCGGCCCTGGTTGTCAGTCACCGAAATTGGGTCATCGATCGCTCCCATCCTGCATGTTCCAGAGGGGTGCCAGCATCCTGTCACACCATCACGAAGCCATTCCTCCATTGCATCCTCATCGTTAAGTATAGATTTAAGGGTGACACCCTGCGTAATGAATCCGTGTATTGCCGCCCGCCGAAGTGGGCCGGGCGCGTCCATGAAAACTCCTAAGATAGAAGTTAAAATTTTATTTTTGGTATTTACCGCACCAATTCGGCGCACGCGCTCTGAATAACTGGACGGAAATGGATCTTTTGCAACAACTGATAGTGCTGGATCAGCAAAGAGGTTTGCCATTTGACGAACAGCGTCAACCATACGGTCAAAATCTCGACGATCTGATAATAAATCAAATGAAACGTCGGGTTCATCGGCATGGTTAGCTGAGTTCAAACCTACCCTGCCTCGAGAATAGGGTTTGTTGCACCATAAAAGAAATGACCCCAGTCTTACCCCTACTGGGTGCCAAGCAGATTTTGCTGTCGCTGATACGTACATATCATTAGCACCGCACCCCTTCAATTCCGAACTATATCGAAAGGCCACATGGGCGTGGCGCTTACCAATTTCATTAAGTCGGGCATCTGGGCGTAAATAGGCAGAAACCGCTATAGTTGGATGTTCATTAAGATTTTCTCCAACACCTGCACGGTCGGCTACAATAGCAATTCCATGGTCTTTTAAATGCCTTCCTCGCCCAACACCTGATCGCATTAAAATGGCAGGAGTATGAAGTGCCCCCGACGAAATGATGACTTCATTTCCGAGGATAACCTCTAAATTTCCGTTTCGAAAAATACGTACCCCTTTTGCTTTTGTTCCATCAAATACAACTTTTTCAACATGTGTTTCCGACCGAATTTCCAAATTGGGACGACTTCGAACTTCTGGATTAAGGTATCCCATTGCCGCAGATAGACGGTGATCGTCAGGATGGTTGGAAATAGTGCACGGAAACCAACCGTCTGCATAAGAACCATTTTGGTCGTCCAAACGCGTCAGCCCCGCATTTTCAAGTGCTTTAGTCACTGCATTTGAAAACCCACACCATTCGCTTTCTTTTACTCGGCGAATTATAATGGGACCATCCTTGCCATGTAATTTACCGTGAAAATCCTGATCAGTTTCTAGTTTTTTAAAATAGGGAAGTACGTCAGCCCAACTCCAACCGTCAGCGCCTAAACCTTCCCATTCGTTGTAATCTTCCGGTGAGCCGCGATTGGCCATTTGCGCATTAATGCTTGAACCACCGCCAATAACCCGTGCCTGCTCCATAAACCTCAGAGGCGCTCCACCCGGACGATTTGAAAGATTTGCCACGTGACGAATATTTAATTTTTTCCAGTGATAATCTGGGTTAAAGGCCGCAGCCATTGGATAAGAAGAGCGAATATCAGCGGGTTCCTTACCAGGCTGAAAATCTTTACCAGCTTCAATCAGGAGAACTTTGTTGTTTTGGTTTTCAGTCAACCGGCTAGCTAAAACACATCCAGCTGATCCGCCCCCAGCAATGATAAAATCAAATTTCATATTAAGATCCTAAATTACTTCCAACGTCTCGAATCAAGTTCCTGATCCAGTCGACCGGCTAGGCCTTGTTAAGATAAAAATTGCAGGGGGCAACAGACAAGCAACAACAATCACTGGCAACCACCAATTATCTGCAACAAATACAATTATTATAAATAGACTGGCCGTCATCGTCATTATAGCAAGGATTTTTGTCTTAACCGAAATGACACCCTCCCGATGCCATTCACGAAGTGGGGGACCAAATCGTGGATGGTTGTAAAGCCAATCATGAAATCTCATAGAAGATTTTGAGAACGCCCATAAAGCAATTAGGAGAAAAGGTGTCGTCGGCAAGCCGGGGATAAACACTCCAATTAGTCCTAACCCCGCAAACACCCAACCCACCAACAAAAGAAATATACGCATAAAGCGTTACCCTCGGCCGCAATAATTCTTTCCAAGTTATTAAATCATTAAACACCAATTGTATTACGCTTAAAATACGTCTAACCAGTTTTATGAACTGTCTGGCCTTTGCCCTTGACCTGGTATCAAAACAATTAACATGGCCAATAACGCAAATCCAGCGGCAACAAAGAATACGCCGTTACCTAACCCTTGATCCATTAGCCACCCATACAAAATTGGGGTGCCGCCCTGTCCAAGGGTATATCCTAAAGTTACAAACCCAAATGCGGTTCCAATGCTACGTGATGGTGAAGCCCGACGAACCAATACATCTCGAGATGCGTTATATAGTCCTCTCATCAACCCTGCAATTGTTGCCACTACAAAAACAAGCCACAATGTCAGAAAACCACTACCCATCAAAACTACGCAAATTGCCATTATGGCAAAACAAGAGACAACGACGATATATTCCATCCTTACCCAATCAGCGAGCCAGCCTCCCGGCAATGATCCAATAATAGCAGCAACAAGGAAACACGTTAGGATAGTCCCCGCAATTTCTGGTGAAATATCATTATAAACGATCGGCAGTGCCGGAATTGAAAAGGCTGTAAGGCCAGTTCCGGCTGCAGAGGTTACGACATAGAAACAAAAGAATAGAACCATCGGCCTTGTCAGCATTATACGCCAATCGGCTTTTTTGGGAGACTTCCTGAACGTGATGATCTCCTCTTCTTCTTGTACCAAATTTTCCTGAAAAACTGACCCAAAAATTAGAACAAAAAAACCCATTGTTACCCCGAGTACACCGGCGAGGATCAAAGCAATCTCCCAACCAAAGATGCTTCCCAGAGGCACCATAACGACTGGCGCTGCGGCGTAACCAATTGAGCCACCAAAGGTATGAAAAGCGAATGCCCGCCCTTGGTGGCTGTCTCGAACGTTAGTTGACAAAATAGAAAAAT
>CAZCKO010000097.1:0-1885 GCA_964499275.1 uncultured Rhodospirillaceae bacterium
GGATGTTGACACAGCTGTTATCGCAGCTACGACCGGTCGGCCTGGACCCGTTGTGTTAGAAATACCCCTAGACGTTCAATCCCTCCAAACTAATGATGTAGTTTGGCCAATCGATAGAGGTTTGTCCTCCACAAAAACACTCGAATTATCTGCCGTTAAAGGCTACGCCAAAAGTGTTGCAAATAAGTTAGTAGCCGCAAATCGGCCCTTAATTTTGTTAGGGCACGGTATAAAATGTTCACACCAAGAAAACACCACTATGAAATTGATTGAGGAAAATTTATTTCCTGTTTCCTTGACATGGCCGATGACAGATTTTCTTCCCTATGACAACCCTTTAAATGCCGGGAGAGTTGGTGTCGTTGCGAAACGATACGCTAATTTTCTCCTTCAGCGGGCAGATTTGATACTAATACTGGGTAGTAGACTAGATAATATTCTAACTGCGTATAATCCTGAGAACTTTGGCCGCAATGCAGAGATTTATGTGGTGGATGTGGACAAGACAGAATTGCAAAAATTACCGTCCAAGTATAACGGTATCCATACAGATCTTGCGGACTTTTTACCAATACTCATTCAAGCCTTGTCGAATCAAAAGGGCGAACCCCGTTATAAATTGTGGATGGAGGAAATTTCAGAACTGCGAGACCAATATGGTAAAGAGGAATTAGAACTGATTGCTAGGGATGATAAGTCGATCAGCATTTATGAAGTTGTTGATTGTTTATCAGATTCTTTCAAAGGCGGCGAAACCATTGTCACCGGCAGTTCTGGTCTAGCCATAGAAGTCTTTCACACTCATTTCAGAAATAAACTTGGTCAGAAGCTCGCGTTAACGACAGGGTTGGGAGCGATGGGGTACGGTATTCCGGCATTATTGGGAGTGTTGGCGGCGAAAGGAACCAAAGCATACTTGTTTGAGAGCGATGGTAGCATGATGATGAATCTCCAAGAGTTGCAATCAATCAAAACCTTGGGAGTAAACAACACCATATTTATAATGAACAACAATGGCTATGCTTCGATCCGTGCCACGCAGAACAATTATTTTGATGGTAGATTTGTGGGAACTGGTCCCACGTCTGGACTAGAAATACCCGATATAAAAAAGGTCGCAGATTGTTTCGGTTTTCAATATCTTTGTGCCTCTAAAAAATGCCAACTTAATGCGGTAATAGACAAGGCGATTGAAGCGGATAACCCAACAATATGCGAAATTATCCTGCGCGAAGATGAAATTCTTCTGCCAAAATGCAGTGTGGTTCGAACACGCGATAATAAATTTCTATCCGCACCATTGGAAGATATGTCTCCGTTGTTGCCACTTGAAACTGTAAGGGTATCAATGGGTGGGCAAATAGACCCCATCTCTCTTAAATTACGCGAATAGGATATGGATTTTGTTGCTGGTCTGAGCCCTTGATATTTTCTATAGCTTGACAAGAAAGTCGGGGTTTGAGTTTTTTATCAAAAGATTTTTCTTTTGAATGTAAACGTGTAATTCCCTATAGCAGAGATAAAAACTGAAACCATTATTGCGCAGAGTTGTGATAGCCACGCATTAAGCTCTAAAACGTCTTTTGTAATTGTTAGGACTACCACGCCAATTATGCTTGCAACTGCGTACACATGGAACATTCTCAATAATTCAAAAAACCATTTTTTATTAAAACCGAATACGAATGCCTTGTATAAAATAAAATTCAAAATTATGGACAGTATTGTGCTGAAAGACCCGATAACATATGTGGGTAAATATGGATCTAAAATAAGTAAAAATGTTACGCCAATAATATAGCCGAACAATGTGTTTATTCCGCCAATGACTATATATTTTGTACCTTCTTTTTTTAAAACCTTGACGGTCCGGTTGTTACTATTT
>CAZCKO010000097.1:1901-7223 GCA_964499275.1 uncultured Rhodospirillaceae bacterium
CAAATTATTTCGACTTTTGATGAGTTCGTATGGCAAATTGTGTGTGAACAATAGCACAGCATGGGGAAGATTAGATAAAAGAAAAGTGCCACCGTTATTGACAAGAAAATTTTAGTGAGGATACCAAAATAGACCACCGGAACACTTTAGCTATATGCGTTTAGCACTTTTTCAGTCCTGTTATCAATTTTGACTATACCATGATCTAGCCAGATTACTCTGTCGCAAAACTTTTGAATTAATTCCATGTCATGGGAAACTAAAATCATGATGCTCGTTGTGTCCATCAGCTCGTGCATCTTTTCCGAAGCCTTTTTGAGAAAGGATTTATCGCCGCCAGCAAACATTTCATCCATGATTAAAATATCCGGCGTGACTGCGGTTGCCACAGAAAAACCTAGTCGAAGGTACATACCTGTCGAATAATATTTTACTGGTGTATCAATAAATTCCTCTAGCTCAGAAAACTCTATAATCTTTTGCTCAAAATCACGTATTTCCTTTGCGCGGTGTCCTAAAAGCGCGGCGTTCAGGTGAATATTTTCTCGCCCAGTGTATTCAGGGTGAAATCCGGCTCCTATTTCTAAAAGCGGGGCTATTACACCCTTTGTTATTACATTGCCTGCAATAGGCTCATATATTCTACATATCGTTTTGAGAAGTGTACTTTTGCCAGCGCCATTGTGACCAATTATTCCAATTTTTTCGCCTTGTTTTATCTTTAGTGAAATATCATTCAGAGCTCGATGGTGACTATAGGCCGGGGAGTGCTTCTTTTTTGTAATTAGGCCAAGGACGTAATCCTTGAAGGAGGGTAATCGGTCATGATAAACACGAAACGAGACTGTTAAATTAGTTACTTCGACTTCAGGCATCTATAATTTCGGGACCAATATAAAAGTTAACCGTTGGAATTCTGCATACTAATCTTTGCTATTTGGTATTGCGACCAATTTGAATGGGTGACGTACTCCCATCTAAATTCTGATATTTAAAGTCTGTATACGATCCTATGCTGGAATTTCGTTAGAACTACTATCCCCATGACCAGTACGCTAAATGCTAACACTGTGCAAACGAACCAACAACTGGGATCAGGAAATGTGCCAGCGTAAAGTGGTGCCTTGAAAAGTTCAATAAAAGGGGTAAGTGGGTTGATTGCCACGAACCAACTCAGCGGTCCAATAATAATGTCTTTATCATATAGTATCGGCGTTAAAAAAAACCATGCTTGCATTGCTACGGGTATTAGCCATTGAAAATCTCGAAAAAATGTCGTCAATAATGAAAACACAAGTGAAAGACCAAGAGCAAAAACAAACAGAAGAACGAAAGCAATAGGCAGCAAGGTTATACCGATACCTAATTTGCCGCCAAAAATTAAAACGAACGGGTAAACAGTACATAAATAAATCAACCCATCTATTAGTAGGGCAATTGAGACGCTTAGCGGAAACAGAACCTTGGGTACGTGGATCTTTTTTATAAGCTCCTCATTGTTTATGAAGGTGGTGCAAGATTGGATAACCGTGTTGCTAAAAATGTTCCAAGGCACTAGTCCTGCAAACAACAAAAATATAAAGTCCTTAAATTCCCACTTTAGTAATGAAGAAAAAACTAGGGCCAACACGAACAAAGTTAAGATAGGATTAATTAATGTCCAAAGATAACCGAAGACGGTTCGCCTGTATTTTAGTCTAAGGTGCTGTCTCACTAACTGAACGAGGACATACCGATAGCTTGAAACTTCTTCGATGGGCGCAAGAAAACTCATATTCTAAGTAGCTTCTGAATATTGCCTAACCATTTCAACTAAAGACCGCTCGCTTGCTAACACAAACGATCTCCTATCCTATTTCATAACTACGATGGATAACTAATGTGATCAATCCATAGGTAATGCAAATTATAATATTAGAATAACTTTTTAGGGATAGAATTATTGCCAGATAGATATTCGCTCAACGTTTTCCAAACTTAGCGTTCTCGCCTATTATTCCTTTGAAAAGTGGATTATTCTATCGCTACCAGGCGGCATTAATAGGGCTATAAGTAAAGTATTGAATGGTCGTCCGCGACTTGCTTCCCAAACTACGTAAGTTGGACGACCCAATGAATAAAAATAATAGGCGACTAATACCATGGTTAAATTGTCGAAAGCCCATGTGTCTTTAGATGAAAATGGTCGGTTAGATCCGTCCCCTAACCTAAACGGTGACGCACACGCTGTGTCGAGAAATTATTTTCAATTTCCAAATGATAGTGTTGGTCTATCTGAATCCTATCAATTGTTGAGAAATGCGTTCGAAAATATAGTCTCTGAAACGATATTCAAAGAGAAACAAGAAGCTCTTTATATTAAGGCTAGGAAGTTGCTAGGTTTAGGTTCATCCGCGACGCCGCTCGTCTACTCACCGTTTTTTTTACCGAAAATGCGACATGATGATATTGGATTGGAAATAGAAAATGTATATTTTCCAGCAATCCAAAATTCTTATAAGGCCGAATGCCCAGATAACGATTTTACGGTTGAGTTCAAAGATTCTTTAGAGGGCAAAATTAAGTCCATTCCTGGATTGGGACATGATCGATTAGAAGCTGCGGTTCGAGAGTCGGATATTCTCGGTCTATCATTATTTATATTACGGGAATACTCTGTTCAGGCGGCTCGGGAACAAATTACAGTTATGCCAACGGACTTTTCACTCACCGGTATGTTAGATTTATCGGGCAGTTTGGTTGCTCGACCCAAACTAATGTTTAATACGGAGCAATATGCGCCCATGGTCTGGACACCTTCCTGTGAAACGCCCTGGGAACATGCAAACTTTCACTACGAGGCTTATGGTTATAATTTGATGTTTAACCGTCGAGTGCATCATGATCTAGTTGCTGAATATTGGAGCCATGGTGTAAGTATTTTTGAGTCCGTTTGATTTTTGATGATCCAATTTTTGTTTTAGGGGGCGTACTTGAAGGTTGTTATATTAGCGGGTGGACTAGGGACGAGATTAAGTGAGGAGACCGGCTACCATCCAAAGCCGATGGTAGACATTGGCGGAAGGCCTATTATTTGGCACATAATGAAGTTATATTCGCAATACGGTTTAAAAGATTTTGTAATTTGTTGTGGGTACAAAGGATACATAATTAAGGAATATTTTACTAACTATCATCTCCATACAACCGATTTTTCAGTCAATCTCTATGATAATAGAGTAACACTGATTTCTAAAAATACTGAAGACTGGAATGTGTCATTAATCGACACGGGAGAGGCTACCGAAACGGGTGGGCGATTGAAAAGGGTTTCCGAATTTTTGGATGATACGTTTTGTATGACTTACGGTGATGGATTGGGTGATATAAATATTTCTAAATTGCTAAAACAGCATAAGGAGTCGGGCGCGAAAGCGACGATGACTGCGGTTAAACCGCCGGGTCGATTTGGCTCTTTGAAGCTTGAGGGAACACGGGTTGTTGATTTTGTAGAAAAACCAGACGGTGATGGGGGTTGGATTAACGGTGGTTTCTTTGTTCTTGAACCTTCTGTCCTAAATGAAATAGACGATGATAGTGCTGTATGGGAACGAAAGCCGCTTGAGACCTTGGCTGTGTCCGGGCACCTGCAATCTTATTTTCACACAGGATTTTGGCGTTGTATGGATACCTTGCGAGATAAGTTGCTGTTAAATGAACTGTGGGATAGCAACGACGCACCATGGAAGTGTTGGTAATTAACGCTGCTCATTATTACCTCTATTTTTTGTGTAATCAATAAGTTCACTTTGTTAAGGGCACTGGCGGTTTGTGTTCCAGACAATGTAATATTCTCGATCGGTGCCTGACGGAAAATGTAGCCTTTCGTTAATCCGATATCTTAAGATTCTTGTCGCCGATTTCCTTCGCAATATCAGCTCCGCGGGGCGGAGTCCAGCCATTCTTAACAAACTCAGAATAGTAGCCTCTTGCCGCCCAAATTGAAGGATAGAAAGCTATTCGGTAGAACCTATCTGCATTAATGGGTCTGTTATACGCAAGATTATTCGCGATGGTAAGAAATTGATCCTTACGGTCAATGAGGTAATTCCCGACAAAAACACAACCGATGATGCACATTGTCGCTAAAGTCAGAAGAGACCCTTTGACGAGATTAGAAATTCTTGGCCCTACCGTTGTTTCTTTTATCGCAGAGCCCAACATCAAAATTAGTCCGGTGTGTAATGGTAAATTAAAAACACCGTACCGATGGCCGTGAGAAAAAAACTCATCATAAACTTCATGCCTAAACACAGATACAACGGCTAACGAAATTACTGAGTATAAAATAAGACCAATTGCGACATTGTGTGTAAGGTTACGTTCGGTATTGACAAAAAACCTTATCAAATAAAACAAAGCTAGCAGAGCTGAACAGGCTCCCAATATGAGACCAGGATAATACGAAAATAAAATCCCCGTGAATGGCAACCCCAGTGCCCGTAAATAAAACCAAAGGATGGCACCAAAGTTAGTCGGGTTGCTATAGCCTTCGATGTTTTGATCAATAGCAAGTGCTAGTATTAGGAACGCGACAGCGAATACAATAGCCGCTGCGATTAGACATGAAACCCGCGTCTTTAACTGCAGCGCAGAAAAGAAGGAAGAGCACCTCAAATGGATTATCAGAATTATCGGAAGAATTAGAATACCATTGGCTAATGTTAACATTGCGATGGCACTACAACAAAACGCGGAAAACAAAAGAGCAATTCTTTTCGTTCCCAAACATTGTCGTTGTAATGAGTATGTCACAACAGCGAGAAAGACAAAAAAGCCAACCAGAAAATGGGTATTATTTATTGGGTTGCTAATTACAATTAGGCGGTACGTCGCAAACGAAGTGGTAGCTATTCCAGTGGCTATCCACCAATTCCAATCACTATTATCGATAAACACAATATATCGGCAAACGATAAAAAATTGGATTAGGTATAGAATTATTGCGAATAACGCTGAAACCCTAAAATTGAGGTTGCCCAGAGACAGGTCAATTACAGTAATGATCCGCGGAAAAATCGGAAAATGTCCATTCAATATTCGGCTAATAAACTCTAGGGTGTTGGTTTTTTTATAAAGTTCTATTACGTCAATTCCGTCACCCCAGGGCACTGAAACGTATGAAATAAAGAAAAAAACGATAAAAATAAGGCATAGCAGTGCAACACTCAAAATTGCAAAAGTCTTAAGGATAAGAATGTCTCGTAAACAGATCCTTAGCGACACTGGCATTTATCGGGGAACGGTGTTTTTACGGCGGACATATTCGGCATAAATATGTAG
>CAZCKO010000098.1:0-7163 GCA_964499275.1 uncultured Rhodospirillaceae bacterium
CGAGATTTTTCCCACTTTAAATTTTGTCCGAGTTTGTCAGGTTCTACGATCAAAATTAATAATCCCGATTCTCCCGCCATATGTTTTGCTGCACTAAATATAATTTGGTCAGCAGTTGAAAAATGAATAAACCCATCGCTGTGATCTTGAGGGGATCCAAAATACAGCCCTGAAGTGAGAGCATCTTCCCACTCAAATTCCTTACATATATGATAAATTAAATTTTTCATTTAAACTTACATTTTATTAATTAGATCGTTCACATTAAATTAATATATCTCTACGCTAAAAGGCTAATTCGTTTGAATTTGAACAAGCCGAGAATCATTGACTATGCCTATAAAACAAAATTCCTTGAAATTAAATGCTTTACAACTAAGGACCCTGACTATCTTGCAACAGCTGGGTCGTTTTCCTGAATCTTCGACTAAAAATGAAAAGACTGGTGAGGTGATGATTAGTAATTTGCCTAAACCCCATGGGAATCATTTTCATTGTGGAGATGCTGTTGTATTAGCAAAAAACGCCACTGGTCTTAAAAATGAGTCTGTTTGGAAGGCATTGGAACGCAAGGGTTTGGCTCGTTCATTTTTTCCAATGGGGATCGCTATTACCCTTGAAGGAATGAATTATAACACGGGGCTATCAGAAAGGATCTTGATAAGATCTGATCACTAGATAGTAGTGAGTTCCTCTTTTATTTTTTGGTCTACCATATGTCGGAAAAGTCCAGCTGAGGCATCAAGCTCTAGGCCCAATTTTTTTTGGTTATCAATTTTTTCTTCTTCTTTTTGTATCATACTCAGGATGGTTTTATCTTCTTTGAAGGCAATTCGAAATTGTTCGCTAATTTGTTCTCCGACTAGTGAGTTATCAGTCTCAAAATTTCTTGCGTGGAGCCAATAGTCAACAGAAGAACTTTCCGTTACAGGACAGATGAAATGACAAGAAAGCACCTGAATGTGTCCGTTGTCATAATCTGCATTTTGGTTTTTTCCTGCTACGATACTTCCAAAATCGATAATAGCTGTTGAGGGAACATGCATATGATAAATCTGCCAACGATCTACTGCACCTCCATAATTTCCAAAAACCTTGAAAAAACCGACAGGTTCACTATTGCGGGTCCAACGAGTCGTCGTAACTCCCCATTTTTCTGGTTTGTATGTTACTGGTGCGTTAATTTCGTTGGGATTTCCCAGTGTAGTCGGGTGAACATAATTTACATGGGTTGGATCGCATAAGTTATCACATAATAGCAGATAATTAGCATCAATTGTTAATGCGTCTCCATACCCGACTGCCCATTTAGGGTCATGGTATTCAGGTAAATTAAATATATTCTTTGTATTTGCCTTTTTGGGGTTACCCATCCAAATCCACACTAACCCTAGGTTTTCTGCAACCGGATAGGATTTTACGCAGGCACCAGTGGGTAATTCAGCTTGGGTAGGTGAAGCTGTACAATCCCCCGTTTCACCAAATGTCAAACCATGGTAGCCGCATTGGAGACCTTTTTTGGTAACTTTACCGGCTGAGAGTGGCAAAAAACGATGGGGACACCTATCTTCCAGTGCGGCAATGTTTCCATTGAATTCTCGGAAGATTACGATGTTTTCATTGAGAATAACTTTCCCAATAGGAGAATCAGAGAGCTCACTGCTCCAACCTACAGGGTACCAGCAATTTTTATAAAAACTCATATATCTATTCTAACAACACTAAAGAGTTTGTACTAGTAAAGGAGACTATATTAGTGATCCGATATGCTTGACTCATTTCTTTTGGCACCACAACCTGACATTAAGAAAAACATTAAGAGAGGAATCAATAAAATGAAAAAGTCATTTTTGACGAAAATAGGCGTGTCCGCCGTCCTGCTAGCAAGCATTTCTATTTCAAGCTACGCGGCTAACACTATAAAAATTGGAGACATTAATAGTTATACTCGTTTACCTGGCCATACTGTTCCCTATAAAAACGGAGCTTTGCTTGCAATTGAACAAATTAACGCTGCGGGAGGCGTGTTGGGTAAAAAGCTTGAATTTGTTTCAAGGGATGACAACGGAAAGCCTGGCGACGCAATTAAAAAAGCCGAGGAGCTGTTCAATAGAGAGGGTGTTGTTTTAATATCGGGATCCCTTTTTTCTCATATTGGTTTAGCCCTAACCGCTTATGCAGGACAAAAAAAGAAACTATATCTTGCTGCTGAACCACTTTCAGATGCACTGGTTTGGGCCAAAGGTAACCGATATACTTTTAGATTACGTCCAAGTACTTATATGCAGGCGGCTATGCTTGCCGAGAAGGTGGCTAAACTTCCAGCCAAACGGTGGGCTACAATTGCTCCAAACTATGCATACGGTAAAGATGCAGTTAAAGCTTTCAAGGAAGTTCTGAAAGCAAAGCGGCCCGACGTTAAGTTTGTAACTGAACAATGGCCAGCTCTTTTTAAGATTGAAGCGGGCGCAGAAGTTCAGGCCTTGCTAAAGTCGAAACCAGACGGTGTTTATAACGTCACATTTGGTCCTGACCTGGCAAAGTTTGTACGCGAAGGTAAACTTCGTGGTTTGTTTAAGGGGCGAACAATTCTTGGGTTGCTGACAGGTGAACCGGAATATCTCGATCCGATGAAGGGCGAAGCTCCTGAAGGTTGGATTGTTACTGGATACCCATGGTATGCAATAACAGATCCAACACATAAGGCTTTTGTCGCCTCCTATCAAAAGAGGTGGAAGGATTATCCCAGAATTGGTTCTATTGTCGGTTACAATGCGATGTTAAGTGTTGTCGCGGCCATCAAGAAAGCAGGATCAACGGACACTGAAAAAATGGTAAACGCCATGGAGGGCCTAAATGTTAATACACCTAGTGGCAGAGTTCATTTTCGAAAGATTGACCATCAGTCAACTATGGGTGCTTGGGTTGGTGAAACCAAACTTAAAAATGGCAAGGGCGTGATGGTAAATTGGTCATTTAAGGATGGTGCTAACTATCTCCCTTCGGATGCAGAAGTATTGAAACGCAGGCCTGGAAAATAGTCATGAAAAGGAGGGGTTGTATTGATTTTTTAACCCCTTCTTTTTAAACGCCTTGGAGACGGCCTTGGGCTTCTACTTTATTCAATTTTTGACGGGTCTTGCCAGCGCTTCGTCATTATTTTTGATTGCTGCGGGTCTTTCCATTATTTTTGGCGTCACACGTATTTTAAATTTCGCGCATGGCTCACTATACATGCTGGGTGCGTATATCTCATATTGGCTTGTAACTAACCTTGTTCCAGGCCCAATTGGCTTTTGGTTTGCATTATTGCTCTCAGCAACTCTTGTAGGATTGGTTGGGGTGATAATTGAAATGGGACTGTTAAGACGAATTTATAGGTCTCCTGAGCTGTTCCAATTGATTGCTACCTTTGGTGTTATTCTTATCATTTCTGATCTTACCCGGGCCGTTTGGGGAGAAACTGATTTAGTTGGTCCTAGAGCCCCAGGCTTGTCTGGTGCGGTTCAAATTTTTGGACATCCTTTGCCCGAATATGATCTGGCAATGATTATATTGGGTCCACTGGTTCTAGGTGTGATCTGGGTAATTTTTCATCGAACACGTTGGGGCACCCTTGTCAGAGCGGCAACTGAAGACCGTGAGATGGTTGGTGCACTAGGTGTAAATCAAGCATTTTTGTTTACAAGTGTATTTTTTTTAGGGGCCTTCCTTGCCGGGTTAGGTGGTGCAGCGCAAATTCCAAAGGGTGGTGCAGATCTATTAATGGACTTAAATATCATTGCCGAAGCCTTTGTTATCGTTGTTGTAGGAGGAATGGGGAGTATCCTCGGGGCCTTTATGGCGGCCATTATAATTGGAGAACTAAATGCATTTGGTATCCTTGTTTTTCCCCAAATGACTCTTGTTCTTATGTTTGCCGTTATGGCCATTGTGTTACTTATTAGACCCTGGGGGTTGCTGGGTCGTCCTGAAACAATATCAAGAGCTCCCGGTGAAGCTCCGGAATCACCTTTGCAACCCGCAGACAAAGCAGTTCGCAGGTTGTTTACGACTACCATCCTATTTTTGTTGTTGGTTCCCCTATTCAGCAGCGAATTTGTTTTAGTAATTTTGATCGACATATTTATTTTTGTTCTTTTCGCAGTCAGTCTCCATTTCATTATGGGTCCCGGCGGATTAGTATCATTTGGTCACGCCGCCTACTACGGGTTAGGGGCATATGGCGCAGCATTATTAGTTCATTACTTATCAACACCGATGGAAATCGCACTATTGGTTGGGCCAATAGTAGCAGCGGCTGGTGCATTTATTTTTGGTTGGTTTAGTGTCAGGCTGTCAGGCGTTTATTTTGCAATGCTTACATTGGCGTTTGCTCAAATTACCTGGTCGATTGTTTTTCAATGGAGTGACTTTACCTATGGTGATGACGGAATTCTTAATATATGGCCTTCCGAATGGCTTTCCTCCAAATTCTCTTATTACTACTTTTCGCTAATACTCACCCTCGGATGTGTATTCATTTTAAGACGGACATTGTTTACGCCTTTTGGATATTTAACTCGAGCTGGAAGAGATTCACCACTTCGGTCTGATGCAATCGGAATTGATGTCCAGCGTCAGCAGTGGCTTGCATTTATATTTGCTGGGGGGTTTGCTGGCTTAGCTGGATCAATTTATGTCTTTTCAAAGGGGAGCGTATTCCCCGATCAGGTTGCCATTCCACAATCTATTGATGGTTTGATGATGGTCTTATTAGGAGGAGTAAAAACTCTTACCGGTCCAATCGTTGGAGCAGCTGCCCTTACGGGGTTAACAGACTGGCTTTCTTCAAACGAAGTATGGTTTTGGCGATCTATTCTTGGAGGGATTATATTAACTTTGGTAATTATATTTCCGCAAGGCATTGTTGGGTATGTTAGAGAAAAGTTTAAACCAGAGAGCCTGCATTGATGGCCATAATACTTTCAGCCCATAATCTTATAAAAACGTTTGGTGGAGTAAAGGCCGTAAACGATGTTTCTTTCCAAGTTGAGTCTGGAAAATTGCTCGCGATGATAGGCCCAAATGGTGCTGGAAAAACAACCTGTTTTAACCTGCTCAATGGTCAACTCTCTCCAGATGCGGGTAGTGTAAAGCTGGAAGAAAAGGAATTGCTGGGTTTAACCCCAAGAGAAATTTGGCGTTTAGGAGTCGGAAGAACTTTTCAAATTACAGCCACCTTTGGATCAATGACAGTTCTTGAAAATATTCAAATGACACTATTGTCTCACAATAAAAAAAATATTGCAGTTAAAACTCTAGTTCGAGACCTATACTTTGAAGAGTCGATGGCGCTGCTCGAGCGTGTTGGAATGGCTGAACAAGCTAAAAGATCCTGTGCTATATTAGCTTATGGTGACCTGAAGAGAGTTGAACTAGCGATGGCTTTAGGAAACGAACCCAAATTATTGCTGATGGACGAACCAACAGCAGGTATGGCGCCACGAGAACGAATAGGGTTGATGGAACTTACTGCAGAAATTGTTAAGGAACGGGATATTAGTGTGTTGTTCACTGAACACGATATGGACGTTGTCTTTAGCCATGCTGATGAAGTTATGGTTCTAAACCGAGGCGCGGTGATAGCTCAAGGTATACCAAATGTGGTGCGAAATGATAAGCAGGTTAAAGAGATATACCTTGGCAGTGGTACAACTTTTGCGGCCTGACCCTTAATTGTTTATGTTTTGGGCGGTCGTCCATACCAAGCATCTTCAATCATAGAAAAAATTAGGTCGTATTTTACGGGTACCGGGTTTGGATAAGGGTTTTCTGCAATCATTTTTGCTGCTTTTTCAATTCCTTCTAGTGGCATTCCAATTTCCTTAAGTGACGTTGGCGCTCCAATTTCTTTATTTAATTCATAAAGAGCAGTTGCTGCTGGTGTTCCATTTGAGCCAAGAGCCGCAGATATATGCATCATTGCATCCGGTGCTCCAGGGGCTGTATAGGCAACACTGTATGGTAAGGCTGCAGTGTGAACCATAGAATGTTCTAGACCAAATGTACTTCCCAGTACGTGGGCAAATTTGTGGTGTAAGGCTACGCCTGCCGACCCTAAGGAAGTCCCACACAGCCAAGCGCCATATAGTCCATCGCCTCGCGCATTCGAATTGTCTTCCCCGGAAGAAATTCTCTTTAACGCCGAGGCCATTGCGCTAATACCTTCGCCAGCAATTAAATTGTTTACTGGCGTTGCTCCTTGAGAATAACAGGATTCTACTCCATGCGCGATTGCATTCACTCCACTGGGAATCAATATTTCAACGGGGACTCCCATGGCTGTTTCAGGGTCATAAATTATTATTTTTGGAAGTATCCATTCGGATTTGTAGCCGACACGCAAACCGTCAGTAAGAATAGCTTGAAGGTCGGTGGTCTCCGAGCCCGAAAAAGTCGTAACTACTGAAATAATGGGAATTTCCTGCTCAAGAGCAATAGCTTTTGCCAGTCCAACAGCGGTACCGCCACCGTAGGAAACAGCACAATCCGCCCGGTGTTTCTTTGCTATACGGCGTCCCTCTTTCACCATTGGTAAGGGGATATATTGTTCCGCAATCGGACACAGCTTAGCGTTTACTAAATTCAGGCTTTCTATAAGAAATTTTGATTCATTCTCTCTACCTGGAGTACAACAGAAAAGAGGGGATTTTGCACCTAATTTGGTTATTTCACTCCCTAATAATTGGATACTCCCATTTCCAAAGATAACTCGTGCGGGTAGTGAATTATGAATAAAATTTTTCATAAAAAGGGTATACAGTTAAGAATATCTCTTTGTCCACAATACTGTATTTAAATAAAGTTGATTAGTACGTGCTTGGACACCTTGAAGAAGTTGAATTGAATTTTTCTCGGATTGAGAAATCGTAGAAGTTTGACAATTGGAAGATCTCTCGGTTCAATTACTTGTTAAGATAAAAGGCGTTGAATTTAACGATGGTATTTAACACGGGTGACTCCATTTTAAATATTGATGGGCTTAATAGCTATTATGGGCGCGCCCATATACTTGCTGATGTTGCTTTACAAATAAGTTCCGGGGAGGTCGTCGCCCTTATGGGAAGAAATGGCGCCGGAAAATCAACCACAATGAAATGTATAATGGGAATTGTAAAAAT
>CAZCKO010000099.1:0-7066 GCA_964499275.1 uncultured Rhodospirillaceae bacterium
AAATAATTTTGTGCCGTCATATCACTAGGCACTTTAAAGGTTATGGCGCTGGTGATGTTATAATTATGGGGTCTGAAGCAGCTTTAGCAGGAAAAAGAAAAGCGACACTCTATTCGGCTGCAAAATTTGGTTTGAGGGGTTTTGCTCAGGCTTTAAGAGATGAAGTTGGTTCTTCTGGCGTAAGAGTTTGCCTGATAAACCCGGGTTTAGTAAGAAGCCCATTTTTTGACAGTTTGGATTTTGAACCCGGTGATTTAAAAAACAACGCTATAGAACCAAATGATATCGCAAAAATTGTCTTTGAATTTTTGAATACCCGAAGCGGTACAATTATTGATGAAATAAATTTATCGCCAGGTTCCAGCTCAATCAATTTTAAATAAAAAAACCTGGCGAATATGCCAATCAAAAACGTTTCTGTTCTGTTTCCAGACATAGCCAAAGACTTTTTGTTGTTATGAGGAAAAATTTTTTCTCTAGCCTTCCGGCTATGGGCCTATGATCTTCATTTAGTGTCAACCAGTTACAGCCTCATTCAAGCCATCAAACGCGACACTAGAAAGATCAATAATTTCATTACGGCCACTGGATCGCCTTACTCCCAACGGATCTTCTCCTTTCTGGACCGCCTCTATACCCTCGAGGACCGTCTTACGGAGTAAGATAACTCCTTCGTCAGACTTCCCTAAACGCTCTGTAGATCGGTCAAATACATTTCCCTGGCTGACTATTGCCTGATAATCTTGTTCACGATGGACAAGTAAAGTGTCTCCCACGTGAAATGTCATGCCCTCCGGTAATTTCGGGAGTTGTCCATCAATTTCTGGAGTAAAACAAACACTCAACACCAATGTATGATTATCATCAACTGGGGTGCGCCAGTTGGCAGATAGCCTAGGCCATTTAAACTTTCCACCCGGCCAAGGCTGAGGTAATCGTGCCATTGTTGGTAATATATAACTAGTTGCCCTGTTATAATTCATAGCGCTACGATTGGCGGTACATTTTATCCCGTGTTCCATCAGTTCCCATTTAGTCTGGGGCAGCTCTGAACCCCAAATATCAGACCTCTCGCCTCCTGCACCCCCATGGAGAATATTAGTGTGGGCTTGATCCACAGTATTTTCACAAACTTGAAAATAATTAGCTGGCCATAATCCAAAATTTTCGACCGCGCGAATCCCATCTTCTCTTGCAAAAACATCAAACCTAGGCAGAACTGGTGGTTCTCCCGGCCCCATATAAGTCCATAAAAGACCACCCATTTCCTCTACTGGATAGGCTGGTTGTTTTACCTTATCCATAAACGAACTTGCATCCGGTTCTGCGGGCATACCTAAACAATTTCCCGCAACGTCAAAGGACCAACCATGATAACAACAGGCAATTCCATCTTCTATTATTCGTCCGAACTCCATAGACGCACCGCGGTGAGGACAAAACTTGTCAATTAGCCCGGGCCTGCCCTTTCCATCCCGAAAGAGAACAAGTTCTTCACCCAAAATTTTTACCGGCGTCGGTTGACCTTTAAAATTTGCTAACCTGTCTGCCCAGCTACCCACTGTGCCTACTTCATTATTAAACGTAATGGGTCCATCATAATCCCAATGTGTTTTGATCCCTGTCCATTTGTCAGAAATTGCTATTGGATGCCAAAACCTCCTCAGCCACTCTCCAGCGGGCGCCCCCGGCCCAACTTTTGTCAAGATGTTATTGTCTTTTGTTGAAAGCATTTGTTTTGTCTCCGGCCTTTGAAACCTGGCATTTAATGGTCGTAATGCTACTCCCCGTTAAAATACAATTCTTTAAATATTATTAAGGAATCGGGTTCTTTTTTGTATTATAACTTTATCCCTTGTAATTTATCACTGCAAAAAATTCATTCGAGTTCGTAACCATTGCAAACATAGCAAAGAAAATACTATCCCAAATCCTATACTGGATAATTGTATCCCAGGAGCTAATAAACAGGCGCCTCCCGCTACAAATATGAGACGTTCTACAACACCCATGTTACGAAGTGCAAACCCCCTAGCACCGCACGCTACAAACACGGCCCCAACCGCCGCTGCACTTACGGCCCAGCCAATTTCTGTTAGTGACCCCCGAAGCATAAGTGCAGGGTTTAATGCGAAACCAAAGGGTATTAAAAATGACGCTATTCCAATTTTAACAGCTTCCCAACCAGTTTCCCAAACACGACTACCTGAGAGCCCAATAGTAACATAGACTACAATGCACATAGGAGGTGTAAAGAAAGAAGCTAAGCCCCAATAAACTACGAAAAGATGAGCAGCAATGTCAGGAACACCGAGCGTAATCAGAGCAGGAGCCATCAATGTCGCAAGAGTAATATAGGCGGGAATGGCGTCAAGCCCCATTCCAACTATCAGGCTAGCAAACCCAATAAAAAACAATGCTAAATAGAGATTGCCACCAGCAAGATCTACGATAAATCCCGACAATTTTATGCCAACACCGCTAAGTTCTAATGCACCGATCATAATTCCAACTGCGCCCGTGATCGCTGCGACTACAACCCATCGCTTAACCCCATCTTCAATAGCTCCCATGATCCGTGGCAGAGTTAACCAATGCTTTTTATTGCGAGATAGGAAACTACAAGGGATGACAACACCACAAGAAAACATTGCTGCCATTCCGGGGGGGTAACCTTTGACCAACAACAAATATATTAACGCAAAAATAGGTATTAAATAAAACCAACCTCGGGCCAGTGCTTTCCAAAAGTCTGGCAGTTCATTTCTTGGCAAGGGCGGGATACCGTCCTTTACAGCCTGCAAATGAACCGAAACAAACACAATAAGAAAATAAAGAAGTGCCGGAACAGCTGCAGCGATAACAACCGTTGTATAAGAAACTTCAATCCACTCTGCCATCACGAAAGCTATGGCACCCATGACTGGAGGCAAAATCTGTCCCCCTGTGGATGCAACGGCTTCAACGGCACCCGCAAACGCTGGACGGTATCCAATTTCCTTCATCATTGGGATTGTAAATACCCCAGTCGTGGCCGCATTTCCGGACGGTGAGCCGGAAATTGAACCGAATAAAGCACTCGACAGGACCGCGGCCTTCGCGGGCCCACCTCTACTCCAACCTGAAAGTGCTAACGCTAAATCGATAAACCATCTACCGGCACCTGCACCTTGCATCAATGCCCCAAAGATTAGAAATACAATTACAATATTAGCAGCGACGTTAAGTGGAAGCCCAAAAATTCCGCTCTCACCAACATATGAGCTAAATAGTAATCTTTCTATCGGGTAACCCTTACCGTAAAGCAGCCCGGGTAAAAATTGCTGAAATATTGTCCCTAAAACGAAAGTAAAGATAATGATCGGTAATGCCCAACCGGTTGTCCGACGAATACCTTCAAAAAGAGGAATAACCAAGCATAGGGCGACGATAATCCCTTTAGTATCTAGTTCCCCGTACATCCCGTAGTCATCTATCTCATCGAAAAAAAACATAACAAAGCCGGCACCGACGGCCGTACTTAGCATCAGTGCATAGTCATACCAGGGAATTGCTTTATTACCTTCAACCTTCTCAGTTCCATGCGGCGAAGCATGTTTTTCTCCTGCACGCCTAAGGCTGAAAATTAAAAATAAAGCACAAGTCGCGCTAATTGCCAGATGGATTTGGTTCGGTAAAAAAAGCCCTAACCAAGTAGGTAATTGTCCGATTATTGTTAGATGATAAATACCTATGATCCCGGTAATCCAGGTTAAAGGGGAAAGCTTGGCCATTACCTCAGTCCAATTAAAGAACAAATAAATAGATTAAGTGCGGGCTCCAGCAGCCCGCACGTATATTTAAAAATAACGATAATTATTTTCGACTTAAGAGTTTTGCCTGGTGAGCCGCTAATTTAGAGTTCCAAACCCCTATTTCCTTGAAATAACGAATGGCACCCGAATGAAATGGCACCGTAGGGCTGGTAAGCGTTCTTTTTGTATTCCAGTGACGGGCAGCACCGTGGTATTTTCGGAACTCTTTGTTATTCCCCAACAATGCCTTTGTGACTTTATAGACCGTCTCTGCGTCTTGTTTCTCGCTTGTTACAAGGTGTGTGCTAAGACCAAAGGTCAGAAAGCCCTTTGGCTGATTTTTCCAGTTATTCGCTGCAATTTTGGCCTTAAAGAACATCTTAGGCAGCAACTTCATCATCTCGGCATATTTTTCTGGCGTGGAAATCAGAGGCTTGATAACTCCATCATTAAAAAGTTTTGTGATAACCGGCTGGCGCTCAGAAAATGGATAGGCAGCAGCATGCACGCTGCCCGCACGAAGTACTCTATTTACTTCGCCTAAATTTCTACTGGAAACAACCTTAATTTTATCCTTGGGCAAACCATAGACTTTTATCATCGCGTTAAGAAGCTTCTCCAGTTCAGGCAAAGGTTTACGTTTACCAGCAACAGTCTTTCCAACTAACTGTTCCACCTTAGTAATCCCGGAGCTTGTGGTAACGAACATGCCGCGATAACTATTTTGTCCCTGAGCGACAAGTCGAAGATTAAACGCCTTTTTAAACGGTTTATTTCCGTGATATCTATCAAAGGTAGCTCCTGAATTCCCCATCGCAAAATCTGTTTTACCCCGTGCTACTCCGAACATATTTGCGTGAGAACCACCGAGCGATTCCACAGATACATTTAGTCCCGAATGTTTTTGAATTATCTGCGACATACCAACTGCAATGGTATAAAACGTACTGCCAACACTAGAGGTGCCTATCCGCACTGCTTGTTGCGCTGATGAGGTAAAAGAAAACCCTAAAACCAAAATTAAGGTGCCTACTGAAGTTGCTAAACAACTCTTCCCGAACATGAGACTTCTCCCTGATTATTTTTTAAAACCGTCCGCTAATATGCCTATTTAATCATATTTAATTTATGGTTATATACCCAAACGTCGTAAAATGCATGGTAATCTCCTATTCACCAAACCTTGAAAACAACGCTCTATTACAAGTCTTCCGTGAAAAAAAAGATTTTGCAAGTCGTCCTTAATAAAAACATTTGGGCAAACCAGTACCACTGGTATAACTTCTAGGGTTATCGAACACTGGCCAAATTTTCGTAGTAAATAAGAGATAATTTAAGCATGGCAGATTTAGTACTTGGGATAGGGTCTTCCCATAGCCCTGCTTTAAACGTATCCACTAAAAATTATATTTACCTTGCCCAACGTGATAAAAATTTAGAGCACTTCCAAACAGATGGAACCGCCTGCAGTTACGAGGAACTTCTAAAAAGCCGTGATGGACAATTCCAGAAGGATATAAGTAAAGCCAGTATTTCTTCACGAATACAAAACTGCCATCAAAGCATAGAAAAGCTTGTTTCAGAAATAGCGGGTGCGGACCTTGATGCTTTAGTTATCGTTGGAGATGATCAAAAAGAACAATACCACGATGAAAATATGCCCGCTATACTCGTATACACTGGCAATACTATCCAAAATCATACTCTTCAACTCCCTGATAATGCGCCAGAATTTTGGAAAACAGCTCGTTCACAATTCCACGAAAAAAATCGCAACCGTGACTATCCTGTCGCAAGTAGTTTAGCATTGCATTTAGCTGATCACCTCATCGAACATCATTTTGATATCAGCCATTCTGATCGGTTAGGAAAAGATCGCGGTGAGGGACACGCCTTCGGTTTTGTGCACCGAAGGCTGATGCAACAAAACATCATTCCCATAGTACCAATTATCCTAAATACCTATTATCCACCAAATCAGCCAAGGCCCGCACGATGTATTCAATTAGGGCTGGCGATTAGAAATGGAATTCAATGCTTTTCGGAGGATTTGCGTATTGGCATAATAGCATCAGGCGGTTTAAGTCATTTTACGATTGATGAACCTTTCGATCGTGAATTACTTGATGCGATGCAAAATAAAGACACAAAGTTTCTATCTTCAATCCCAATAAATAAACTTAAAAGTGGTAATTCAGAAATTAGGAATTGGCTGACGGTATTTGGCGCAGTTGACGGTTTAACTATGCACTGGAAAGATTACCAACCATGTTATCGGACTCCTGCGGGTACGGGCTGCGGAATGGCATTTTCAATATGGAAATGAACCATACCAAATTAAATTGTCGCCAAGCTAGATTGATTCAAACACATTTCAATTATATTGAACTTAAATGCAACAAATAAAATTAGGGTCAAGGATTCTAAGGCACTCAATGTTTGTAACTGGTTTGGGTAATAATATTGCTTATGAACCTCAAGTGGATCATTAAAATAAAGTAATAGTATAAGATTAGGGAGCAACCTGATTGAGTAATTTTGTATTAGTACACGGCGCATGGCATGGCGGCTGGTGTTGGAAACGAGTGAAAAATTTACTTCTTAGAGAAGGTCATATTGTCTGTACCCCAACATTAACAGGATTGGGCAACAGGTCCCATTTGTTATCCCGGGATATAAACCTAGACACACACATTTTAGATATTGTCAGAGCCATAGAAACTGAAGAACTTACAAACGTAGTCCTTTGCGGTCATTCATATGGTGGCGTCGTCATAACGGGTGTTGCCGACCGCATAACCAGCCGAATTGCTTCAGTGGTATATCTTGACGCCTTTATTCCAGAAAATGGAAAGTCTCAGCGTGACTTGCTGCCCAAGGAACGCCTATCAGATATGGATATTTTAGTTAAAGAAAAAGGAGAAGGCTGGAAGGCTCCACCGCGAAACGCGATGAGTTTTATGGTGCAAAAACATGAGGATAGGGAATGGGTTGATCGCCTGTGTGTCGATCACCCCTATGCTACCATGACACAACCTATTAAACTGACAAATAATTGGAAAAAAATTAGACACAAAAAATTTATAAAAGCTACACTTTATACGACATCACCGTTTGAGCCATTTGCCGAATTTTGTAGGAATGATCCTGAATGGTGTTACGAAGAAATTAGATCTGGTCACGATGTAATGATTGACTCACCAGAAGAATTAGCTTCTTCGCTAATAGCAGCCGCACCCTGATAGATTTACCACTCCATCTAAGCCATCCTT
>CAZCKO010000100.1:0-6715 GCA_964499275.1 uncultured Rhodospirillaceae bacterium
CAAAAACAATTCATTGGACGAGGATAGTAAGTCACCCAAGTCTAAAATTTTATCTGAAGATAATTCTAAATCTACAGACCAAAAATCGAATAATGATAGTGATCCTAATAAAAGTGAAAACGCAGCTAATTCAGAGTCGTCACCTAAACGTGGCTGGTGGAAACGGATGACCCAGTAAAGAAGTTTAACTTGAACGCTCCCTTGCCATCCAATCCTTGAGGCGATCAGCAGCCTCCTTTATAGCATGGGTAGGACCAGAAAACGAAAATCGTACGAAAGCATTTCCCCGCCCTTGGTCAAAGTCCGTGCCAGGTGTAATAGCAACACCTGTATCGTCGAGAATTTTCTGGCAAAATTTTTCACTGTTATTGGTCAAATTAGATATATCAGAGTAGATGTAAAACGCACCATCAACAGGTGCTAACTGGGTAAACCCTGCTTTAGGTAGCTCAGATAATAAGATTTTCCTATTTTGTTCATATCTTTTGACATTTGCATCCAATTCCTCTGTACAGTCAAAAGCTGCAAATGCACCAAATTGGGATAGTGTCGGTGCAGAAATGTACAAGTTTTGTGCTAAACATTCGATACTTCTTATTAAATCAGGCGGTACGATCATCCAACCCACACGCCAACCAGTCATAGAAAAATATTTTGAAAAGCTGTTAACTACAATTGAATCCGGATTGAACTGCAATGCTGATACACCAGGGTGGCGGTATGTAATACCATGATAAATTTCATCTGAAATCAGTCTTATGCCTCTATCACGGCAATAGTTTGACAACACCCTCAATTCTTTTTCACCTAGCATCGTCCCTGTCGGGTTAGATGGGCTAGCAACAATCAAACCATCCAGATCGCTTTCAATCTGATCAAGCAATTTAGGTGTTGGTTGGAAACGAGTTTCTTCGCCCGTAGGTACCAACACAGGCTCAATACCTAACCCTAATAGAATATTTCTAGAGCCCGGGTACCCTGGGTCAGCAATGGCCACTTTATCCCCCGTATCAAATGCCGAGGTAAATGCTAATACAAAGCCTCCGGACGAGCCGGTTGTTATTATGATGCGTTCAGGTTCTATATCTAGTTTGTACAAACTCATGTAATATTGGGAAATTCTTTTACGAACTGACATCATTCCAAATGCTTCTGTGTAACCGAGTAAATCCTTGTCCAGCATTCGATGGGCTAGTTCCACAACTCCCTTGGGTGCACCCGTTGCAGGCTGTCCCAATTCCAAATGTAAGACATTTTTACCTTCTTCTTGCCGCCTATTGGCCGCCCGTAAAACGTCCATAACCATAAATGGCGGAATTTTTCCACGTCCCGAATTTTTAAGCGCCATCAATTAATGCTCCGAATTTACGCCATAGGCGGCTGTTCTAGGATCCGTTCGTACTACACAACTTCTAGGTCCTGTAACAATTCCCATTTCGCAATAGACTATATTGACCCGCCCAATAGACCTTAATGCATGAGAAGGATCTAACCCCTTTTGAATTAATGTTTCTAATTCTTCTTTAGGAAGAGTTTTCTCTACGATTATTTTATTCTCTTTAATGCCTGGTACATACCGTGGTTTCGAAAGTGCCTCTTCTAATAGTGTACTACCATTTAAAAGTCGTATCAGAGTTGAAGCGAGAGCTATACCAGCGTATGGATCACCAGCCGCAGTTGCGGCAAGATAGGCTTCCGACAAATTTTTATTTGCCATTATCACCGGAGCAATATTTAAGTTGTTGTTTTCAGTTGACGGAGCGGATTCGATTATACCGGTGCTACCAGCCATATACCCTAATCCAAATGGTTGATTCATTGTTAAAACACAAGATGTAGCGTTACCAGAAACATCCATAGCAATTAATCCAACAGACCCGCCATTTCCAACTTTTCTCTCAATATTAAGAAAGCCACTCTTTCTAGCAGCAGATATAAAAATTTTAGCTTTATTAGATTCAGATAGAGATACGAAACCATGCCGATTCTTTAATTGGTTCCAAATTTCATATGTAAAGTTCGTCCCCAGCCCTTCAACGAGTGGAAAATGCAATATATTATGTCCAGCTTTGGCTTTTAGGGTCTTATTCCATACTGGCCGATACATCCGTAAGCTCTCGTTCGATAACCAACCACCTGATTCTTTAACTCCCTTAATAAATGCTCGAGCTAGTGGGCCGGAATAAAAATATCCTGGCCCTTGGTGTCGAATAATACTAAGAGTTGCAGCTAACTCGAATTGTTCGATAATTTCTCCAGTTGATAAGAATTGATTCTTGAAATTAGTAAATAATTTACGGGCATAATTATCTTTGAGAGCATAATGACCTCCTTCATTCAAAGCAGATTTAAGTCCTTTTGAAACAGGCCAACCGAACCTCGCAGCTTTTTCCGCTGGTTTCACTAATTGTTCCCACCGAAGTTTTCCATAGTGTGCATATAAAGCGTATAACCCCCGAAAACTGCCGGGAATCATCGTAGCGCGATAACCCCCAGGCGTCTGTTTGGTAGGAGTTCTCGGAAGAAATTCCAAACTATCTGCTTGGTTTTTAGCGCTATTATAATGCACGCAAACACCACCTCCGCCGGGCCCAGCAGCATCTGGTCTACTGACCATCAATGCAAAAGCCATCGCGACCGCTGCATCCGCAGAGGTACCTCCAGCGGAAAGGATGTCACGACCAACCAGGGCAGCACGTGCCTCGTCAGCTGCAACACCACCAAAATATGAGGATAAATGTCCGATACCCCCAATTTGTGTTTGATTATATTTACCTGAACAACCATACAAAAGTAGAATTGCCAAGATTATCACGCATTGACGCATAGCCGTTCCGTCCTTAATTATATCAATGATATAGAGGCATTTACCTGTGCTACAAAACAAATTTATAATTCAAATTCTTTATCTGGCCATCTTGATATGTCTTTGCCTCACCGACCCTTCTTTATCAAGAGCAGATGGCATTCGTTTAATACGCGACACTGAAATTGAAAATACCATCAGTATGTACACAAAACCCATCCTGCAGGTCGCGGGTATAACAGATGACACCTTAAAAACCCATATTATAAATGATCCTGCGATTAATGCTTATGTCGCTAAGGGGCAAAAACTTTTTTTGACAACAGGTTTGCTTAGACAGAGTAAAAATGCGGAGCAAATTATGGGAGTTATTGCGCACGAAATAGGGCATATTGCCGGTGGGCACCTCATTCGTTTACATAGAAAAATTAAGAAGGCAAAAACTACGGCCTTTATTTCTCAAATCATGGGGCTCGCATTAAGTGCCGTGGTTAAAAATCCTGCAGGTGCAATAGCGGTCACCTCAGGTGGTGAGCACTTAGCTGAAAGATCTTTTCTGAATTTCAGCCGAGGCCAAGAACAAGCAGCCGATCAGGCTGCTGCTAAATACCTTGATAAAATTGGTGTATCCGGAAACGGATTATTAGAATTGCTGAATGTTTTAGCCGGTCAAGAATTCCTACAAAGTTCTAATCAGGACCCTTATGTAAGAAGCCACCCTCTAACCCAGTCACGTATACGTTTTATGGAAAATCACGTTAAGAATTCATCCCAATCTAATAATAATTTACCTACCCACATCGTTGCAAAACAACTACGAATGATCGCAAAACTAGATGCGTTTATAGACCCGCCTGAAAAAACACTTGAAAAATATTCAGAACATCGTCAGACCCTACCAGCGCGTTATGCAAGGGCCATTGCATTGTTTCGACAAGCTAACCTCGCGAAGGCATTACCTGCGATCGACTCATTAATTGCTGAATACCCTTCAGACCCTTTTTTCATAGAGCTGAAAGCTCAAATGCTTTTTGAAAATGGTCTCTTAAAAGATGCGATGATTGTATATCAAAAAGCAGTACGTTTATTGCCCAGAGCACCATTGATACGAAGCAGTCTTGCCCATGTTATGACCGAAATGGGTCAACCTGAGCTAAATGACCGTGCCTTATTTCATACCAAACAGTCGTTAAAATTTGACCCTGCTTTTGCACCTACGTGGCGTCTCGCTGGCACCCTGTATGGGCGCAAAAATGAATTCGGTTTAGCAGCCTGGTCGCTCGCTGAATATAACATTTTACTCGGGCGCAATCGCCTAGCACTAGCACAGGCCAAGCGAGCCCTAAAATTATTAAAGGTAGGGTCACCCGCTTGGCTTAGAACAGAAGACCTTAAGAAGGATATTGATTACCAATCTAGAAATTGAATAAATTTAATTTATTCAATTAATGCTTTCTGCTTCAGGCTGTTTAGAAGGCTGAGCTAAATCAAAGGCTTCCAACTTCATACATGAATTGAAAATTCCCTCGATGAGAGGATATCCTGAAAGGTCACATTCGAACCTTTGTGCATTGAAAACCTGCGGCACTAAACAAATATCCGCCAATCCAGGTTTATCACCATAGCAAAACTCTTTCCTATTCGGATTTTCTGATAGCATTCTTTCTATAGCCTCAAGACCTTCGGCAACCCAATGTCGATACCATTCCAATTTTTGCTCATTACCAATTGATAATTCTCCTGTAAGGTAGTTAAGAACTGCCAGGTTATTTAAAGGATGTATATCACATGCTATAATGTTAGCTATTGCTCTCACCCAAGCGCGTTCTTCTATAGCAGAGGGTAACAAAGAGGGCGTTGGGTAGGCCTCTTCTAAATATTCAATTATGCTAATTGATTGTATAAAAATTTTATCTTTATGAATTAATGTTGGCACTCGCCCCTGAGAATTAACAATTTTGTATTTACCCGAGAGGTGCGCCCCAGTCGAAAGGTCCACTAACTCGGTATCGTAAGATAAACCCTTCAAATTTATCGCTATCCTAACTCTGAAAGCTGCAGAGGATCTAAAGTAACTATATAGTTTCATCTCTTACCCAAGCCTGCCAAATATGGAACTACTTAAACTTCCTATATATTAAATTAAATATAATACTCTTTTAAAGGTGGAAAACCATTGAATCCCACAGAACTATAGCTAGCGGAATACGCACCCGCGCTTAGAATATCTACACGATCCCCTATAGATAGCTCAATTGGTAATTCATAACCTGTTTTATCGTACAGAATATCCACCTCATCACATGTTGGCCCCGCAATAATCACGGGACCAACCATTTTACCATCATGTGGCGTTTTAATTTTATATTTAATGGCTTCATCAAGAACTTCGGGCAAACCTCCAAATCTCCCAATATCTAAATAAACCCAACGTTTTTGTTCTTCGGTAGATTTTTGAGAAATTAAAACAACTTCGCTTTGGATTATGCCTGCATCTCCGACAATGAAACGCCCGGGCTCAACTATCGTCCGGTCAACTGTTTCACCAAAATAATTTTTCATCCCATTTTTAATTGCATTTGTATGCGTCTTCAATTCACACACGGGGCCCCGGTATTGAGAAGGGAACCCACCACCAAGATTGAGATAGGAAAGTGCTAATCCTCGTTTAGCAGTTGCAGCAAAAATTCCTTTCGCTTGCTCCAATGCAATGCCCCAATTTGAAGGGTTTCGTTGTTGTGAACCTACATGAAACGACACCCCTATGGGTCTGAGACCAAAATCTACGGCCTTGCAAAGAAGATCAACCGCAAACTCTGGATTACACCCAAACTTATCTGTTAGCGGCCATTCTGCTCCATCATTAGGTGTTAAAAAACGACAAAAGACAAATGAATTTGGTGCGGCGCGCGAAAGTTTTTCTAACTCAGGAACACTATCAAATGCGAAGTATCGGATACCGAAATCAAATGCCTTACGTATATCTATCTCTTTTTTAACAGTATGACCGAAAGAAAGCCGCTGAGGTTCAATACCTAGTTCTAGGCATTTCTGTATTTCATAGATACTCGCTGTATCAAAATTACTTCCGAGGTCACGTAATACCTCCAGAATCGGTGCAGCTGGGTTGGCTTTAACGGCGTAAAAAATTTCTACCCCTGGTAATTGATTAGAGAGCGTCAAATAATTTTTAGCGACAATATCCAAATCAACAACTAGGAAAGGGGTTTCCAATGTCTGCTGAGAAAGAAATTGATGAATTTTATTTGTCGACAAAATTAATTCCTAAAATTGATTCTTAAACTTTGGCGTATACACTTGTCCAAAATTGAATAGTTTGATTGCCTATAATGCACAGGTGCTATAACCGTAATCTAAGTTAATATTTAAATTTCTCAATATTCGAAATTCGAAATGCCAAAGATACTTATTTTAAATGGACCGAATCTAAACCTCCTGGGAACCCGTGAACCTGAGTTATACGGTAATAATACGCTCTCGGAGATCGAACAAATTTGTAAAAATAAGGCAGAGTCTATTGGACTTGAAGTAAGCTTTCAGCAAAGTAATAGCGAGGGCGAGCTTGTCGATTACATCCAGTTGGCAGTGGAGACCACCAAAGGTCTTCTTATTAACCCTGCTGCATATACCCACACATCTGTTGCAATTCTAGATGCGCTGAAGCAATACCAAGAACCAATAATAGAGATCCATTTATCCAATATTTATAGCCGGGAACCTTTCAGGCAACATTCTTATGTTTCACCCGTGGCAAATGGTGTAATTTGTGGGTTTGGTGCACATGGTTATTTATTAGCTATAGACGCGATATCCCGGTTAATTTTTGATAAAAAGGAGGCCTGATGGCAAAATTTGATCTAAATGAGTCGATGGTCCGTAAGCTGGCGG
>CAZCKO010000101.1:0-4900 GCA_964499275.1 uncultured Rhodospirillaceae bacterium
TTCTCCCACAGCGACCTCAACGCTGCGCGTCTACCAGTTCCGCCACGACCGCAAATTCATTAGTATTTCTGCAACAAGGCATCCATACTGGGGCGGGAGATACCAAATTGCCAACGTTATCGCAAGACTAAGTAATAAAATGTTAAAAAATTCGATATATTGGAAAGAAGCCTCAAGCGAATTGACCGACTATAAGTTTGCAGTCACTGAGATGGAAAAAATGGTCTCTGCGATTCGCGAAGGATTAGAACCAGAACGGATCTGGTTACTTCAACATCCTCCAATTTATACTGCCGGTACAGCTGCAGCTAAATCCGAACTACTGGATACTACAAGGTTCCCTGTATTTCAAACCGGCAGAGGTGGCCGGTATACCTATCATGGTCCGGGACAGCTTATTGCGTATACCTTGATTGATTTAAACCAACGGAATAACGATATTAGAAAATATATATACGACCTAGAACAATGGATTATAGATACACTGGCCGAATTTAATATAGTAGGCCAAAGACGAAAAGGTCGTGTGGGTATTTGGGTAGCAAAAGCAACTGAGAACGATAAACAAAAACTAGAAACGAAAATTGCGGCAATAGGCGTACGAGTCCGAAAGTGGGTTACCTATCATGGAATTTCAATCAATATTAATCCTGATCTACAACATTATTCAGGTATTGTTCCCTGTGGAATTAAAGAACATGGGGTGACTTCATTGTTAGATTTAGGAGTCGAAACTGATGTCACCGAAGTTACCTATTTTTTAAAAAAACATTTCTACTCCGTGTTTGGGTACCAAGCCGAAAATAGTTCTAATATTCTTCAAAATATTTCTTGAAAAATTATATAGGTAACAAATTATCTTAGTTTGAAGCGAGGGTATAAAACTGATTGGCAGTGATGATATCTTGATTAAGTTTTTTATGTCGACGAACTGTCTCAGGATCAATTCCCCATAAATTCATTTGGTAAAGTTCTTCAAGCGTTGCACAACGTAGGGCCCGGTCCGTATCGATATGGCCACCAATTAGTGCCAAGGCAATCACAATTGATCCACAACTGATCGTTAATGCATGTAGGGATGTAAGTTCAAAATCATTAAATGAAGAGACAATTGTTTCGACTTTCTCCAATGTCTTCGTCTGTTGCTCAATTTGAATTATTCCCTCAGTAATAAATAGACGAACACCCCATTTTTCGCTTAACCATTCCAGCAAAGGCCTCCATTCATTTTGCTGTCTTTCAAAAAGATCTCTTGGTTCACCAACTTGATAGCACAATGCGTCGGTTTTTGCGTAATTAATAACTTCGTCGATAGCTTCTTCGCGCAGCACTTGTGTTCTATCAATTGTCGAATTTGCAAAGCGCGTCAAGGGCATGTTTAAGGGGTCAATCTCTGATTCTTGGTCAACCCACTCATCCAGAATAGCCTTGGCAAGCGCATTTGTCGGCAACACCAACAGATGTTTTAATGGTGTTTTAAGGCCCATACCATCTAAAAGGATAATCCAACCTTCAGATTTTTTAGTTGTCTCCACTCTCTGATAAAATCTTTTCATAATATAAATAAATGATTAATAAACTAGGGGTTTAGAAGAAGGTCTATTGCAGACGGTAAATTGTAAACTTTATCTATAATTTTCTGAGCTCCCGCTTCTGAAAGTTCCTTAGCTTCATGAACCCCCCACGTCACTCCAATAGCCGTTGTACCGGCATTGCGAGCCATTAACATATCAAAAGTTGTATCCCCAACCATCACGGCGTCTTTCTTATCTATTCCAAGTTCGGACAACATTTGATTCATTAAAAAGGGACTAGGTTTACCAGGCCCGTTATCGGTCGTTTTCAAAATAATAAATCGTTCACCGATACCGTTATGATCCAGTAGCTCATGCAATCTTCCCGAAGAGCGGCTGGTAATTACAGATAACAAATATCCTGACAAATCGATTTGATCTAGAACCTCTATAATTCCCGGAAATACGAGCTCCTGGCGTTCTGGACGGGGCCTAACACCGTTTGCAACCTCTGCATGATAGGCTTTAATTTGGGCAAATTCATTCTCTCCTGCTCCAGGCAACAATTCTCTAATAGACTCTTCCCAGGGCAGACCGATAATTCTTCTGATTTGTTCTTTATCGGGAACTGGAAATCCACACGCATCCCAACAGGTAATCACACCGTTAACTATAGAGTTTACACTGTCTAAAAGTGTGCCATCTAAATCAAAGGCCACTACGCGTAGAGGCTCGGACATTTAAGCTTTTTCCTTTATATTCCTATCAGTGAATACTTTAGCGGCACTATCGATATCGAAACCAAAGAATTGCCATGTCTTTCCCATCTCTGCCGAGAGCGGAGCCTCAAAGAACATCTTATCGCCAGACGGATGTTTAAATTCTAAAGACCGAGCGTGTAGATGCAGCTTTCGAACCAAAGGGAGACCATCGATGAATGCTTGCCTTCCACCATATTTTCCATCTCCAAGTATAGGGGTTCCAAGTAGTTCACAATGTACTCGAAGTTGGTGGGTACGCCCTGTGCGCGGTCTTAAGGCCAACCATGCGACTCGTCTTCCCGCAGTGTCAATTGTTGCGAAATCAGAAACCGAAGGTGGTCCGCCTCCTTCATCAAAATTCATCTTTTCTATCCCGTGCTTTCTTTTCTTGGAGATTGGCGCATTTATTCTCCCTTCTCGAGGTTCAGGGACACCAACCACCAGTGCCCAATATACCTTGGTTATAGCGCGGGTTCGAAACGCAGAGGCTAAATTGGCAGCCGCAAGTGAATTACGGGCTAGCAGCATAAGACCACCGGTGTCTTTATCGAGCCTATGAACTAATTTAGGTCTTTCTTCTGCACCAAATTTTAAACCATCCAATAATCCATCTAAGTGGGATGAGATTTTGCTCCCTCCTTGCACAGCCAATCCAGGCGGCTTGTTAACGACGATAATGTCTTCATCTCTATAAATAACCAGAGACTGAACCATAGAAATCTTGGTATTAGGGAGATTAGTACCCCTTTCCTGGCTCTTCCTTTTTGTTTTTATGTTAAAAGGGGGTATCCTTATGACTTGTCCCTCTTCTAAACGGGTTGAAGATTTGACCCGTATCCCATCGACACGAACCTGTCCCGTTCGCATGAGTTTCTCTAAATAACCATGACTTATTTCAGGAAAATGGCGTTTAAACCAACGATCAAGCCTCAGGTCATTTTCCCCGCTGCTTACTAGCCGGTTACGTACCCCTGTCATTAGATGATCGTCCTTGTTGCTACCATTGCCGCCATAGTGGCACCAACACAACAAATTATGGATAACATAATATAGCACGCAGCGGTTAACCACTGACCTTTCTCAATCATCAGAACAACTTCAATTGAAAATGCTGAAAAGGTGGTAAAAGCCCCCATTAATCCAACAATACAAAATGTCCGCATTTCTGCGGAAGGCGACCAAGTATTAGAAATTAGTGAAAGTAAAACACCGAGAACCGCGCAGCCTATGACATTGACGCTTAACGTTCCCCAAGGAAACTCATTATCCGTCAGGTTTTGTATATAGCCTGTTACAAAATATCTACTCAAGGCCCCCAAAGCACCACCGAGTGCAATAGCTAAAATCATATACATTTTTGTATCTCATTCGTTTTCACTTATGCCGCGAAGCAATTCCCATTGGGTCAATCGTCTTTTTATTTCACGCTCGAACCCAATATCCACCGGTTTATAAAACTTTTCCCTTTTCATGCCATCAGGAAAACAATTTTGTCCAGAAAAACCATTAGGAGCGTCATGATCATATTGATAACCTTCACCATACCCAAGTTTCTTCATTAAATCAGTTGGCGCATTTAAAATTGTTTTGGGGGGCATAAGAGAACCCGTAGATTTTGCAGCAGCAGTTGCTGCAGAAAAAGCACGATAAGCCGAATTGGATTTGGGCGCGCTCGCTAAATACAAAACAACCTGAACAATTGCTAGTTCACCTTCCGGTGAACCGAGGCGTACAAAACTATCCCAGCCTGCTAAAGCCTGTAGAAGAGCGTTAGGGTCTGCCATCCCTATATCTTCAGAAGAAAAACGGACAAGCCGACGGAGTATAAATATAGGATCTTCACCTCCTACCAACATACGGGCTAGCCAATATAATGAAGCATCAACATCTGCGCTCCGCAATGATTTGTGCAAAGCGCTAATAAGGTTATAGTGATTATCCTGTCCCCGATCGTATAAAGGTGCACGGCGTTGGACAATCTCCTCCAACCCCGCCCTATCAAGTACTTTGTTTTCCGGTATTAGAAAAATTGTTTCCGCAACATTCAAAAGATACCTTCCATCGCCATCTGCCATTTCTAGCAAAGCAACTCGGGCTTCTTCATCAATTGGTAACTTTCTTTCAGATTCAACTTCTGCCCTCAATAGGAGTTTTTCCAACGATTCATGATCAAGACGGTGTAAAACTAATATTTGGGCCCGCGACAAAAGCGGCGGTGTTAGTTCAAATGATGGGTTTTCGGTTGTAGCACCAATAAGAGTTATTGTTCCATCTTCAATATAGGGTAGGAATCCGTCTTGTTGAACCCTGTTAAAACGATGAATTTCATCTACAAAAAGTATAGTTTCCCGTCCGATCTCCCTATCCTGCCTTGCGTTTTTAAAAATTTTTTTAAGATCTGCTACACCTGAAAATATTGCTGATATTGATAAAAATTTATGGTCGTTTAAATCTGCTAGTAATCGGGCGATTGTTGTTTTGCCACTCCCAGGGGGACCCCAAAGAATGATGGAGGATATTTTTTTAGCTCTTATCATGCTTCCAATAGAACCATTCGAATTTAATAAATGGTCTTGGCCGACAACCTCATTTAAGGAACTTGGCCTTACTCGATCTGCTAATGGA
>CAZCKO010000101.1:4910-6443 GCA_964499275.1 uncultured Rhodospirillaceae bacterium
CAACCCCTTAAAATTGTATCAATAATCCTAAACCCTCTCGTGCTTTAGAAGATCGTGAGGGTTTTCTATTGAAGAGCGTTTCAGAGGATTCCATTTCATTCTCCAATCACTGCGGTAAAAATCTTACCATTGCGCCGGAGAGTAATTTGCCATCTAGAAACTTTTTCTTTAAGTAAACGAATGAGATTCCTCACAAAATCGATTTTTTTTCTATTAATTTCTAATACCCAGTCACCTTTTTGTAACCCCACACGTCTAGCTGTACTATCCGGCTTGGTATCCATAACGATAACACCCCGCCTCATCGCATTAAGAGATAGCTCTTCAGCTAATGCAGGAGACATATTCGCCACGACCGCCCCAGATAGAGGATGGCGACCGATAAGAGCTGTTAGGTTGCGCGGTGGTTTTTCTGGGGGAGCCTCTAAAGACAAAACCACATTTTTTGTGTTTCCCCTTCTAAATAGCTTTAGATCTACCTTTCCACCAACCTTCAACGTAGCGATCCTAAACCTTAGTTCTCTAGTGCCTAGAACTTCAAACTTATTGATATTAGTAATAACATCACCTAATCGGATTCCCGCTCGTTGTGCGGGTCCATCATGATAAATTTCTTTTATTAAAACGCCAGTAGGCCTAGATAAACCAAGTGATAATACTAAATCCGGTGTTAGATTTTGTCCGACTGCCCCAAACCATGGCCTAACGACCCTGGCACCATCGAGAGCATTATCAATGATACGTGCTACCATATTTGAAGGAATGGCAAAGCCTATTCCTTGAGAACCACCGCTGCGGCTGTATATTGCCGTATTTACGCCAACCAGCCTCCCATCCATGGTGACCAAAGCTCCACCTGAATTTCCTGGATTGATCGCGGCATCTGTTTGAATAAAAAAACTAAAGTCAGAAATACCATTTGCGGCACGCGCCAGAGCTGAAACAATGCCGCTGGTCACCGATTTTCCAACCCCAAAGGGATTTCCAATCGCAAGAACTAGGTCCCCGACCTCAAGGTTATCTGAATCTCTTAACCTTAAAAATGGTAGGGTTTGATCAAGGTTTTGAATTCTTAATACAGCAAGGTCTGTTTTCTCATCGGCAAGTATTACTTTAGCGGCGAACTCATGCCGATTGGCAAGCACAATGGTAATTTGCGCCGCATTTTTAATTACATGACTATTAGTTATCACTATACCATCTGCCCTAACAATCACCCCTGACCCCAAGGACCTCTCAACGTGTTTTCGGGGTATCCCAAATTGAAAAAATTCGTCGCCAAAAAACTGTTTGAAAAACGGATCGTTAAAAAATGGCGACCTTTTTTTTTGAATGACCCGCTTGGCATAAATATTGACCACAGCCGGAGCCGCCTTTTTTACCAAAGAAGCAAAAGACATAATTATTTCGGATCTTGACGAGGGAATTTTCTTGGGCGAAGCACTCAAATTTGAAGACAAAAGTAAAGTAAGCAAAACGGCCAAACACACAAAGAAAGTTGTGGTCCTATTTCGAATGAAATTTAAAACTTCC
>CAZCKO010000102.1:0-1704 GCA_964499275.1 uncultured Rhodospirillaceae bacterium
CCACGGTAAAGCATTGATATCAGCACTCACAGAGATTGTGGAGCCATTTCGGTCTTAAGAAATCTATGTTCCGAAAGGCCTCAATAAACGAATTCGGTTCTTATTTAAAAGAGTTAAAGTTGTATCGATAAACTTGGAAGGCCCATCTTATGTCTCCCACGTTTGCCAAGGGGCTTCTTTTTTTTGCCACATTCCTTCCAAAACATTTTTGTCTCGTAGTGTATCCATCGGTCGCCAAAAGCCCTCATGTTTATAGGCAGCTAATTCAGAAGCTTCGGCTAGCTTCTTCAACGGATAATCCTCCCAAACTGTATCGTCACCTGAGATAAGATCTATAGTCTCTGGCTCAAGAATGAAAAAGCCACCATTAATCCAACTACTATCACCGGCTGGTTTTTCTAAAAAGTTTGTGACTGTATCTCCTTCGATTCTAAGCGCGCCAAAACGTCCCGGAGGTTGTACGGCTGTTACAGTAGCTTTTCGCTTATGATTTTGGTGGAACTTTTTTAGCGCTGTAATGTTCACATCGCTAACGCCATCGCCATAGGTCATTAGGAAGGTGTCGTTAATGTGTTCCTTTATGCGCCGGATGCGCCCGCCGGTTTGAGTCTCGGGACCAGTGTCAATAAGTGTTATATTCCAGTTTTCTACGGATTTTTTGATGGTTATCTTTTCTGAGGTTTCCAAATTAATCATGAAATCATCAACGTGGCGGTGATAATTATCAAAATATTCTTTGATCATATACCCTTTGTAGCCGCAGCAAATTATGAAGTCGGTTATACTGTGGTTGGCTAGTATTTTCATGATATGCCAGATCATCGGTTTACCACCAATTTCTACCATTGGTTTTGGCATCGTAGCCGTTTCTTCACTTAGGCGAGTGCCTAAGCCTCCAGCAAGAATTACAGCTTTCAAAATTAACTCCCAGACTTAAATAATTAAAATTGTATTAAACATTATTCAATTGTTTGTCATATCTTTACAACCATTCTCAGTTATTAGGCCGGTTATTAAATGCCTTGGTGTGACGTCAAATGCTGGATTAGCTGTTTTGATGTTATCAGGACAAAGCTGGACCTTGATTAGATTCCCATTCTCATCGCGACCTTGGATATGTGTAACCTCGTCTTCATTCCGATATTCAATGGGTATGCTATCCAAACCATCAGATATTGTATCGTCGATCGTCGAAGAGGGTAAGGCCACGTAAAAAGGAATTCCGTTGTCTTTAGCGGCTAATGCTTTCAAATAAGTACCAATTTTATTGCATACATCTCCGGTGCCGGTAGTCCGGTCTGAGCCAACAATACATAGATCGACCAGGCCATGTTGCATTAGATGGCCGCCGGCATTATCAACTATTAGCGTGTGTGGAATTTGATTATGCATTAGCTCCCAGGTCGTAAGGGCCGCTCCTTGGTTGCGTGGGCGGGTTTCATCTACCCAAACTTCAATTGGTATATTTCTTTCGGACGCTTCGTAAATCGGCGCGGTGGCAGTCCCACGGTCAACTGTAGCGAGCCATCCCGCGTTACAATGAGTTAGAATACGCACCGGACTACCATCCGATTTTTGACGAAAAATATCGTCAATTATTATTGCGCCATGTTTGCCAATACGTCGATTTATTGCGATATCCTCCTCAGCCAGCAAATCTGCAAATTCCAATGCTGCTCCAGCACGCTTCTCTTTGGAAGTTCC
>CAZCKO010000102.1:1714-6324 GCA_964499275.1 uncultured Rhodospirillaceae bacterium
TAAGCACTTCTGCATTCTAGTGACTGCCCACGCTAAATTAACGGCGGTTGGACGTGCGGAATTCAGCAATTTACCTGCTGAGATCAAATTTTGATCGCTCGGGTCTTCTGCCATGGCGATAGCCATTCCATAGGCCGCAGTTACCCCTATTAGAGGAGCCCCACGAACCCACATATCACGGATTGCAATCATCGCTTCCATTGACCCGGTTAGACCGACGATAGAAAAATTGTGGGGGAGCCATCGTTGATCAATGATCTTGACTTCACCGGTAGTATTATCCCTCCAAATGGATTGGAAGTTTTTGCCATCCACCAACATAATTTGTTTTGCCCAGTCTTAATTAATTCATTTCAAGGTTATAATCTATGGATTATGTGCTGTCGTCAAAGTAAGTGAATCTAGCGTTATATTTGATGATGAATATTATATGAATTCAGTAAGGTTCTTATTTGTGAGCAACGTGAGGGGTTAAGATGTCTGAAATGAAACTTGGTGTCATAGGTGGTTCAGGGATTTACGAAATTGATGGGGTTCAGAATGGGAAATGGACCGGTCTTGAAACACCATTTGGAAATCCATCTGATGAAATATATACAGGGACTTTAAATGAGGTGGATGTTGCCTTTGTTCCTCGTCATGGGCGGGGGCATGTCCATAGCCCGAGTAATGTTCCTTATCTTGCCAATATTTGTGCTTTAAAAATGCTTGGGGTAACAGACATTATTGCATTATCAGCATGCGGGAGTCTCAAGGAAGATTTGAAGCCAGGGGATTTTGTACTCGTTGACCAATTTATTGACCGCACTTTTAAGCGGGAAAAAAGCTTTTTTACTCGTGGTTGTGTGGCACATGTTAGTCTAGCTGACCCTGTATGTAATAGGATAGTTAATCTCTGTCAGGAGGCTATGACAAATTTGGACCTTACCTATCACCCTGCTGGCACCTATATCACGATGGAAGGTCCACAGTTTTCAACCAGGGCTGAATCGTTGTTATATCGAGAAAATTGGGGTTGTGATGTCATCGGTATGACAAACATGCCGGAAGCAAAGCTCGCGAGGGAAGCGGAAATCTGTTATGCGTCCATAGCAATGGTCACGGATTTTGATTGCTGGCATCCTGACCACGAGAATGTAGAGGTCGCCGACATTATCGCTACACTATCCCAGAATGCTTCTTCAGCGAAAAACCTTATAAATGAGGTCACAAACCAAATGGCGGAAAAGCGGGAACAATGTGAACATGGGTGTGACCGGGCTCTCGAATATGCGATTATAACGGACCAATCAAAAATTTCCCTTGAGGAAAAGAAAATTTTAGAGCCAATTGCCGGCCGCTTGCTAGCTTAGTCTATCTGGGCCTGTGTGAGGAGTAGTCATGGATTTTACTAAGTTTATTCGTACAGTACCTAATTTTCCAGAGCCTGGTATTATGTTCCGTGATGTCACCACTCTTTTCAACAATCCCGATGCATTCAAATCTATGATCGTATCATTTGAGAAAGAATGGCAACATAAAGAAATCCAATACATCGCTGGCATTGATGCCCGTGGATTTATTATCGGGGGTGCGTTAGCTCTTGATATGGGGGTCGGTTTTGTGCCTGTCCGTAAAAAAGGAAAACTTCCTTATGAAACTATCAAGGAAGATTATGCACTGGAATATGGAACCGCAACATTGGAGTTACACATTGATGCAATACCCGCTGGGTCAGCAGTGTTGGTTATTGATGATCTGATTGCTACAGGAGGAACTGCTATTGCAACTATAAATCTAATAAAAAGACTAAAGGCCAACGTAGTTGGTTGCTCTTTTTTAGTGGATTTGCCAGATTTACAAGGCTCTGGAAGAATTAAAAAAATGGGTATCGAAGTCAAATCACTTTGTGAATTCGAGGGAGAATAATTTGGCGCGTGTTTGTAAGATATAAGGACTTTTGAACAAAAAATAATAAGGCTGTCGCAGTATGTTGTTTGAAAATCGTTGGCGTAATGAAGACGTCGATAAAATGCTCAAAAACGTTGGGAATAGTCTTCTGGAAGAAGATTTAACCTATCGAGTATATACTTCTAGGTTAATTGGCCAGGTTCCTGACTTAGTAATGCATGGAGGGGGTAATACTTCCTGCAAAAGTAAGACAAAAAATTTATACGGGGAGAATATTGATGTTTTGTGCGTGAAAGGCTCTGGGTGGGATTTAGGATCCATTGAAGCCCCGGGTTTGCCAGCCGTAATGTTATCGCCTTTGCTAAGATTACGAAATCTTGATAGTCTATCCGATGAAGATATGGTTAATGCGCAGAGGGCAAACCTAGTAGACTCCACGTCACCTAATCCGTCTATCGAGACGTTACTCCATGCTTTTTTACCGCATAAATTTATCGATCACACCCATTCCACACCTTTTCTTTCAATAGCAAATTTACCAAATGCAGAATCAATATTGCACGAAATTTTTGGCAGAAAATTAGCTGTCGTTCCTTACGTGATGCCAGGATTTGATCTGGCGAAGGTAGCGGCTCGGGTCCATGACGAAAATCCAAATATAGAGGGACTATTGTTGGCAAAGCATGGACATTTTACTTGGGGTGATACCGCGAAAGAATCATATGAAAGAGTTATAGAACACACAAACATGGTGGAGAAGTGGCTACAAAATCATCGCGTAAAACGAAGTGTTAAGGTTAGCAGAATTGATAAAGACAAAATTACAACATTCTTATCAACTTTACGCGGGTCTCTCTCTGCGGTGTCGCCTTCTAATACCTCCCCTTCCGTTCTAAATTTGGTTGGCAATGATGACGTACTTGAATTCCTTGAGCGTGATGACGTTGTCAGACTTTCAACTGCAGGAGTAGCGACACCAGATCATGTAATTCGTATTAAAGCACACCCCTTGTTACTGGATAGAAATGATTATGGTAGTGGCAGATCCGCGTTAATTAATAAGATAGAAAATTATATTAAAGATTATAAAAATTATTTCGAACTTTATTCTAATTCCAGTAAATCGGCAAAGAAAATGCTTTCCCCATTACCAAATTTGATATGGGCGCAGGGGATTGGGCTTATTGGGGTAGGTTCCAGCGCAAAGAGCGCAAAAATCATTACCGATCTAGCAGAGCAAAATATTAGGGTCATGGCCGATGGTGCTGATGCCGGAGGCTTCAAGCCTGTGGAGGCGCAGGACCTTTTCGATATGGAATATTGGTCGCTTGAACAAGCCAAGCTGGGTAAGTCCAAGCCACCGGTTTTACAGGGTCGTGTAGTTGTCATCACGGGGGGTGCTGGTACGATTGGAAGGAGTATTGCTCAAAAATTTCGTTTAATGGGCGCGGAAGTGATGCTTGTTGATAAAAACAGGAGTGCTCTCGATAGCGCTTTAAAGGACTTTGATCGGGGGGTTTCAGCATTCACTGCTGATCTGACAGAGCAAAACGCACCGCAAGAGGTTGTGGATTTTGCGGTGGCAAAGTTTGGTGGAATTGATGTTCTGGTGTCAAATGCCGGAACTGCGCTCCAATCAGGTATTGCCGAAATGGAGGAAACATTGTTGCGTGATAGTTTTGAACTTAATTTTTTCACGCATTTTCGATTGGCGCAGCAGGTTCACAAAGTTTTCAAAATTCAAACATTCGGAGGACAGATACTTTTTAATGTCTCAAAACAGGCCGTTAATCCGGGTAAAAACTTTGGAGCATACGGTCTACCGAAAGCTGCACTTTTTTTCCTTGTACGCCAACTGGCATTAGAATTTGGTGAAGATGGGATACGGGTAAACGGTGTCAATGCTGATCGGATCAGGTCTGGAATGCTTAATGATGACCTGATCAGGGACAGGGCAAAAGCCAGAGGGGTGGATGAAGCCACTTACCTAGCGGGTAACTTGTTGAAAAAGGAAGTTGAAGCCGAACATGTTGCCGACGCCTTCCTGTCGTTAGTCCTTAGCGAAAGGACAACTGGACACATCATGACGGTTGACGGAGGGAATATGGAGGCGGCGTTAAGATAAAGCTGTTTCCATGAAAGAATGCGATTTTAAGACTGAGCCTTGCAAAGTGTTTCCTGTAATTTTGGAGTTTTCCCAATGGTTGGTATATTTCCCGTAATTTTGGCAGGTGGCACTGGCACACGTCTTTGGCCTGTTTCTCGAGAAAGCATGCCAAAACAATTTGTTTCTTTAGTGGGAAGGAGAAGTCTTTTTCAGGAGTCAGTTTTACGTTTGACGGGGAAAGACCTATCTTCGGTAAAAGTCATTACATCATCAAACTACCGGTTCCTAGTTTCAAAACAGCTTAAAGAAATTCATTCTGACGCCAAGGTGTATCTGGAGCCTAGTGGGAAGAATACCGCGCCGGCGATAATAGCTGCGGCGCAAATATCGAAGGAAAGCGGTTCTGGTTGTCTAATGCTGGTTGCACCGTCCGATCATTATATACCTGATGTGGATGCATTTATGGAAAACGTATTAGAGGCGAAAGAAGCAGCAGAAAATGGCGATATTATTACTTTTGGTGTCAAACCGACACGACCGGAAACGGGATATGGATACATAGAAATCAGTTGGGAGAGAACAGGCGCATGCCGTGAGGTGATAAATTTTTTTG
>CAZCKO010000103.1:0-6296 GCA_964499275.1 uncultured Rhodospirillaceae bacterium
ACAAACCAAAATATTTGCAGATCCTCCAAGATCTGTGATTAATTTTGCAGTTTCGTTTGCCCCATTTTCATTAATATCTTGGATTATAATATGTGCTCCTTTTTTAGCGAGTAAGGCTGCGTGGCTTTGTCCCAAACCAGAGCCGGCTCCTGTTATAAGGACCACTTTTTCTTTCATAGACGACATAAATTTTTCTCCAAATGTTTATACGGCATTGTCAGGGTACCAACAGCATATCATCATGTACCAAATTAATGAGGGAGACGAGTGATGCAATTGGCAATTCTGGATGATTATCAAAAAATAGCTCTCGAGTATGGAGATTGGTCTACAGTTCTAGAAAAAGTCGATATGAGAATTTTTTCTGATCACTTTAATGATGAGGATGAAATTGTAAAACGTTTGGAAAACTTTTCGATCATTTGCATCATGCGCGAGCGAACACCAATTTCAAGGTCATTAATTGAAAGACTTCCGAACCTAAAATTGATTGTATCAAGTGGAATGCGAAATCGTAGTATAGACCTAAAAGCGGCAAAAGAAAACGAAGTCATCGTTTGCGGAACGAAAAGTTTTGGTAAGCCAACAGCTGAGCTTGCCTGGGGTCTTATTCTTGGACTCGCACGAAAAATACCCTCAGAAGACAACAATATCCGTAACGGGGCATGGCAGCAGACTGTGGGTGAAGGTCTTGTAGGAAAAACCCTTGGAATTGCTGGTTTGGGTAATCTTGGAGGTCGTATGGCAGAAATTGGGAAAGCTTTTGGCATGAATATAATAGCGTGGAGCCAAAATTTAACTCAAGAACGTTGCGATGAATTAGGGGTGGCTTTAGTCAGTAAAGTTGATCTAATGAAAAAATCGGATTTTCTTACTATTCATCTCCTTTTAAGTGATAGAACCCACGGTGTTTTTCAACGAGAAGATTTAGAACTCATGAAGCCTAGCTCTTACATAATTAATACTGCACGCGGACCAATAATTGATGAAAAGAGTTTAAAAGATGTTTTAGAAGAAGGGTTGATAGCAGGAGCGGGATTAGATGTTTATACTGTTGAGCCCTTACCTCAAGATCACCCCTTTCGACGAATGGATAATACTATTGTCACTCCCCACTTGGGTTATGTGGAAAAAGAAAATTACAAATCCTATTACAATGGATATATCGAAGCTGTTAGCGCATTTCTTTCTGGTAAACCAACGAATTATATCAGTGGATATTGATCAACAAACAATTCCTTCATTAAGATTTGGATAGAATTTATTTCAATTTTTTTTTAAGGTAATAAAATATCTTCTAGGAATTTGATATGGCAAATAACGAATCTATTGATATTGAAACTGAGCTAGAAAAATTAGCAAGGGGTTACCGTATTGTCGCCAATAATGGACATTTAGAGGCTACGCTTGGGCATTTGTCTTGGAGGGACCCCAGCGGCCGCGGGCTATGGATGAAATCTCAAGAAATAGGATTGGATGAAGTCGAGGTGAAAGATCTACACTTAATTAATTGGGAGGGGAAGGTGCTTGAAGGCAGTAAAGGCCATCGGCATTCAGAATGGCCAATTCATGCCGCGGTGTTAAAGGCTCGCAAAGACGTTGATTGCGTTGGCCATACCCATCCCATGCATTGTGTTCTGTTTTCGGCGACTAATGAAAAATTAGTCGGGATAGGGCATAACGGTTCATATTTTGAAGGAAAGGTTAAAGTTTTTGAAAAAACTCTTGCATTAGTTCGCAATATGGAAGACGCCGTAGCTATGGCCGATGCACTTGGTGATTCTTGGGCCGTGTTACTTCGTAACCACGGGGTTACTTTTTGTGGGAACTCTATTCAGCATTGTGTCGTTATGGGTATCGCCATAGAGCAGGCTTGCAAAGAGCAACTGCTCATGAATGGAACCGGTCTCGATTGGAAATGGAAGGTCAATACAGGTATCAAAGATGAGGCCATTCTTTATCCACGGATTGTAGAAAACCTATGGCTATATCATAACCGCAAACTCGACAAAGAAGAGGAACGGTACCAAGTTTAATTATAACTTTTTTGGGGTCTCTGCTTTCAGGACACCCGACCTCTCTAAAACTCTTCTGAAAGAATGTGAAACAAATGGGTGTAACCCAAGGCCTATCATTTTTGATTGGTCCAAAGTAACTAATGCGTCTCTTTCCTCTGTTGTCAGACCATCTACAGATGCTGCATAGATTTTCGGGTTTTTCAAATACTTTTCTCGTTCAATCTCGTCTCCAGCCAAGGTATGAAGAATATTCGATAATATTACTCTTTCTGGATGAATTGATGGGTAGTGAGGCTCGTATGCCACTGATAAATTTTCAGAGGTCCACGCAATGGTCCCATAGTTATGGTGCCAGGTAGGTTCAAAATTTGTGATATCTGGTGAACGTTCTCCAATCATTCCGGCTGCAACTCCCCAACATCGTAATTCAATATTACCGGTGGCATCTAGTTTCTTTTCATCCAATGCCAATAAATACCTTAATTCCCCGCGTTCCATCATATGCATAAAATGTTCGTCGAATTCCGTATCGGGTCCCGGTTCGATGTATCTTTCTGTTCCAGGATAATGCGATAAGCCCCCACTACAAACGACAATCGCCTTCAAACCTAATGATTTAATTCCATCACCTAACATACGTCCAAATGCATAACTTCTTTCCATTGAGGGTTGAGGAGGGACATAGGCATTAACGAATATAGGCAAAATCGGAATTTCTTTGATGCCGGTAAAATCTAAAGGAATACCGAATGCATAATCGATTTTCGCGTTGCTCGTGAAGGCGGGGTCAAAATTATTACGTTGAGCGTAGCGTACCAATTTGAGTGCTTCTTCACTAGCAACCGGGTACTTGTAACTCCTACCAGCAAAATGACCTTCAGCTACTCCCCCAATATGTATTGTAAAACCAGCATTACAATGAAGTAGAAATTGGTGTGCATGATCATTTGCAATTACGATACAAATATCGGGCTTCATTGCTGTCAGTTTTTTTCCAATTCCCGACAGGAGTGTTTTTAACCTTTTCACTACATTTGGGTCTTCCGAATCGGGTAACGTCCAAAGCTGCGGAGCGTGGGTTGTACAAACACCACCAATAATACCTTTATCATTCATCTTGAATGTCCTTTTTCCGGGATCTTACTGCACTCTGTCTCATGAATTTATCCAGTGCAAGTTATACACCAAGATCCAATATTGAAGAGGTGTCGTGTTAGAAAGATTAAGATATGATATTACCTTAATTTGGATAACAAAGGCTTGAAAGCATGGCTGGAAGTATAAATAAAGTTATTTTGGTTGGTAATCTTGGACGAGATCCGGAAAGCCGAACCATGCAAGACGGTAATCCTGTCGTAAATTTATCCATCGCGACCTCCGAAAACTGGAGAGATAAAAACTCCGGTGAACGCAGAGAACGGACGGAATGGCATCGGGTGGTAATATTTAATGATAAATTAGCCGAAGTTGCCCAAAAGTTTCTTCGGAAGGGCTCAAAAGTTTATATAGAGGGGCAGCTTCAAACTAGAAAGTGGACCGACCAGTCTGGCATGGAGAAATATAGCACTGAGGTCGTCTTACAACGCTATCGTGGAGAATTAACCATGCTTGACGGCCGCGGTGATGGGACTGGGAGCAGTGACTTTGGTAATGATAATCAGGTCGAGAGCTCTTCATCCTCATCGTCAGATATGGGTACCAATACTGGCGCCGACTTGGATGACGAAATTCCTTTCTAAATATTAAATATTCAAATAGATATAGTTCGCATTGTTCTTAAAAATATTTTTCTAACCTATTGAATTTTAATAAAAAAATGAGACAATATGTTACCCTGTATTTGTTGTCTGATTCTATCGGTTTCTGGTAGCCTAGAGAGCTTTAATTAGGGGCTAGTTTAAAACACTTTTGGTCATAATTTAATGTCCGGCGAACAAATAATTGACGACAGAAACACTACCACCAGAATTTGATATTTCTCCTATCGCAATTGAGGACGAGATGAAGTCCTCATATCTCGATTATGCAATGAGTGTAATCGTCAGTCGTGCTTTGCCTGATGTAAGAGACGGTTTAAAACCAGTTCATCGACGTATCCTTTATGGCATGAAAGAAGAGGGCTACGACTGGAACAGAGCCTATCGCAAGTCAGCGCGTGTGGTTGGTGACGTTATGGGTAAATATCATCCACATGGTGACACTGCGATTTACGATGCAATGGTTCGAATGGCTCAAAATTTCTCTATGCGGCTCATGCTGGTCGATGGACAAGGTAATTTTGGCTCGATGGATGGAGATCGTGCCGCTGCCATGCGGTATACAGAGGTTCGTTTACACCGGTTATCAGAAGAACTATTGGATGATATTGACCGCGATACTGTTGATTTTCAGGCCAACTATGACGAGACGATTAATGAACCGAAGGTTTTACCCGCAAAATATCCCAATTTATTAGTTAATGGTGCCGGTGGTATCGCTGTTGGTATGGCTACAAATATTCCTACCCATAATCTTGGGGAGGTCATAGATGGATGTTGTGCGTTACTTGCAAACCCTGATCTTTCAATCAATGAGTTATTAAAAATCATCCCTGGTCCGGATTTTCCTACCGGTGGATTAATTATGGGTCGGAGTGGAATTAATCAGGCCTATAATACGGGTAGGGGTTCTGTTGTTATTCGCGGGCGAACTCACATCGAAGAGATTAGAAAAGACCGTGAAGCTATCATCGTAACGGAAATTCCATATCAAATTAATAAAGCCCGAATGATCGAACGCATCGCGGAAATGGTAAGGGACAAGCGTATCGAAGGTATTTCCGATATCCGTGACGAATCAGATCGTGACGGAGTTAGAGTTGTTGTCGAGATAAAAAGAGATCACATGTCGGAAGTGGTTCTCAATCAGTTATTCCGATATACACCTCTTCAAACTAGCTTTGGAATAAATTTACTTGCGTTGAATTCGGGTCGTCCGGAGGTGATGACCGTCCGAGATGTATTGGTGGCTTTCATTGCATTTCGTGAAGAAGTAATAACCCGAAGAACGATATTTGAACTTGGTAAGGCTCGCGATCGGGCCCATGTTTTGGTTGGATTGGCTATTGCTGTCGCAAATATCGACAAAATTATCGAGTTGATTAGAGGTGCCCCGGACCCTGTCAGCGCGAGAGAGGGTTTAATGAAAAGTCCCTGGCCTGCCGGAGAGGTAGTTTCGCTTGTTCAACTTATTGACGAACCAGGCCGAACAGTAGTCGATGGGTCATATCAACTATCAGAAATTCAGGCTCGTGCTATTCTTGATTTACGTTTGCAGAGATTAACAGGCCTAGAACGTGATAAAGTTGCCGATGAATTAGAAGGGTTGGCTTCTCAAATCATAGAATATTTAGAAATTTTAAGTTCTCCAGAACGAGTAAGAGGAATATTAAGGAACGAATTATTTGAGGTTAAAGAAAAATTTGCTGATGAACGTAGAACGACCATTGATGACTCTGAGTTTGAAGCTGATATTGAAGATTTAATACAGCGAGAGGACATGGTCGTAACCGTCACCCATGGTGGTTACATCAAACGAGTTCCGGTGTCGACATATAGGTCCCAGCGTCGTGGAGGTAAGGGTAGGTCTGGAATGTCTACACGCGATGAAGATTTTGTTTCAAATGTCTACGTTGTAAATACTCATACCCCGGTTTTATTCTTTTCTAGCCGTGGCATGGTTTACAAGTTAAAGGTCTATAAGCTTCCGTTAGGTACTCCACAGGCACGCGGTAAAGCTCTTGTCAATCTTTTGCCGTTACAAGAAGGCGAAACTATAACGACTTTGATGCCTCTGCCGGAAGATGAAGAAGCCTGTGAAAAACTTGACGTGATGTTTGCTACATCTAATGGTTCGGTGAGACGAAATCGGTTGAGTGATTTCGTGAATGTTATGTCGAATGGAAAAATTGCGATGAAACTAGGTGAGACTGATCACTTAGTCGATGTTACTGTTTGCGATTCTAATCATGATGTCCTGCTTTCTACCGGCAAAGGTAAATGCATACGGTTTCCAACCACCGACGTGCGTCTATTTGCTGGGCGGTCATCTAGTGGAGTTCGTGGTATACGCCTCGCCCCTAAAGATAACGTAATTTCAATGTCTACCCTGAAACATGTATCCTTTTCGATCGAAGAACGCGACGCATATTTACGTCGACGTCGAACCGAACGATTGGAAAATGAAGACAATGTTGAAGAAGAAAATTTTTCTGAAACTCCAAATTCGGAAACAATTAAG
>CAZCKO010000104.1:0-6192 GCA_964499275.1 uncultured Rhodospirillaceae bacterium
TTTCCGTGAGGTGGTTTTATTTGAATACCCAAGACGAGGCTCCTGGGCACTTGGATTTATCACCGGAAGTACGCGGGGGGAAATTCAAAATTCTACTGAAGATGAGGTCGTCAATGTTTTCTTGCCGACAACACCAAACCCAACTTCGGGGTACTTGTTATTTTTGCCACGACGAGAGCTAGTGATGTTATCAATGACCGTGGAGGAGGGAATAAAGATGGTGATCTCTGGCGGTATCGTTACCCCTCCAGACCGAAGGCCGTTGGATCAACAAAAAGCCAAAGTAGGGAGCTCAGATGGAGATAAGAAAACCATTCCCAAAGATAATTAATAGGCATTATCCTGACCTTAATGTTTGAACGACTGTATCCTTCTGAAATAAATAAAGGAGTATTCGAAGGGCCTGACCTCTTTTGCTGGTTAAATCAGGGTCCTGTTCCAAGATGAGCCGTGCGTCATCTTTTGCTGCTAACATAAGGTCCTGGTGTTTTGCTATATCTGCCATTTTGAAAACTGGAAGACCACTTTGTCTTGTGCCAAGTAATTCACCTGCGCCTCTTAATCTTAAATCCTCCTCTGCAATGCGGAATCCATCGTCGGTTTCCTTTAAAATATTTAATCTGGATCTCGCTGTACTCGTAATCGAAGGGGAATATAAAAGAACGCAATAGGAAGTAGCCTCACTGCGACCAACGCGACCCCTTAGCTGGTGTAATTGTGACAAACCAAAACGCTCGGCATGCTCTATCACCATGATATTTGCATCTGGAATATCAACCCCTACCTCAATGACTGTCGTCGCAACCAGAATATCAATCAGGCCATCAGCGAATGACTTCATGACGGTATCTTTTTCCGATGACTTCATCTTTCCGTGTATTAAACCCACACGACCTGGAAACTTCTTATCGAGGAATGAGTGTCGGTCTGTGGCAGCTTCTAGGTCGATCAATTGGGATTCCTCTATAAGAGGACAAATCCAAAAGGCACGCGAACCAGTCTCAATAGATCCTTTCAGCCTAATAATAACTTCGTTCAATCTAGAAACTTGGACTGCGCGTGTTTCGACTGGCTTCCGTCCTGCTGGCTTTTCGAGAAGCCTTGACGTGTCTAAGTCACTATAAACACAAAGCATGAGCGTCCTTGGTATTGGTGTTGCTGTCATCACTAGCATGTCGGCATTTTTTCCTTTATCTGCTAGCATTAAACGCTGGTGAACACCAAACCGGTGTTGCTCGTCGATTACCGCTAGCGCTAAATCATTATAAATGACGTCTTCTTGGAAAAGCGCGTGGGTACCAACGATAACAGAAGTTTTACCGGTTGATAGGTCTCTAAGAATTGGTCTGCGGTAAGATTTGGGATCTTTTCCGGTCAGGATGGCTACCTCTATGCCTATATGATCTGCTATCGGTTTAAGGGTCTTATAATGCTGTTGCGCTAGAACTTCTGTAGGGGCCATAAGAGCTGCCTGCGCCTTGGATTCTACTGCCCTAAGCATCGCCAAAAAGGCAACGACTGTTTTTCCACTGCCTACGTCACCCTGCAATAAACGAAGCATTCGATTAGGTTGCGCCATGTCGGATAGTATTTCTTCGAGGGCTACCTGTTGTCCCCCTGTTAACTGGAATGGCAAGGCGCCGATTGCGGATTCGACTAATCCCGTGTCCAAACTGATTGTACGACCTATTTTTTTCCGTTGCGTTACCCGTACAATTGAAAGTGCTAACTGATCCGCTAATAATTCATCATATGCCAGTCTCATACGTGCCGGTGCCTCCTCAGAAAACTCAAACTCATCTTCAGGTGAGTGGGCTTTAAAGAGAGCCTCTCGCCATGATGGAAAATTCTCTCTGGCTACCCACGCAAAATCCTGCCACTCCGGCAATTGTGGAGTTATCCTCAATGAGCCCTTGATGGCTTTTAATAAAGGGGTAGAGGTTAATCCCGCCGTCAAAGGATATACCGGCTCAACGGATTGAATGTTTTGTGTTTCTTTAGGCATTCCAATTTGATCTGGATGGGTCATCTGAAGATTGTTTTTAAAATTTTCAACCTTGCCACTGACTACACGGATTTCACCGATCGGTAGAACTTTCTTCAGGTAGTCCGCCCTGGCGTGGAAAAACACCAACTCCATCCTTCCACTCTCATCTCCACAAATAACTTTGTAAGGTAATTTCCTTATTTTTGGAGGTTGGTGTTCGAAAATTTCTATAGTCAAGGTCGCAATTAAACCGGGAATCGCATTTGCTACTTTAGGTGCATATCGTCGATCAACGATGCCAGTTGGCAGATGCCAACAAAGGTCAACGATATTTGGGCCGGTAATTTTAGTTAACAAACCTGCTAATCTAGGACCAATCCCGGGTAGGGACTGAACCGGAGTAAAGAGCGGAAAGAGTATCTCTGGACGCATATAAAAATCCAATTATTTTCGATCTATGGCTGACAAATTGATCAGGACCTTTTATATCCTATGCGGCCACGAGGGAGTTGCAATGTCTGATCCAATTGAAATTCGTCGTCAGCGTCTACTTTACCAAAGTAAAAGACGCGGAACTAAGGAAGCGGATATGATTGTTGGACAATTTGCCATTGAAAATCTCCATTTGATGACATCGAAAGAACTGCAACAATTTGAGGCTCTTCTGAGAGAAAGTGATCCAGACATCATGAGCTGGATTTCGGGGACAAAAGATCCACCTAAACAACATTATAATGATCTATTTCAAAAAATATGTAACTTTAAGAATATATTATTAAACCATTGAAAATAAATAGTTCTCTTTTCAAAAAATTTTCCCGAATAAAGCTCACCGGAACACCCGGTGGAGTAGACATACTAGCTATTGATAGAATAGCTTCATCCTTACCTGACCGCGCAGTAATATATATAACTCGAGACGATAAAAAACTCTCTACGGCTTTCGACACCCTGAAGGCATTTTGTTCGGACATCACTGTGTTGGATTTTCCGGCTTGGGATTGTCTTCCATATGACCGGGTATCGCCTAACCCTGAATTGACTGGTCGAAGGTTAAACACTCTCCTTCGTTTAAACAATCGATTAGAAAAAAATATAAAAACACCAATTATCGTTCTCACAACCGTTAATGCAATTTTGCAGAAAGTTCCTTCAAGGCGACAATTTTCTAACGTCGTATTTGATGCTGAAGCAAAACAAAATATAAATTTAGATAAATTAGCTAAATTTCTCTCGTATAACGGCTACGCTAGAACGGGAACTGTTAGAGAACCAGGCGAAGTAGCGTTTAGAGGAGGAATTATAGATATATATCCGCCTGGAGCTGCTATGCCGGTTAGGCTAGATTTGTTTGGTAATCTTATCGATGAAATACGACGTTTTGATCCTGTAGATCAACGAAGCCTAGATGTTATCAAGACTATTTCCCTACTACCGGTTCGGGAGTATCAGCTTGATAAAGAGTCTATTTCGCGTTTTCGTGAGAGATATCGAGAAAGGTTCGGTAATGTCGTAGATGATCCACTTTATGAATCGTTATCAGACGGTAGGGCTATTGCAGGGGTTGAACATTGGTTGCCCCTTATTAATCAAAAATTGGAAACATTAATAGATTTTTTTTCTGACCCTGTTCTCGTTATTGAACATCAGTGCGAACAGGCCATTACCGCTCGCCATGAATTAATTAAAGATTTCTACGACGCCCGTATCAGTTTTCTTAATGTATCCTCTCAAAACAAAGAAAACGTCGAGAAATCTATAATCTATAGACCCCTTCCACCCGATCAACTCTATCTAATGGAATCTTCTTGGGAAGTTCTTTTAGAAAGCTATACAAATTGTTCCCTTACACCCTTTAAATCGCCGGAGCGTGGAAGTTTTAATAACTATGATCAAGTTATTGATTTTGGCGGCTTCATTGGCCCGGAATTTTCCTCAATCCGCAACACACATGAATTAAGAAATAACGCAAAACCTGAAAGCTATTTGACTGGTGTTGCAAAGTTCATTCATGAAGAACATCAACAAGGTCGTAAAGTCGCAATCGCAGCGCATAGTTCTGGATCCCGAGATCGATTGATCATCCTACTTGAAGAACATGGAATAAAAAATTTTTCCAAATTAAACAGTTGGAATGAATTTTTAGATATTCCAATAAACTCGACCGGACTGTTTGTTCTAGAAATTGAGAGAGGTTTTAGGTTTGAGGATACAATCGTTCTATCTGAACAAGATATTTTCGGGGAAAGGATAATCCAGAATAGACGGAGAGGCAGGGCGGACGCATTTTTGACGGATACGTCGGAACTTGCGACTGGTGATTATGTGGTGCATGTCGAACATGGAGTTGGCTGCTATGAAGGGCTTGAAACGGTCAGGGTAGGGGGAGCACCACACGATTGTCTGCGTTTGATCTACGCAGGCAACGATAGACTATTTGTCCCTGTGGAAAATATTGAAGTCTTATCACGCTACGGGTCATCAGATTCAGGAGCTGTGAAGGACAAACTTGGTGGTGCCGGTTGGCAGGCAAGGAAAGCTAAGGTTAAACAGCGCCTCGAAAATATGGCAGAGGCATTAATCAATGTGGCGGCAGAGAGGACCCTTCAAAAAGGACGAAAGCTAATTCCGGAGGACGGAATTTATCAGGAATTTTGTGCTCGGTTTCCATATCCGGAAACAGATGATCAAATGTCTGCGATTGACGATACCGTCGAAGACCTAGCCGGAGATAAGCCGATGGACAGACTTATTTGTGGGGATGTAGGCTTCGGTAAAACCGAAATAGCACTGCGGGCATCATTTGCCACAGTAATGGCGGGCGGACAAGTTGCTGTGGTCGTTCCCACAACCCTTTTATCCAGGCAGCACTTTAAAACTTTTAATGAAAGATTTAGTGGTTATCCGATAAATATTGGTCAGCTATCTCGGATGGTGTCCTCTAAAGAATCCAAAGAAACCAAAGAAGGTTTAGCCGATAATACCATTGACATAATCATTGGAACGCATGCTCTTCTTGGAAAGGCTGTTAAATTCAATGATCTTGCCCTGTTGATTATAGATGAAGAACAACATTTCGGGGTTGCCCATAAAGAACGCTTGAAAGAGCTCCGTTCCAATATACATGTCTTGACCCTTACTGCGACACCCATACCGAGGACACTGCAATTGGCACTGTCAGGGGTTAAGGAAATGTCAATAATTGCAAGTCCACCAATAGACCGCTTGGCGGTAAGAACATTCATACTGCCCTTTGACCCTTTGATTGTCCGGGAAGCGATTATGCGTGAAAGATTTAGGGGTGGGCAGATTTTTTATGTTTGTCCGCGTATCACTGACATAGAGAATATAGAAAAAGAATTACGACAACTTGTTCCTGATCTTAAAATAGCAATCGCCCATGGACAAATGGCTGCTAGTGCGCTGGAAGATATTATGACAGATTTTTACGAAGGTCGGAGCGAGCTACTACTTTCAACACAAATTGTTGAATCTGGCCTCGATATTCCTAAAGCGAATACCTTACTCGTTCATAGAGCCGATCGATTTGGTCTGGCTCAACTCTACCAGCTTCGTGGCAGAATTGGACGTTCTAAGCAGCGAGCCTACTGTTACCTGACAATACCCTCCGATGGCAAATTAACAGGAGCCTCATCCAAGAGACTTGAGGTTATGCAATCCCTCGATTCTCTTGGGGCTGGGTTTAAACTTGCAAGTTATGATCTAGATATTCGCGGAGCTGGTAACCTGCTGGGTGGTGAACAATCAGGCCACATTCGCGAGGTAGGCGTCGAATTATACCAGCAAATGCTAGAAGAAGCCGTTGCCAACGCCCGGTTCGGAAATAGCGCCACTGATGATACTAGTTGGAGCCCTCAAATCAACATCGGCTCCCCTGTTTTAATTCCAGAAACCTATGTAAATGACTTAGATGCCAGACTTAAATTATATCGACGCCTGGCTAAATTAGATGAAGCAAGAGAGGTAGAAGGATTTGCAGCAGAATTGATTGACCGATTTGGTCCATTACCGGAAGAAGTTGAAAATCTTTTACAAGTTATGAAGATCAAGCAGTTATGTAAAAGATCTGGAATTTCTAAATTAGATGCTGGTCCAAAGGGGTTAGTAATTTCATTTCATCAAGATAATTATATAAACCCTGAGGGACTGATTAAGCTCATTCAGGCAGAACCCGGTAGACTTTC
>CAZCKO010000105.1:0-5957 GCA_964499275.1 uncultured Rhodospirillaceae bacterium
GTATCGGTGATGTGGCTCAAAAAGGTTTTAAGCCTCCAAACGTACCTCGGTATAGGTGTATCCATAAAAAGTTCTTAAAGAAGGTTAAAACTTCACAAATTTTGTGGACTGATGAAGGGTCCGGGTCTGAAGAGGATGGGAAGGCAATTACGGTGTTTGCTCTCAAACGCTCTGGCCTGTTTGTTTCAAGACCAGGACGCCACGAAAGCCATGATTGGTATGACCTAAAAGAAGTTTTGTCTTCAAAACCTGATCCTAAAGTTGTGGAAACTCTTTTAAAAAAGAAAATGGATCTCATTCGTAAAAATATCGATGTTACATGGGTTAAATTACAAGAAAAAAATAAAAGAATAGCGTTAGAGGCCAAAAGACGGAAAGTTGAAGAGGCTAAAAAACGAGCGGTTATCGAAGCAAAAAGGCGGGCAGCTGCCGAAGCAAAAAGAAAGGCGGCAATAAAAGCAAAAAGGCAAGCGGCTGAAAAGAGGAGGAAGGCAGAGGCTAAAACAAAAGCAATCCAACAAAAGTATCGAAATGCTCAATTATTCATAAAAAAATATCAAAATAGAGATAAGACATTATTAGAGAAGGTCTTAAATTACGCAGATTATGCAAATACAGAGGGACTATTATTTTATTCAGAATTTTGGGTGCAAAGTGGAAAATGCTCCATCACTCTGAATAAATTTCGATGGAGGATGTGGTCTTCAAATAATAAAAGTCGAGAGACAGATACTATTGTTCGCTCAAATAAAAAAATATTTGGTTTAAAGAGTTGGAAAAGACTCGAAACCGTTAATTTGAAAAAAGCAGACCAGACCGCTTTTCGAATTAAGAGCAAAATGGAAAAAAACGTTTTTGGACAATACGAAAACGTAACTATCTCTACAGATTTCAAAACCTTTAAGATATATGGTCCCAAGGATATAGCTTACGACCGGATCCGCAAAGCTTGGGGCCTGGCATTCAAAAAATGTCCGGGTAAAAAGTCAGAATTCTAGCTAAAAAAAGATACAGAGTTTTGGAATTTAAAAAGAAATAGAAAAAATAAGTACCTCAAAAAATTTGCGCGACTTTCGTCACCAAATTGCGTTAGTTAGTCCTGTATCCCCAGTTTTCTACGGACATCATGCTTTGCGTACGGCATTCTGCTTTGGATGTTTACGTTAAGACCCTTTTGGATAGTGCATAGACTCGTTCTTGTCACAACAATAAACTTCATATTTAGAAAATCTGTGAGGGAGGAATTAATGCTTAAGAAAAAGTTTGGCTGCGTAAAGGTTAACCAGCAAAAAGACGGGATTTCCTGGGTGACCTTTAACCGGCCTGAGAAACGAAATGCGATGAGCCCGACTTTCCATGCGGAGATGTACGAAATTTTAGATCATCTGGAAACCGATCCGGATACCAAGCTGGTTATCTTGACCGGTGAGGGGGTTTCGTTTAGCGCCGGGCAGGACCTGAAGGTATTTTTTCGGGAGACCGATGGCCGGCCTGATTTAAAAGCTAAAGCTTATAACAACAGTAAATGGCGCAACGAAAAGCTTTGGATGTATAACAAGCCGACTATTTCTATGGTCAATGGCTTCTGCATCGGTGGTGCCTTTACTCAATGTATTTGCTCTGATTTTGCTATCGCTTCCGATGATGCGATTTTCTGTTTGTCAGAAGTTAACTGGGGTATTTTGCCTGGTGGTATGGTCTCCAAGATGGTGACTGACTTATTTAATCAGCGTGACGCAATGTTCTATGCGTGTACTGGTCGAACCTTTAACGGCAAGGAAGCGGCCAAGATGGGGATGGTTAATTACTCTGTTCCAAAAAGGAATTTGCGTAAGGAAGCACTGAAACTTGCCAAGGAGTTATTAGAAAAGAACCCGAATGTGCTGATAGCAACCAAGCACGCCATTCGTGCTACACAGGATATGTCCTGGCGATCGGCAGGGGATTATCTTGCAGCTAAGGGCGCTGAAATTAAAGTCCGTGACGCGGCGCGAGGGCACGACGCATATGCTGAAGGAATACGACAGTTTATTGATGAGAAGGCATATAGGCCTGTGTTTTCGCCTTATGTCGGGGCAGCAGACGGAAAGACCACTGAAAAGGGTGGAAAGCCAAGAGCATCGGCAGCTCGAAAAAGGAAAGCACCCGCAAGAAAGAGGGCCGCTAAGAAAAAATAGTATCCATTTTTAATTTATTTAGGGCGGTAAATTTAAAACCCAATTGTAAGATATAAGTATGAAGATTTTGATTGCAGGAGCAGGTTTGGGCGGGCTGTCGGCGGCGGCGTGCCTGTTGCAAGATGGCCATGATGTTAAGGTCTTTGAACAGGCACCGCAGCTGGGGGAAATTGGAGCCGGAATTCAGCTTAGTGCTAATGCCATGCACGTCCTCAATCATATCGGTGTTGGAGATTCAGTGTCAGCTATATCGGTTAGGCCGGGTGCTTATGTTTTTCGGTTATTCGATACAGCTGAAATTATTCAGGAATTTTCTCTCGCTGATGAGCATTTAGCACTACATAAAGCACCCTACAACCAGGTTCACCGAGCAGATTTTTATGAATTGTTGGTGGAACGAGTTCAGGAACTTAAACCAGACTGTATTTATCTGAACAAAAAGGCGATCCGTTTTGATGAAACAGAAGAAGGAGTGAAACTTCTGTTTGATGATGGCTCGTCTGAAGTGGGAGACTTGGTAGTCGGAGCAGATGGCGTCAAGTCGTGTATTAGGGATCAAATTTGCGGTCCGGTGCAGGCTGTTTACACGGGTGATGCTGCTTGGAGAGTAACGGTCTCCACAAGTGCTTTGCCTCCAAACTTTATCGATGAAGTAATGTCTGTCTGGATGGGGCCCGGTCGGCACGCAGTTTGCTATTATATTCGTAGCGGGCAGATTTTGAATTTTGTTGGAGCCGTGGAAGCCGATGATGAACCTGACGAGAGTTGGACGGCAAAATTTTCCTGGGGAAAATTCAAGTCAGACTTTGAAGGTTGGAATGATAAGGTCCAAACTATTATTGACTTGGTTGATCGCGATGCCTGTTATCGTTGGTCTATGTTTAAAAGGCCCCGTTTGGATTTTTGGGGTACAAAGCGGGCAACGATCCTTGGAGATGCCGCTCACGCTACCTTACCCTATTTAGCCCAAGGTGCGGCGATGGCAATTGAAGATGGCGCGGTCCTGATGAGGGCCTTACAAAAAGAAAAACAATTGGCGGAAGCCCTGCAACTCTATGAACGTAACAGGATAGATCGTACGGCACGGGTAGTAGAGGCATCAGATGCTAACAAGAAGCTTTTTCACCTCGATAGTGTGGATGAAATTCGGCAGGCTTTTGCAAATAGAAATGAAGGTGATGATCGTAATGGGTGGTTATATTCCTACAATCCGTTAACAGTAGAATTGTTCTAACCGAGAATCTGCTCGCCTGCACAGTTATCCCTTCATCGCGTTCCGAATCGCTTTCCATAAACGTTCTGGTGACAGCGGCATGTCAACGTGGTCGATCCCTAATGGCTTTAGCGCGTTTATCACGGCGTTCATGACAGCGGCGAGGCCACCAACATTACCGGCCTCGCCGGCACCCTTTACACCGAGAGGATTCGTTTTGGTTGGCACGGGGTTGGCTTTTACTTCCATGTAGCTCATTTGATCCGCCTTGGGTATGGCGTAGTCCATGAACGATCCCGTGATTAGTTGGCCGTCATCGTCGTAAACGATTTCCTCTAGCAACGCCTGGCCAACCCCTTGCGCAATTCCTCCTTGAATCTGTCCTTTTAAAAGTAATGGGTTCATCACTGTCCCGACGTCGTCGATCACGTTGTAGTTAACAATTTCTGTAACCACGGTGTCAGGATCGATCTCCACTACACAGACGTGACACCCGTTGGGGTAGTTCATTATATCGGCTGTGTAGGTTGCGTTTTCATTCAGGCCCGGCTCCATGCCTTCGGGTATTTGTTTTGGGGAGATCGCGGCCTTGGCTACAGCGCTGAAGGTTGCCGTCTTATCGGTTCCAGCTACGGCAAAAATACCCTCGTTAAATTCTATATCTTCAACAGCGGCCTCAAGTTGATGTGCGGCAACCTTCTTGGATTTTTCAATTATCTTGTCGGTTGCCATCAGGACGGCTGAACCTCCCAAGGTAGCAGACCGTGAGCCACCGGCACCATGTCCAAATGCTACTTTATCGGTGTCCCCCCAAATATAGCTAATATCCTCTGGTTTAATTCCGAGTTTGTCGCAGACGATTTGTTTATATACTGTTTCATGGCCTTGGCCCTGAGTGCACGATCCGGATAAAATGGTTACGCTTCCCGATCGGTCGACACGAATTTCTGCGGCTTCGATACCGGGGGCAGCTGCTCTTTCGATCGTGTTTGAAACGCCAATCCCACGCAGCTTTCCATTTTCTGCGGCTTTATTGCGTCGTTTCTCAAAATTTTCGTAGTCTGACATTTCCAGAGCCATATCCATGTTTTTCTCAAATTCGCCAGAGTCGTAGGTGAAGGTAAGACCTGTCTTGAAGGGCATGGCGTCTGATGGAATTGTGTTAATTCTTCTGAGCTCGGTTGGTTCGATACCGAGCTCATCCGCGGCAAGATCAATCATCCGTTCAATTATGTAGGCGGCTTCCGGGCGGCCTGCGCCACGATAAGGGGTCATTGTATTCGTATTTGAAAGAACTCCAGTTACGGAGATGAAGATGGCGGGCGTGGTATATACCCCTGCTATTGTTCCGAGGTTATTTACGGCTGGGTTTGGTGTCGCACCGCCAATGTATGCGCCAAGGTTGGCTATACTACTCGCCCGAAGTGCCAAAAACTTCCCGTCTTTATCCAAAGCCAGTTCGGCATCCCAGTGGTTGTCCCGTCCTCCATAATCTGAGAGGAAAGACTCACTGCGGTCAGCTAACCACTTAACCGGCCTATTTAATTTTCGTGATGCCAAAAGGCACAATGGATTTTCTGCGTAGATCGGTGACTTCATGCCGAAACTACCTCCGACATCTTGGGCAATCACTCGTACTTTACTTTCTGTTACTTTAAGGATGCGTTGTGCCAAGGTTGCGCGGTAGGGATGAACTCCCTGAAGGGTGGTGTAGAGTGTGTAGGTATCATCGAATGCGTTGTAATGCCCAGTGCAGCCGCGGGGCTCCATGGTAGCGGCCATGACACGAGTAATATGCAGTGTGTTTTTAATAATATGATCAGCTTTGTCGAATGCGGTATTGACTGCTTCCTTGTCACCCACCTCATGCAAAAAACAAATGTTATCCGGACATTCATCATGAACGGCGGGGGCCTCTGCTAACAATGCAGCTTTTCCCGAGGTAACAGAGGGCAAAACCTGATAGTCTACGTGGACCGACTCGCACGCATCTTTGGCCTGATTTTCTGTTTCAGCAACCACCATGGCTACGTAATCTCCGACTCGTCTTACGCGACCGTCGACCACAATTGGTTTCATTGGTGGAACAAACATGGGTGACCCGTCGGGCCGTTTTCTTCCGGTGCCTACAGGTAAGTCACCCCATCCAGATTGTATCCAGTCTTCGCCTGTAAGAACCAAGAGCACCCCTGGTGCAGCTTTTGCGGCTGTTGTGTCTATAGCTTTTATCTGAGCGTGGGCAAATGGTGAACGCAGAATGGATGCATGAGCAGTATTAGGAAGTTGCGTATCGTCAACATATCGGCCACCTCCACTCAGTAATCTTGGGTCTTCAGAGCGAGGAATTGGCTGTCCTAAAGCATATTCGCCCATTTTTGGTATCTCCCTGATTAAAAAAACTAATTTTAATTTAGTGCAAAAGACCTGACTTGGTAGGGTGGGGGTCCCAATTTTAAAAATTAATTTTCGCTGAAGTCGCCGAGCCCATAAATGAAAATTGAATTTCGCTGAACAAAAGGAAGCTGATTTTCTCCTTTGATGAGTCAGCTGACACAAACGCGTACTTT
>CAZCKO010000106.1:0-5952 GCA_964499275.1 uncultured Rhodospirillaceae bacterium
GCTGACGGCTTTGTTCAATATAGCCATTCCGCCACTCTTGCGCGCGTCCCATGGCTTAATCGTATTTGCTGACAATGCGTCGACTTCCGGGATCATGCCCCGAAGATAACTTGCAGCAGTATACATCACGTCATAGATACCCGCTTTGAAGCCCTTGGCTTGCGCTGGTGGCTTACCAAGCTCCGCACCGCCGGTCCACTTGATTTTAAAGTGCCCTTTGCCGCGCTTATTTGCTTCGTCAATAAATGGTAGGAAGTCTTTCGCTACCATTGGAAAACTTTTTGGCCAACCGGAAATTCCCTTTAGTGTAACTTCCTTAGCTTGGGCAACCGGGATCGCTAATAATCCACCGCAGACGGCCATGGCAGCCGCGGTCATAACTGATTTCTTCATCTTGAACTCCCCATTTTCGGATGTCTTAATATATATCAGCGTTTGAGAGAGTTCACTATTTTTGCAATTTGTGCAAGTACCGAGCGTTTTTTACGTTGTCGGCGTTTTCTTTGACTTGACTGTGTACCAGAACATAACAGCAGCCGCAGTTAATAGGAGCGGCGTTGCGCCAATGTTTACCCAGTTCCATCCGAAAAAATGGATAAAAGCGCCTGATGACAATGCAGCTAATGCGACGACCGTATAGATTATTTGGTTCATCATGCCCTGGGTTTTGGCGCGCACCGCGGGCGTGTATGCCGACGTCATAAGACTCGTTGATGCAGTGAAAGCAAAATTCCAGCCTATTCCTAATAGGAACATTGAAAGCCAGAAGTCCATGACGGCCGCACCGGACAGTGCAAATCCAATACAGCCGGCCTCCAACAACAGGCCAATCATGATTATCGACACTTCCCCAAAACGGCGGATTAAAAAACCTGTAAAGAAACCGGGAGCAAACATGGCAAATGAGTGCCACGCGATAACACTGGCGGTTGAGCTGAAGCTGTGACCGCAGATTGAAATCATGGCAATAGGAGTAGCAGTCATCAAGAAATTCATAACGCTTTGCGCAATGGTTGCCGACACGGCGGCGGCGATGAAGATGGGTTGCTTCATAATATTTAGAATTAGCCGCTGAGGTCCGGCTAATTGGGCTTTTGTTAAATTGGGAATTCGGAGGAATAGGAGGATGATCGCTGCTAGTACGGCCGTCCCAGTTAAGAAGAGAAAAGTACCCCCGAATTGTGTGATCCCGCCCTGATACCAGTTTGCGGGAATCATGTTTTCTCCCCAGATTGCTAGCCCCGCTCCTGCAAAACCCGAAAAAACCCCACCCGCAAGCACGAGCGAGATCGCTATGCTACGGTTTTTATCAGAAATTCCGTCAGCTACGGCAAACCGATACAAAGTAGCGAAACCCGCGAAAAAGCCGAATATTAATCCACCAAGCGCGAGGAGCCAGAAATTCATAAAGACCACTGATGAAAAACAGGCTATGCCACTAATTGCAGCCAAGCCGGTACCAATTAGAAAACCAAGTCGTCGGCCGGTTCGCCGTGTGACAATGGATGACAGCCACGCGGCCAATGCCATTCCAATAACAACGGTAGCTGCGGGCAAGGTCGCTAACGCAAGGTCTGGTGAAAATCCCGGCAACAGCGCAACCGCTGGGGCTGCAATAATAAACAGCCCGCGACCCGTACCATACAGCATCTGACACGCGCTTAACACGGCGATATTCTGAATATCGCGTTGAATAGTCATTTGTTATTTCTAAATACTAGGCGCTTCGGTGAACACCGAAGCGCCTACTTACTCGGTTAGAGGTAATTTATTTTTTACCGAACAAGATTTCGTTGGTACGCTTTATAACGTCTGCCGACATTGCAAGGCTCTCGTTCACTACTTTATGTACATCGGCAGCACTGGTGTAGGTGACTTCAAGCTTGCGTTTCTTCATATCGGCAGCAAATTTTGGATCTTGTGCCATTTTTGCGAAGGCGGCCCGGAGGAACTTTTTCCGGTCTGAAGGAACGGCATTGGGAACTGTTAAACTGCGCCCAATTGAGATCAGTGAAGACATAAACGTAACAATTGGTTTATCTTCATTCTTTACCAAATTACTTAAAAGTGGAAGGTTAGGATGATCCTTTTCCGGCGCCGGTCCCATCTGAATGAGACCTCGCGCAAATCCCTTTTTAAACCAAGCTAGGCGATTGGTCTTGTATGCGAGCCACGTTAGGTTGACACCTCCGACTTCGCCTTGTTCCATCGCGAGGAGCATTTTTCGAGATCCCTTATATCCTCTCACGATTTTTATTTTTGTACCCAAGAGACCATTAATAAGTGCCGGAATTTGATATGTCTGAGATCCGAGCCCTGAGGACGCGAAAGGAACTTCTTTTGTTAAAAGATCGCGCCAGGTTTTAACACCAGTATCGGTTCGGATGCCAACAAAAGAATTGCTGCGTACGGCTGAGCCTAGCCAGGTAAAATTTCTTGCGTCGTATTTCGCTTTTTTGGGTTTTAATAGTTGTGTAATCACCAGTGTGTCGGGTGGCAACATTATGGCAGTACCATTTTTAGGCGCAACGTTGGCATAGTAATTGGTCATCTTTAAACCACCGGCGCCTGGCATCGATTTTACGATCACTGAACCCGCTCCGAGGCGCGGTTTTAGATGTTCCCCCATAATCGTCGCGCTTTTCCCATAGGTTCCCCCGAGGCCATAACCGATGTATATTTCGACAGTCTTACCTTTGTAGAAATTCTCTGCTGAACCGGCATATACAGAGCTCGCATTTCCCAAAACCAAAGCGGAGACTGCCAGGCTAGTCAAAAAAACATGTTTCATAGTTCCTCCCAATTTATATTTTTCAGGCACGTAGGCCTTTGCGTTATTATTTCACCTTGTCATACGAGCATAAATGAACTCAAACCTCAATTAGATAGATTTCGATGGTCGTGATTCTACGCGTAATCGCGACTCGCTGGACACGCCTGCCGCCTAATCTCCGTGGGATTCTTTGGCTAGTGCTTGGCACACTGGCATTTGCCCTCAATGATTTGTTTGTCAAATCTCTGGGACAAGCAATTTCGCCCTTTCAATTAGCTTTTTTTAGGTACGTTATCGGTTTTGTGATAATGGCGCCCTTCTTCGTACGGATGGACCGATCAGAGCTTATAACGGCGCGGCCTGGTATCCACGCTTTACGCTTAATTTTGGCGTGTGTTGCGCAGGTCGGTGTTTATACTTCAGTAATATATTTACCCCTCGCCGACGCGACAGCACTGTCCTTCTCGCGTGTACTATTTACTACGGTGATTGCCGTCTTAATACTTCGAGAGATCGTTAGCCGCAGTCGATGGGCGGCCACGGTTTTCGGTTTCGTGGGGGTTCTTATTATGATGCGGCCCGCTGGGCAAATTGACCCGATGGTTTTTGTGGCTGTTGGATCGGCGTGCACGTTTGCCATTACTAATGTTCTGATTCGCATAATGGCGTCGACAGAAACTCCAAACAGAATATTATTTTATTATCAAATTGGGGGCATTTTTATATTTCTGCCACCAACACTCCTAGTGTGGCAAACACCGGCTGATTTGACGGCTTGGCTTATGGCGCTCGCGATTGGTATCCTCACCGCTATTGGTATGATCGGTTTTATAAGAGGCTTTGTTGTTGGCGAGGCAAGCGTGATCGGTCCGACAGAATACATTCGGTTAATTTTTGCTGCCACGTTTGGATATTTCATCTTTACCGAAATTCCAGACCTTTGGACGATCATTGGTGCATTGGTGATCGTTGGTTGTACGACTTTCATAGCGCGTTCTGAGGCCAAAAAGCCCGAGCCACCTACTTAACGTTTGAGCCACTCGACATATTTAATAGCTTCCTCCAAGGCATCATCCTGCTCAAAAAACTCGGTGGCGGAGCGACGGCCCGTCGGATGCCAGCCACTGGGGTCCTCGGGGTCCCGGCGCCATTCGTCCCAGGATACCTTTCCATTATGGATTTGGAATAAATCGACGCAGCGCAGACCATCTTGGTCCTGAAGGGATTCTACAACGACGCGGTTTTTTATTTTGTCGGACATTTCCGTGGGTAGTCTTTAAACAAAATGTCTATCGAGAAAGTTTATCGAGCGCTGATGTGCGAGCTCAGCAGCCTTGGCATCGTGACTCGCCTGTTCAGGATTGTAAAAGGCATGCCCCGCCCCTGTATAAACATGGAATTCTTCTTTTGGAAAAGTGGTGCGAATTTGATCTACAAGGTTGATCGGCACCACGTGATCGTCATCCCCATAATGAAATAGGGTGGGGCATTTGGGTTGCAAGTGGAGATGGTCGTGTACATCACTCCCATAGAAGATCACAGCGGCATCGAAATCAAGTTTGCTGGCGGAAACCCAGGCCCAAGTGCCACCCGTACAAAACCCAGAGATCGCAATATTTTTTGAATGCTCGGTAAGTTTGTTCTGGCAGGCAGAAACGTCGAGTAAGACTGTTTGTTCCTTGAGATTTTCTCTAAACGCCATTCCTTCCGCCGCGCCACTTGCATCATAACCGAAAACCTTTCCGCGCTCGGTACGGTCATATGTAGCTGGAGCGATCGCCGCATAACCAGCCTGGCTATACCAATCGCACACATCTCCTAAATGGGTCGTCAGTCCATAAATCGCCTGTAGAAAAATGATCCCGCCCTTGGGTTTTCTGTTGGGCATTGCGTACCAGGCACTCAACTGATGTCCATCTTGTGCGCTAACAGAAATACTTTCGGCCATAAAATTCTCCTTGGGTTCGCCTATAAGAATAATTCATTTGTGACCTTGGGGAAAACCACTCGGAATTTTACACAATTATTTAGTTCCGTAGTGTGTTTTTCTGTCAGGCGTATAGCTTGAGGCTTGCGTTCCATGCGGTGTGCTGGCACCTATTACGCTTACAAGGGGTGGTTAACTAAATGAACTATTTGTCTGCGTCTACCGTAAAAGCCCGGATCCGAGAGGTTAGGAATGAGGGACAGGAACTCGCGCTTATCGATGTGCGCGAGGCCGGACAATTCGGTGAAAATCATATGTTGTACGCGGTCACGTGTCCGTACAGTCAACTTGAGGTTCGCATTACAGAGTTAGTGCCCCGCAAATCAGCTCCTATATTACTAATTGATGAAGGTGACGGCGTGTCAGAGAAGTCTGCTACGCGTCTCGAGAAAATGGGGTATACAGATGTCTCCATTTTAAAGGGTGGAAACCCCTCCTGGGGGAGGGCCAATTACGAGGTCTTTCAGGGCGTTAACGTTCCGTCAAAGGCATTCGGAGAGGTGGTTGAACATCTTGCCGACACACCCCGGATACCTGCTGATGAACTGCGCGTAATGATGGAACGCAAGGAAAACATGGTCATTGTCGACGGGCGTACACCGGAAGAACATAATCGAATGTCCATCCCGGGTGGGATAAGTATGCCCAACGCTGAAATGATCTATCGTATTCACGACTTGGCACCGGATCCGGAAACCACAATAGTTGTAAATTGCGCTGGTCGGACTCGGTCGATTATCGGTGCGCAGGGTTTGTTGAATGCATGCTTGCCGAACCGTGTGGTAGCTCTCAAGGCAGGCACTATGGGTTGGACCCTGGCGGGCTATGATTTAGAGCACGGCAGTAATCTGAGTTATCCGCCGGTCCCTACAGCCAATGCCTTGGATAACGCCTCCGGTTATGCCTCTCATTTAATTAAGACATTTGGGTTGTCGGAGATTGATGCAAAAACCCTTAAGGACTGGCGCTCTGACGTTAGTCGAACCTTATATGTTTTAGACGTCCGTACGCGTGAGGAATATGCCTCTGGTAGTGTAGCGGATTCTATTCACGCGCCCGGTGGCCAGCTTGTTCAGGCAACCGATGCCTGGTGTGGTGTGCTTGGCGCACGGGTTGTTCTGGTGGATACCGCGCCGTGTGCGCGTGCCGCTATGACAGCGCACTGGCTCAAACAGATGGGATGGGACGTTAG
>CAZCKO010000107.1:0-5732 GCA_964499275.1 uncultured Rhodospirillaceae bacterium
AGATGATGAGGAGCTAGGACGTTTATATAAAGTCCTTAATGCACTACCTGAAAAGGACAAAAGATATAGGGACATCATCAGCCTCTTAATCCAAAATGGCTTCAGGAAAAATGAACTCCTAAAACTGGAGTGGGACAATGTGCAGTTGGATGGAGACAATCCTCATGTGTATCTGCCAACCACCAAAAATAAGAAGGACCACATGGTGCCTTTAATGGATGGTGCCATCAAAATATTCCAGGGAATAACCAAGGTTGATGGCAATCCCTATGTCTTCCCTAGCCCATCTCCAAAATTGAAAGGGAAACCTCTGGCTGACATAAATGGCAAGTGGGAAAAGATCAGAGAAGAAGCAGGGCTAACTGATGTGCGGATCCATGATCTGAGAAGAACCTGTGGTTCTATTCTGGCACAAGCTGGAGTGGCTCTGGAATTGATCCAACAAATCCTCAATCACAGCAATCCAGAGATGACTAGGGTCTATGCTAGGCTTGCTCCTCAACAGATTAGGGATGCTCTCACTATTACTGGTGAGAAAATTGATAACCTGCTGAATCAGGATAGGATTAGACTGGTGGGTTAACACTTCCCTACCCAATGCAGCGCACCCTTTGGGTGCGTCTGCCAAGGCTAAGATATGGGGGCTTTCACTAGATGTGAGAGTCCCCTTTCTCTTTTAAATAATTACTGGTCTAGTTGCTATTGACCCAACCCCGATAGCACCTGTATTTTCAGAGTGTAGTACAACGAGAATTGGTCCGACTGAGGAAAAAAACCTCAGACAGGTTAGTAACTGACGCACCAACTGCTCGCAAAGTAGATATCACGCCACGAGAGGTAAAGCTGGATTTGTGGTGGAGTTTATGGAGCGAAATGCAGTGGGTGCTTTTTTTGTTGTACTAAGTGGGAAATCTGTCTAGGGGAAATACCTCTAAACAGAAACAGCCCCCAAGGGAAACCTTTTGCGAGAGAACCCTTGAGGACTGGAAATGAGAACTCCCAGGGGGAGTTCGTCTTTCTAATCTGTTGTGTTGGATAATATACACACGACAAGGCCCTTGTGGGCAATGGTTAGACGAAATCTCTCTGGGCAACTTATAGAGGTTTTGTTATGTCCAAATTTTTAGAGTTAGTAAGAAGTGGGACCCCAAAGATTATGAACACTGTGCAGTTAGCAGAGTTCTTGGGATGGTCCACGCACACTGTAATAGTCCACAGGAACAAAGGTACTGGGCCTCCTTTCAGAAAGATTGGAAGAAGTATTAGGTACGAATTACTGGATGTGCTGGACTGGCTGGCAGCAGAAGGTGATGAGTAATGACACATATGCTGAAGGCCACGAGAATCCATCTTCCCTTGAGGAGGGTGGTGCCATTCAGAATAATTCAATTCCACTTCTTCAAGTGGAGATGCTACCCAAAGTAATGAGAGAAATGGCTGAGATGATTTCCGAGTCTCAGCAGCTTCCTCTATCTATGGCAATTCTTGCCCTGATATCCACAGTCTCTGCTTGTGTATGTGGCAAATGGCGAGCCAAAGATATTACCAGAAATTGGCGTAAAGAAATGAGTTCTCTGTACATCTGTATCATTGCAGAATCAGGTGGCAGAAAATCTGTCTGCTTTGATATGGTCAATGAGATCATCAGGAAATGGCAGAGAAAAAAAGCCAAGGAATTGTACCCGAAAATAAGAGATGCCAAGAAGCAAATAGGCTTGGCAGCAGATAGGATTCGGGAGATAGATGAAGAGATGGAAGTTGAAGGACGCACCTCTGAATTACTCCAGGAGTTAGAAGGTGCTGAACTGGAATTAGAAGATGCTGAGTTAAGGCTCCCAATACTTCCTGATATGATAATCAATGATGCCACTCCAGAAGCTATGGAGATAAGATTGCAGGAGCATTATGGCAGAGGCTCCTTACAAGATCCTGAAGGTGGTCCACTCAAGAATTTAACTGGAGACAGATGGAAATCTCCTCCAAGTTTTGAGCTATTAAAAAAGTCTTGGAGTGGTGAGTACCACAGGGTGGATAGGATAGGCAGGGGTAGTTTGGAATTACATCAACCTCAGATGAATGTGGGGTTAATGGTACAGCCTGTTCTGATAGAACAATTAGCAAAAAATCCTGCCATGCGTGGGGAAGGATTATGGAATCGCTTCCTCTTCCTTGCCCTGCCCAGCATGGTGGAAGATCTGGTGCCAAGCAATGACGCACCTGACTTCAATCCAGCAATAGCTGATGAGTGGAATGAAACTCTGGAGCGACTCCTAGAAGCAGAACATAATGGAGAGAAACTGGTGCATGGGAAAACTGGGCGGCAGAAGGTTCCAATACTCCATGACCTATATCTCACTGATGGTGCCAAAGAAGCCAGACACGAATTTGAGAAGTCTCTGATAGCTCAGTACCGAATAGGTGGCCGACTAGAAGAAGTGTCTGAATGGGCTATGAAAGCTGTGGGAATTGCAATCAGGATTGCCACTGTTTTCCACCTATTTGAAAGGGCCTCTAAAGGCCATGAGTTCCTGAGTGTATTCAAGGACAAAGTCTCCAAGCAGAACATGGAGAGAGCTATCAAAATAGTGGATGTTCTTTCCTATCATTTTGTGGCTGTGATGGTGCCAGATACAGACAAGCAGAAGGGGGATTATGTCCTCTCTAAGATTCGTGAGCTTGGCTATGGATGCACTCGCAGGGCATTGCTCAGAAAGACTCACAAGAACAAAGCCTATTTGGATTCAGCTATTGAATATCTGGTTGTTGAAAAGCGGATCAGAGTTCAAAGAGAAAAGAAACCTAATGGCTCCAAAGTTGTGAGCTATCACGAATACGGAAATTAAAAACAAGGACTAGGGTGTGACAGGTGACAGTGTCACGTGTCATGCCCCTGTCCATGAATTTTTCAAGGAAAATATTATGAATGATTTTTTGAAAGAATTAGGGCTAGAAGAAGTAGCTCCTGAGAAAAAATGGATTGGGGGTAATAGGTGGGAGAAACAAGTCTCACAGGCCAAGGACACTTCCATACTGGATGTCTGTGAACGGCTAGGCATTGCCCTCTCAGAAACAAAACCAAATGAGTTCTATGGCCTCTGCCCATTCCATGATGATGAGATGGAGAACCTCCATGTTGAACCTGCAAAAGCTAGGTCTGGATTGTGGTACTGCTTCACCTGCACCAGAGGTGGAGATGCACTGCAACTCTACATGGATCTGAAGAAGAAAACTTTTCCTGAAGCTGTAAAGGAATTATCAAATGGCAAGTAGAAAAGTGAGAACCAAAAGATTCAAAGTGCTACAAGATTTAGGATTTGATTTTGTGGCAAATCTATATCTGGACCTTGGGGGGGTTAGGCAGTTGATGAATGAACTGTTTGACCCCCAAAGGGGCGGAGAGAAAGTGGGGACTGGTGATTTCTACTATTGGCTGGATAAAGGAAACCACAGGGAGAAGTGGCTCACAGTACAGCACCAGAGGCTAAAGGACAGGTTCTACGAGAGAAAGCATGGGGACCCCTTCATGCAGGCCCTGATAAGGGTGGAGGGTAAAGCCAGAAGGAAAAAGGAACCACTAACATTTGAGTAATGAGAACAGGTCCACACGCACGCATTGTGTTCCACTTTTTCTGTCCTCAGAAACAGATTCATTACCCATGCAAAAACATTTAGAGATAACTGATATGTACCTACTAATAATTTTCTGATGCCCCAAAAGGGGCAGAATTTGCGGAAACCGATTTCGCTTTCTTTTACTCCAGGAGTGAACCATGAAAAAGCCGTTAACAAATAAGCAAGCAAAGTTTGCCTCCTTGGTAGCTAGAGGCCAGAACAAATCACAAGCATATAGATCAGCCTATGATGCTAGGCACATGAAATCATCTTCTATAAAAGTGGAAGCAAATAAAGTTTCTAACCTGCCCCATGTAGCTGATGCCATTCAGAGCCTTAGAGAGAACCATGAACCAACAGAAAGAACTGTTGAGGCACTGACTGATGACTGGATCATTGAGAAGCTGCAGGAAGAAGCTAGTGATGAATCCAACCCACCACATTCCAGAGTGAGAGCATTGGAAGTGTTAGGTAAGATTGGAGGACTCTTTGATAAAACAGTTACAGTTACAACTCTGAAAAGTCCTGAAGAATTAGAGAAAGAATTAAAAGAAAAGTTGAGTGAATTTTTTGGTGATAGTGTTAACTAATTACCCGAACAAGGATCGAAGAAGTAACCAAAGGATGTATAAAGAAAGGGCACCTAGCAAATAAATGATAGGGATAAAAACCCACTCCCATACCTTAGGAAATCCAGATTCTTTTTCACGCTCCCACCACTGCCTCCACTTTGGTAATTTGGCTAGACGCCTTTGTTGAGCCTCTCGCCATTGTCTATACTGTCGTTCGGCTTTGGCTTGGTCCTTGCGTTCGTCTTCCAATACCTGTTTCTGCTTGAGCTTTTCCTTCTTAGCTTTTTCTTCTTTCCTGACTTGATACTCAGTGACCCCTCCACACTGATTGCAGTGGGAAGTTTCCTGTGAATTAGTGTGTCCACACTTAGTGCAATCTGTACCCAACTGCTTTCCACAAGAGTTGCAGTATTCCGAACCATGAGGGTTTATAAAATTACACTTGGAACATTTTAAATCACCAGCCATAGCAGAACTCCTGATATTGGCACCCTAACCTTTCTCAATAATTGATATGTGATATACCCCTCAAAGCAAGTTGAGGAATGTGATAGCACTTTTCTTATTTGCTGTATCTAGAATAGGAGTGCCATACAGATAGATAGATGCTGTAGAAATATTACCTGTTAGCTATCAAGTGTGACTAGTTAGGGGATTACTTACCATTCTTATTTGAGACCCTTTGCTGATTTTCTGGAATCCCAAAAGACAAGCCAGAAGACTAGAACGAAGAACCCGACTATATTGGCCAGAGAACCTGCCCCCATGTAGTATAGATACAGCGTCACTAGTAGGCCCACCCATTTAACCACCCTGATAAAGACTAACGGAGGCAATGCCCAATCCAATACTTTTAAGATGTACCACACAGCTACTGGCAATCCTATCACAGTTCCAAGAAACATTAGTAATTCTAGAACTGAGATAGTACCAATTTCCATAGCCATAGCTCCTCCTTCAGGTGTCTATCTTGGGCAGGGTGGGTATCGCTTGACTTGACCGTCTTCAATGCCTTCACCACATGGTTTGCCCATATTCATAGTACCCTTATTCCACACTGTACCATCCTTCTGATACGATTCTATAACTCCATGTGCCACGCCACTAACCATTTCTATTTTCGTCTCCAACTGACCATTGTCGTAGTATTGCAGTATAAGTCCATGAAGCTCGTTGTTCCTCAGGCCCACCCTACTTTCTAATTGACCACCACTAAAGTAAGTCTCCATAATTCCATGCCTTTTTCCATCCACTATCTCTACCCAAGTTTTTACTGTGTTAGGGTCGTGCATGGTATAGGCCACACCTGAGTATGGTTTCATAGTGGAAGGGTGAAGAAGGATCATTCCTCTTTGGACGAGATCATCCATTTCAATTCGATCCTGCCCCTCCAAACCCACCGACCCAACAGCCGTCAAAGCCACTACCAGCATCAGTATCTTTTTCATAGCTCCTCCTTCAGGTGTCTATTCAGTATACGGCACTGATCGAACGAGCAAAATACTGAGAAGATTTAGTCCGCGTATCCATATAGCAGGTATATCACTT
>CAZCKO010000108.1:0-5646 GCA_964499275.1 uncultured Rhodospirillaceae bacterium
GAAGGGTACAAATTTTACAAAGGCCAATTTAAGCGATGCCGATTTGGGTGGAGCTAATTTGGAGGGTGCAGTGTTAAAAGGCGCCACCTTAAACAAAACTAATTTCCAACATTCAGATTTGGAAGGGGCTAATTTGAATGGCTCCGATCTTCAAAATGCTAAGCTAAGTGGAGCCAATCTAGATGATGCTACCTTTATAAAAGCGGATCTCAGTAATTCTGAGATGAGCCGAGTGATGGTGGATGGCGCCGATTTTTATGGAGCCAATATCAAGAGTGTGTTGATGTCTGGCCAAGGGTTTGATGGAGCGAATTTTAAAAATGCTGATATGAGACAACTCAGATGGCATAATCGAGTGACGGTTAACTTCAGTGGGGCTGATCTAAGGGGGGCAAGTTTTACAGGGGCGAAATTAAGAGACTCAAAATTTATCAATTCTAAGTTAGACGGAGCTATATTCTTCCATACTGATTTAAAAAGAGCAGATTTTACAGGGGCCCAAATTAGCGGTGTTTACTGGCAGTTTGCAAAATTTTGTAAAACCAAAATTCCCTCTGGGGAAATAAAAAATAACGATTGTTAAGGTTCAGCATTTAGACTCCCCCCGGGCCAAGATGAAGCTATTTTCCGACCTAGAGAAAGGATGCGGAGTGTGTTCTCTCCAAAAGAAACGAAGGTCGCAGAAACCCTCACTTCTTGTATAGTGAGAACTATGATTCTCATCGCTTGTATACCGATGTAACAAGCATTTTTATTTGGTTTTGTTTCCCACGGTTTTAAAATGAAATTCAGCACTAAATATAAACCGCGTTGGTGGTCAAATTTGTACCGTTATTCTTTGTCGCTTAGCCAGGACAAGCGTGTCCAGTCTAGAATGGACACATCTAGCCTCACCATTACCAAAGCAACAAATGGCGGCTTGCGGCCATAAATATTCATTCAGCCAAGGTTGCGAGAAACTGTAAACCTTGCTTTTCCTAGATTTGCGGATAAGCCGGATTATCGGTAGGCTTGTTGTTTGATTGATAACCTGGTGAAAAAATAAACGCTTCATTGATAGCTAGAGAAAAAGTAATATGTTCCTGGAAGATTTCTGGTATTGCGCGGCGTTAACACACGAAGTGACCACCAAGCCCTTGCGACGGGTGATCTGCAATGAACCCATCGTTTTTTACCGTGATACCAAGGGTAATCCCGCTGCGATAGAGGACCGCTGTTCCCATCGGCAAGCCCCCTTGTCGACTGGAGAAGTTCGCGACGATTTCATCCAATGCTCCTACCACGGCTTTGTTTTTGATAAAACGGGCAACTGTGTCTACATACCCCATCAAGACACTATCCCCAGTCGGGCACATATTCGAGCCTATCCGGTCACAGAAAAGTGGGGGTTTGTTTGGATTTGGCGAGGCGTTTCTAAAAAGGCTGATAGTGCAAACATTCCTCAACTCCCCTGGACCAAGGACCCGGGACATAGGCCAGTCTTTCTGTATTTTTATGTAAAAGCAAATCATCAACTTGTCGCTGACAACCTATTGGATATTTCACACGCCGATTATCTGCATTCAAATACCCTCGGGTCCAAATCGGGTGTTATGGATGGACCCCAACCGGACAAAATAGAATTTAGGACATGGCTAGAAGGAGACAAGGTCCACAGCTATCGGAAACTCACCGACGTACAGGTTGGGAGTTTTCCGAAAAAATGGGGAAATTTTACGCGAAATGTCGACAGAACAAATATTCAAATGTGGGAGGCTCCAAACACCGTTCATGTCCATTTAGAATTTGAAAACGATGAGAATAAAATCGTGCTTAATCATGATCACATTATGACACCTGAAACAGAGACCACGACCCACTACTTTATGGATTTTACCCGCGATTTTAGTTTCGATGGTAGCTATCCAACTGATGAAGACATGTACAACGAACAAAATGCGGTTATTGGTTCAGAAGACCTGCCCATGATCGAAGCTCAGCAGGAAAATATAAATTTGTGTCGGGGTGTAATCGACGTGCCTGTTAAGGCTGATAAACTTATTAACGCCGTGCATCGGCACCTCGCAAAGATGTATACTGCGCGAAACATTGCGGTTCCATCTTATGTATCCGCACACCGATAATTGGAGAGACAAATTGCTCGAGCTTTATTACTTAAAGGAAGCAGATTCTATTTGCTCGAATAGAGCTCTGATGACGTTAGTAGAAAAGGGCATAACCGATTGGGTTCCCCGACATGTGATTTTACTTGATCGTGATCAGTTTAGACCCGAATACCTCAAACTCAATCCCAAGGCTCAGGTTCCAACTCTTGTCCACAACGGCAGTGTCATTCGAGAATCCTCCATCATCTGTGATTATCTGGACGACTTGCGACCCGATCCGCCACTCAAACCAACCAACCCGGTCGATCGTGCACATATGCGGGAGTGGATTAAAGATTCAGATGAATCTGGATATCAGGCGACTGCTTCACTTAACTTCGTTACCAAATTTCGTCTCGAAATACCTCGCGATAAAATGGAAGAGCGCTGGAAAAATGTAAGGGATATCGACCGTCTCCATCGCCAACAATCGTGCGTATTTGAGGGCTTGGATTCCCCCTATGTATTGCGGGCCGTCGGTGCGTGGGAACGCATATTTGCAAAAATGGAAGATACACTCTCAGATGGCCGCGCTTGGATAATGGGCGAACAATTCACCTTGATTGAGACGAATAGTGCACCCTTTATTAAGGTTCTTGATATGCTTCGTATCTTGAATTTATGGCTGGAAGGTCGCCCTAACGTCCAGAGCTGGTGGGACCGTATTAAAATTCGAGATAGCTACAAGTTTTTGGAAGAATATAGTGGTCAAAGTGAAGATGACGAGGCCCCACATGCAAGGGCCGGCGCGGCGGTTGCGGCCAAGATAGGTGATCTGTTGGAATATTATCGAACAACTATCCCGCATTTGTGACGTCAATTTTGGCTAAACGCTCAACCGTGAAAATTAGTTAAAAGAACCTTGTTATTGAAGTTACCCTCGTCCATTGGTTTATATTTTGAGCAGAAATGTTACTCCTGTTATGCCAATGGCCTTCGATAATAGCTTTATTCCCAGGTTTTTTCGTACCACTCGGTTATAGCTTTTTGAAACGCTGGTCGTTCGGAAATCCTGTTGTACCAGTCCATTAGGTGAGGATATGGCGTGAAATCATACATACCTTGGCTGCCACGCGTGAGGGTTTTGATGGATGGTGACCACGAAATGTCTGCTAAAGTGTATGTATCCCCAACAAGCCATTGGTTTTTTTCCAATATACGTTCCATTTTCGAAAATATTTTCGCCAACAAACTTTTTGCTTTATCAGAATCTTCGGATGTAAAACTTTGTCCTGGGAGATCATGTTTTCCATGAAACTCTAAATATTCTGGGTCTTTTTGCAGTCGACGGTACAACGCAATCTTTTCGTCAGTTTTCTTCAAGGCTGTCGCGTTTATCCGGTAATACTGAAACGTTTTAATGCCAGGCATATGGGAAGAAGCTGACAAGTCAAGCCATTGAACTATCTCAGCTTGCTTTTGTTTCGTTACTGCCCGAAAGTTTGTATCAGTATAAACCTCCTCTAAATAAATCAATATATCATTTGACTCTGTGATAACCTTGCCGTCGTGGACAAGCGCAGGCACTACGCCTTTAGGGTTAATTCCAAAGTATTCCTCGGTAACGTTTTCGCTTTTTGCCAGGTGAATGTGATGGCTTGTCCAGGGCAAGCCCTTTTCTTCCAGAAGCAATCTAACGCGACCGGCACAGTTTGAAACGTGTGCGTGATAAAGATGAAGCCCTTTAAAATCTAGAACTGTTAAATTTGTCGGGTTCACAAAGACCATTTGTGGCTCCTCCTCTTACTCAACTGTTTAAGTTTCACATCCGTTGGCACATTGATAATGACATCTCGATTAATATTCTAAAAACAGTTGTTGCTGAAGGCCACACTACTGATCTTCTGTTTTAAAAATAGCGTTATTTGCTGTCACGTATATATAAATTACCAATCACAAATCTGCAGGTGTTCTCAACGTTTTAGTCATCATTTCCGGCGTGATAGCCATCCAAAGACGAAGTAGATGTCTCCGATTTTCTATTTCAAGGTGGTCCTCGTACTCCCCACGGGAATGCATAACTGTTCTATTATTAATTATTTCGAGGTCTCCGGGATCAAGCATGAACTCTAGCGCAACCCCTGGAAGATCAGCAGTTTTTTGGATTGAAGATCGGGCTTTATTCTCAGCCTCATTGTATTTGATCTCAGCTCGGTCAATCGCCCGTTCAATAACTTGGGGAATGTAATAAAAAGATATGTCACCGGCATTGCTTCTGAAAACGGGTATTCTTTGATCAGAGATCCGCGGAGTACCGAATTCATCATCATCCCCCAAAGACATATAAAAATATCCTCGATAGAGAGGATCGATAAACTCAGGGCACTTCTCCAAAATCAGGTTATGAACCATTCCCGCACTAGCCAGCCGGCTGTTCCCGCCTGACTTTGCGGTTTTTAAACAGAACAGGCCGATAACATCCGTGGTGTCGGTATGCCATCGTAATTCTCCGCCCTTATGGCTGTACCTCAGTTCCTTTCGTTGGACGATATGGGTCAAGTCGGGATTTGTAGTCGACTCAATACCTTCGAGATCGATCACATGGTTTATCCAGTCCCCTTGGCGGCTTTGTTGCATACCCCTCCCAAAGTAACTGCAAAGCCCCCAACTCAATATTTTACATTCGTAATCATTATAAGTTTCGACAGGTATCCCCTTGATAACAACGAAACCTCGGCCACTTTCTATCTCTTTTTGTAGTAATTGAAGGCGTTCCCCTAAGTGCGGTAACGGAAATTGAATAGGCGTAATTTCTTGAATTGGCCCACTGATTCTTTTTGCAAGACATAGGGCTTTATCAATTTCTTGAATGTCAACAGATGACAATCGGAAGACCCAATTATCATCTTCGATAAAATCCTTGCCTGACCACACTGCCGGCCCAGTGGCTCTCTCTGAAGCAGCTGACATGATTCCCGCCGCAATCCCATCGTTTGAAAAGATGAATTTAAGCGGCTTTATCTCTAGAGGTAAACTTTTCTTTGTCCGCTTGGGCTCGTTCCCACTCAAACATATAATCGCGGGTTAGCGGTACAACCTTCAATGATTAGGATAGTTGGGTCTGGAAGAGCATCAAATTTTCGTACCGAAAGCCCATTTCGCATATGACGAGATACAGTTTCCACATGAGGCAAACCTTCTCGTCGTAGAGAGCGGCCACTTCGTCACGGTGAGAGTTGAACGTCTCTTGGCAGTGGCGAGGGGTTTCTGCACAGTGAACACGGGAGATTTCGATATCCGTGCAGATCAATCCAGTTACTTAATATTCAATAACCCCATCATATGGTCTGCCGGGTGGTTCTTAAAGGTGATCAAGCCCTCAACACAGGGACAGTGAAATGCGAAAAACCAGGCAACACTCTCTTCATTTTGTTTCCCGTTTGTTTGCCATTTCATTAAGGGCGTTGCGCAACACTTTACATTCAATTACTTAGAGGCCGTCGGGGCGTAGCGCAGCCTGGTAGCGCATCTGCTTTGGGAGCAGAGGGTCGGCGGTTCGAAT
>CAZCKO010000109.1:0-2766 GCA_964499275.1 uncultured Rhodospirillaceae bacterium
CTATTTTGTCAGATGGACCTAACTCAGGTTAGAGGTTCCCGCAACCTATTAAGAAGGTAAGGGGGGGTAGGTGGGAAGAGTTTGCAGGTGTGTTAAAGACGGAGATTCAAGGTAGGGGGGGGTAGTGGAACTATTTATATCTTTCTTGACAGATGGCACGACGCTCAACTTCGCAGGTTTTTCGGCACTCTGCGGGATTTCGTTTGTTGGTAGTTTTATTGCTGCTGGACTGGGTTTGGGTGGTGGTCTGTTGGTGTTGGCTACTATGACCCTGTTTTTGCCTCCCACCGTCTTGATACCTGTTCACGCGGTTGTGCAAATTGGCTCTAATGGATTTCGTGCGTTCCTTATGCGGCGCCAAATTCTTTATTCCGTGATCCCAGCTTTTTTAGTTGGGACCCTATTAGGGTCGTGGTTAGGCGGACTGACGATTTTTGCCTTGGAAGTTTGGTTGTTGCAATCAATTCTAGGTGTGTTTGTCCTCTACGCTACCTGGGCCCCCAAATTTCGTAGTTCCAATCCTGGTCCTATGAAATTTTTTGGCTGTGGTGTCTTCGGTGGTTTTGCAACAATGTTTGTCGGCGGTACGGGACCGCTTGTTGCACCTTTCGTAAATGCTGCCTGCAAAGAACGTCAACAGGTTGTGGCAACCCATGCGTCATTGATGACGTTCCAGCATCTCTTTAAAGTTATCCTTTTTGGTGTTTTAGGTTTTACTTTTGGACCCTACATTCCCCTAATGGTTGGTCTCATAGGGTTTGGCGTATGTGGGACGATTATCGGTAGAAGAGTTTTGGATCGGTTGCCGGAAAAGACCTTTCGTATTGCATTACAGACAATTCTGACGTTACTCGCAGCTCGCTTACTTTATGCTGCTTGGACTAATTATTTTGCTTAGTTGATTTGGAGCCAAACTTTCTGCGCACCCAGACAGCGGTGATATAAATATACTGAGTTCCCATATTTACGATGATAATCCGGAATAAATGGAACGCCATTACCGTCGGTACGGCCATCTGCAGTGCTTGAGCAACAATAGCCATTTCTGCCATTCCGCCAGGTGCTGTAGCTATAATCATCGTTGCTATGGGTAAGTCGAAGATAAAAAAGATACCAACTGCCACGGCAGCTGATGCTGAAATTATAAAGAGTGCATTAATCAGTGCGAAAGGAATGAAGAGTTTGTGGCGGGCAAAGAATGCCCGCTCGTATCTTTCGCCTAAAATCAAACCAAATAATAGTTGTGCGACATCGGTTAACCAACTGGGCACTTCTGATAGAGTTACTCCGTTTAATGCAAGGATCATACCCAAAAAAAGTGGGGTTAGTAGACACCCATTATGAAATCGGAGTCGTTCGGAAATTTCGCCTAAAATCAGCCCCACGATTAGCCAAGGGATTAGGATGGAGTAGTCCAAGGCAAACTCTGGTCGATAGGCAGACGCCTCGACTGGTATTCCTCCGTAGGTTATTCCAAAAGGGATAACAATAACTAAAATGGAGACCCTGAGACTGTGGGCAACGGCAACAGGGGGCATTGTTGCCCCATATTTTTCTGCGAGGTTCGCCATTGCCATTGACCCGCCAGGGATTGAGGAAAAAAAAGCCGACTTGCCGTCAACACCTGACACCTTTGACATTACCAATGCCCCGACACCTCCAATCGCGAAGGCGGAAATAGTTGTGATAAAGATGGCTGTGGAATTTGTGGCAAGGGCGGCCAAAACCGGTGGAGTAAAATAGATACCAATTGCTGAACCTAAAATTACCTGCCCAATTTGACGTCCGTATGGGATTGCGAAAGCACGAATACCAAGTAAGTTGAGTGTGGCTACGGCAATCATCGGGCCAATCATCCAGGGAATTGGTGTTTCCAGCCGCGCAAGAAGGCATCCAGCGGGAATGCTTACAATCAATGAAAGACCCACTCGGGGAAGTCGGTCTTTAAAGGCAGAAAAAAAACTCATTTACTCGTGAAATAGTCCGAAACGATGGTGTGGCCCTTATTCTAATCTTTTAAACGCTGTCTGGCGACCCATGATGACCGGCAATAGTTTCTGCCGCCAAGAGACCTATGCAAAACGATTTCATTAATCCCCCTACATAGGAAGCCCGGGGACCACCCTCAATTCCCCCAACCGTTGAGCCAGCGGCGTATAAACCATTAATAGGATAGTCATCTTTACCCATAACCTGTCCTTTTCCATTTACCAAAAGGCCGCCAGAGGTAACGGTAATTCCAGCACAAAGTGGTATGGCATAAAACGGCGGCTCACTAATAGATTGCGCAACATATGTATCTTGTGTTCGCGATGGGGAAAGAGGTTGATCTATCTTGGTCAACAGATGGTGATTGTAGATATCTATGGTTGTCGAAAGTAGCATTGGGTTTATATCAGCAATGACCGCTAATTCCCTCGGTGTCGGGGCCTGCAATACCGTCCCCCCGGCGTCCGGAAGACTGGGGTTAGGGGGCACATTGTCCGTGGTCTTGGCTTCCTCCCAGACGCGCGCATCAAATATGGCTGTTGCCGATAATGGATCGGCTAAGCGAGCTATAGAGTTTGCCATGTAAATTCCACCATATCCCTCGTCTGCGAAACGTTTCCCTTCTTGGTTGACTACGATACTCGTTGCACAGATTAAGTCGACTTGTGGGTAGGGCCATAAACTTTCATTTTCTATTGCATCGCGACTTAAAACATGACCGTAAAAACTTTCCAGCCCAACCGCCTCGGCGCCTATAGCCATTGCCATGCGAAGGCC
>CAZCKO010000109.1:2866-5608 GCA_964499275.1 uncultured Rhodospirillaceae bacterium
CCAGCCTTCATCTCCCTTAAGGGGGATAGCATGGGCATATGATCCGATCTTCTTGGATGATCTTCAAAAGTGGCTCCTTGCGAGCGGAGCCAATCGATTGTTCGGCTGGCATTTTTCCCCATAGCAATAGCAAGGTCTGTTCGGGCCGCTCCGTCTAGATTGTCGGTTATTGTTTTTGTTAGTTCGTCCGGGTCAGTCGATGGTGTATTAAAAGCGACATGACATGACCCAGTAGAGAAACGGGAATTACATTTATAAAGCTGATCACTGCCTGCCTCCAATACTAGAGGTTTTAAACCGAGTTCGGCTGCCCGATTTCCGGCAGTTAGCCCCGCAAAACCAGCCCCAACAATTATGAGATCAAAATCCATCGTCTACTCAATAAAGATTATGGTTGCCCCAGAAGCTTCCGAACCTGGAACCTGGATCCCATTGTTCGTTTCTTTGAATTTGACGCTATTCTGGTTCAAAATTTTACGAGTTTTAAACAAGTTTCGAGATTTAATCTTTATAATAGCGGCAAAGGGGTTTGAAGGCGCGTTAATTCCATAATTTTCAAATAACAGACCGCTCGTGGTTAACACGAAGGTACCTTCCCGTAATTTGAAATGCCAACTTCCTTCTTTATTAACTGGCTTTATTCCAAAATAACGCGTGTAACGCTTGGAAACTGTTGGCAGGTTTTCGACTGAAATAACCAATTCCTCAAGAGCTAACGCACCGTTAGGGTGTTCCATGTATCGATCCTGCCATAAATAATCCCTTGTGAGATGTTTGATAGCCAAAACACGCCCTTCAGGCATATCACCAGGCGGCAGTCTCACTAGCTCAAACTTGGCTGTCCTTTGGCCTTTTGGGGTATCGAGTGCCCTGGACAGGCTGTAAATCCCGTTGGTTTTAAAACCCGTGGAAATCAGTCGATTGGATACAGAGTTCGCATTCTGACAACCGAAGGCGAGAATATGAATGCCTTCGTACCGTGATAGGAACTCTGGAATTTTATTGTCGTAGAGGTTTTCGTCTACAATCCCCATCAGCTCAAGGTAACCTTGTTCCAGCATGACACAGGTATTTGCGCATCCCCACTGGACCACTTCCCCACCAGCGGTAAGCGCACCAGAATGTTGTGATACGGGTGTTAAACAGAACCCAAGGCGTTTAAAGGCATCCTGAGACATAGAGAGGTCTTGGACAATCACAGCGACATGGTCGAGGACATCAATTTTATCTTGTTTTAAGTCAGTCATTATTTGGTCAGCAATCAATATAAATCTCTAGTTAGATTTGCACGACTATTGAGAGGGCGGATATGTTAATATGTATCATTAGTTCAGGAGTTCGATATGACAACCAGTTTTCGTGATGTGGTCGAAAATTTGCGCCGTGACGGGCATGTTGAGGATATCACTAAACCTGTGGATATTCGCCACATTGCCGCGTTAGTCGAGAAGTCGGAGAAAGCTCTAGTCTTTCACAATGTTAATGATTACGCGATGCCGGTTATCTCGGGTGTTGCTAATTCTAAAGAACGCATTGGAGCGGCATTCGATTGTTTATACGAAGATGTCTATAAGCGCCTCGATGAAGGTCTATCAAGACCTCTAGAGCCCGAATTAATTAATGGCGGACCCGCTCGCCAAATTTTAATGGTTGGTGATGATGTTGACTTATTTGAATTGCCGGTACCGCTTTTCTCAATTCATGATGGCGGACCCATGATAACCGCAGGGGTGACAATTGCTAAGAATATCAGTGGTTCTCTTAACGCTGGAATTTATAGGTTCTTATTACGCGAAAAAAACCTAACAGGCATTGATATCGTTACACCTAATGATCTTCAACTGCTGGCTTTGGAAGCATTCCGCCGTAATGAATCTCTACCAATTTCAATTAATATAGGTACACATTTGGCGATCACTGTGGGGGCAACATATAGGGCGCCCATGGGCCAAAACGAATTGTCTATAGCTGGTGGTATGCTGGGAGGTCCTATCCAACTTACTCCCGGGGAGACAGTTGATGTTCCGTGTATTGCGGATGCTGAAATTGTTTTAGAAGCCGAAATTCTGCCGACTGGTTGGACCAAACCTGAGGGGCGCTTTGGTGAGTTTACCCGTCTTATGGGAGGGCTTCACTGGAACCCACAGGTGAAAGTTAAAGCAATTTCTATGCGTAAAGATGCAATGTATTATGCTCTTCATATGCCTTGGGAGGTGATATTACCCGGGGCACCCAACCGAGAGGCCGCGGTAAGACGTGCTTTTAAAACCGCGAACCTTGACCTGGTTAATGTGAATATTACCCCCGGCGGATCTTGCTACTTCCATTCTATTGTTTCTATTCGAAAGCGGCCCGGTGATGCCAAGCACGCAATCATGGCAGCACTCGTCGCCTCGGATATAAAGCATGTTGTCGTGGTTGATGAAGATATAGATGTCTTTAACGGAACTGATGTTGAGTGGGCAATCGCGACGCGGGTTCAAGCGGACCGTGACATTGTTATAATTCCTGACCTTCGTGCCAAACCGTTGGATCCCAGCCTAAAAGCTACCCCGGGCCGGACACCTATAACAACTAAATGCGGTATTGATGCAACAATTCCTGACGATCTGCCGCGTGAGCGTTTTGAGCGCATTGAATACGCTTATGCAAACCAGGTGGCTTTGGAAGATTATTTGGGTGCAGGAGAAGAAACGGCCAAGCAATCAGTTGATGTAGATATCACTGAGCTTGCTGTGCGCA
>CAZCKO010000110.1:0-5549 GCA_964499275.1 uncultured Rhodospirillaceae bacterium
TTGATTTTGGCCATAATTTACTCGAACTTGAAACAGATAAATGGGATAGGTGGGACGCACGGGGCTGCTTTGCACATACCCATGGACGGGGAGACTTTATGGCAAACTATGTCATAGAGGTTGACCCGGGCAAAAAAACAGCACCCGTCAAACATCTTTACGAAGCATTTTTCTATGTCTTAGGAGGCTACGGTTCAACGACAGTCACCAACCCTGATGGCGAAACTCGAACCTTTGAGTGGGGCCCAAAGGCGCTCTTCACGATACCGCTAAATTGTAGTTACCAAATTTTTAACGGATCAGGTCAGGAAAACGCACGTCTTTCTTGCACAAATGACGCTCCCTTAGTGTTAAACCTGTTTCATAACGAAAAGTTTGTCTTTGATAATGATTTTGAATTCCCGGAAAGGCTGGGCGATACCCGGCATTTCGATGGTGAGGGGGATCACGTCGTTGTGAACCGAGGTGATAACGTCGCTGAAGCTAATCTATGGGAGACTAACTTTGTTAACGACCTTACAAACTTCAAACTCTATGCGATGGATTCCCGAGGAAAGGGGTCGTTAAATGTTTCCTTTATTTTAGCTGACAGTACGATGCACGCCCACTCTTCGGAAATACCAATGGGACGCTATAAAAAAGCGCACCGGCATGCAGCAGGTACACATGTCCATGCGGTAAGCGGTACTGGCTATACGCTTCTATGGTATGAAGGAGATCAAGAGTTTAAAGAATTTCCATGGGAGCACGGCTTCATGTACACTCCTCCCTTCTGGATGTTCCATCAGCATTTTAATACATGCAATCAGCCAGCCAGGTATTTAGCCTGCAGTATGGGTAGTCGTCGTTATCCATTTATAGCTCTTCGTCGCAAGAGCGCTGAGGGCAAGGGTGCCACCTCCATCCAGGAAGGTGGGCGCCAAGTTGAGTATATAGATCAAGACCCACGAATTCATCGTAAATGGCTAGAGGCAATAGCGGAAAATGGTGTAAGCTCCAATATGGGTGATGTATTTGATGAGGGTGCTATCATGGCGCTGCCTCAGGAAGATCTTGAAGGCCCAATCAAGACACCTCCGTCCATTGGCCCAGCAGTATAAACCCGGTTAAAACCACCTTGGATTCTTCAAGACGCATCGCGGTGATTGGAGGCGGCATTGTTGGTATAACCACGGCGCTTGAACTCCAAGAACGTGGCAATGAAGTTACAATTATAGACCCCAAAAAACCGGGCCGAGAAACCTCATATGGAAACTCCGGGGTATTGTCAGATGGCTCGGTTGTAATTTCTAACAACCCGGGAATGAGAAAGAATCTTTTTAAGCTAATTCTTAAAAAGAGTAATGCAGTCAATTATCACTTAGGTTTTATTCTTAAAAGATTACCCTGGGTCACCAAGTTTTTGGGCTACTCTACAGATGCACACCTTATTCATAGCAGCCAGGCGTTACGAGCATTACAATCATTTTCCCTCAAGCTGCATTTAGAACTTATTAAAAAATCTAAAGCAAAAGACCTATTGAGAAAAACTGGGTGGTTGAAGGTCTTTCGTAGCGATGCAAGTTTTAAGTCATTTGGTATGGAACTCAAGGTATTTGAGCGCACCGGAGTGGGACACACTATTTTTACTGCTGAAAAACTTAAGCAGCTTGAGCCCGCTCTTAACCCCATTTTTAAACATGGCGTTTTGTTACATAACGCTTGTAGCGTTTCCAGTCCGTCTGCCCTATGTGACTCGTACTTGTCTCTCTTTCTGGATCTCGGTGGCAAAGTACTGGAAGCGGCAGTTACAAATTTAACCTATTCTCAAATTTGGACGGTTGAACTTAGTAATGCTAGCAAGCAGAAACCAGACCACGTTGTTATTGCGGCCGGGCCGTGGTCGGCAGAGATAGCAGGGACACTTGGCTATAAAATACCAATGGCATGGGAACGAGGCTATCACCTTCATATTCAACCTGGTTCGGGGCCAGGCCTAACGCGTGTCGTCCACGATGTTGATGCGGGGTATGTAATGGCACCCCAACAACAGGGAGTAAGAATAACCTCAGGAGTTGAACTTAATGACAGAGATGCCAATTTAAATGAAAAACAAATTAGACAATCAATTAAATCCGCACGGGAGGCTACTTCCTTGGGCCAGGAGATAGAGGATAGCGCTTGGATGGGCCGTCGCCCGACGCTCGTTGACAGTCTACCAATGATCGGGGAGGCGCCCTACCATAAGGACCTTTGGTTTAATTTCGGACACCAACACAATGGCTTATCAACATCTGCGGGAAGCGCCAAAATCTTGGCTGACATGATGCATGGTATAAATACTGAAATTAACCCCTCTCCATTTCGTACAGATCGTTTCAAAATTTAACGCCAGCTACCCCTTTACAGCAGGCACCCAAATCAGCATGTTTACCGCAATTTTAATTGGGTGATGAACCTGCCCTACATTACAGTTCCAACTTTAAGAGGCCCCTATGCTCGACCTTATAAAAATTGCCCGGACCGAAGCCGATGGAGGCGACCTGTTCGGCCTGCTTGAGGATTTATACCAACCAACAAACGTTCGGCCAAATGGCTATCCTGATGCAGTTGTTTGGCAGGGTGGAAATCATGTTGGCAATGTAGAGCCAGTCGCTCACTCAATGACAGATGCTTTCGCTCTACTCGGAACAATGGCTGCTATTGATATATTGGGCCTGCCGTTTTACGCGGTTCCGATGTGGTCGCAATACCGGCATGATCATGACCTTGAGCCGCTCAGCTGGTTTGGGAATATGCCATGCATTTCTATTAAATGGTCAACAGCAGGAGATGCCTACGTAAATGATGGTAAAGGAGGCAAGGTGGTGGTCATGGGTAAGTCTGGTAACGCGCCCTTAAGGACCCAAGCTGGTGTCTATTGTAATGTTCGCCCATATGGTCCAATAACTGCTGTGCGTTGTATGCCCTGTTTACCCTACTCCCAGAATAAGAAGGTCTTTGGTGTCGACCCTAAAACTGGCCTCATTCACTCAGAAATGAATACGCCAGGAATTCAGTTGGCTTACGCAAATCGTCTGTTCCTGAAAATGGTTCACGAAACTGGCCACTTAGGAAGGGTAGCAACAAAACCCACGCAAGCGCAGGAGGATGGAATAAATGCTGGGTTACATAGCTGGCTGCTTCAGGGTACGAAATTTGAGATAGGTCGTAACTACGCCGTTGACCCTTATGATGAATTTAAGCAAGAAGTTGATAAAATTATCGCCCTTCTACCATCAGACTTTAAAGAAGGGATGGAAAATTGGAGTGGACGAATAGAGCAACACATATCCGACACCAATTACGGTTTGCTTGTATGGGACATGATCGAAAAACGAAATTGTATTGTTCTTGCCACCGACCTTGACGGAGACCGCCTAACAGATTTGATGGCTGACATTTCAGATCCGCTCAGGGCTTTCGGCGGCATCGTAGCAAAGCATCTTGGGCAGAATGTTGATATGAGAAATTTATGGACAGATATGGGATACACGACAGGGAATGGCCGCGACATGACTTCGGTCATGCATCGTATGTCTGGACCAGCAATCCACGAACAAACACTGGGTTCTGCTGACGCCATGCTTCTGCGTTTACTAGATGGAGATGAATGGGTTGGCGGGACCAAGCAGCCCTACGACCCACGAATTCATTTTGTCTTGATCCGTGACGCCTATCTTGACGCTAATAAGAATAACGAGGAACTTAAACAGTTTCTCGATAATTCATTAGATACATTTGATCAGATTTATGACGGAGAACGACCGGGCTTTCTCGATGGTTATAAGGCGTTGAAGGAAGCAATTACCCCCTGGGGGCAATAGGTCTTTTAACTGGACGCCGGTACCGTTACACCTCGTCCTGCATCACTATTAATAACGGAACCCGTCATGACAGCTGATTGATCCGAAGCCAGCAGAACGTACGCCCCTGCATGATCTCCCGCCTCTGTTTGACGCTGTAATATATTGCTGTTTGGCCCACCAGAGCGTTTAGATTTTTCCCCGTTCTCCAAACCTGACATACCATCAGCATCAGAAAATGACGTCGGCGTTCCACTGGGAGCCACTCCGTTAACGCGAACGGCAGGAGCCAGCTCATGGGCCAAGGATTTCATCAGGCCCAAGGCTGCGTGCTTGGAAGCAGTGTAGATAGGACCACTGCCGATGTAAAACGACGAGGTAGAAAGGGTAAAAATAATTGAGCCACGGTTCTTTACGAGCTCTTCGCGCGCTGCCGCGGTTCCCATCATATAACCTTTAACATTTATGCCAAAAACTTCATCAAAACCTTCCGTAAGGTCTTTCTCTCCCATATCTGTAAGGTTCTTACGCCCATCTCTCACTCCCGCATTACCGATAAAAACATCTAACTTTCCGTAAGATGACATAGCGAGATCTACTGCCTTTCGATTATCCGATAGACTCCTAACGTCGCCACAGACCGTAACGATACGATCACCATAACTATCCTTTAAAAGACTTAACCTTTGTTCATCAATATCAAAGGCGATAATACCCAAAACCCCTTCCTCTAAAAAACGGGTGACCACGGCTTTACCAATACCTTCTCCAGCACCAGTTATAAAAATTACCTTGTTTTCCAACCAAAGCATTAAGCAGCTCCCAAATTTCAATTAACGCCTTTATTATGCACCTCAATTAAGCGTATAGGAATACAGCGTGGTTTGCTTACCCTTGCTTGACAGGCGGGCAGCCTTTGACCATCTTCGATGCTGAATAATTTCAGTTTATTTGTAAAATTTTAAGAGGAAGTCATGCCCCATGACGTCGCGGGAGACCCACATTGGCACGAGCCTGGACGAGACCTTTATGCGGGCACGCCATCTTGGCCACGTTTAGCGACGCCTTATGATGATTTTATGGAGGCACAGGAAATACCGATTATAAGAGAAATTGGGATTTCGAATATTTTGAATTTGCCCATGCGACCCTGGAAACGTATGGGTGGACACGGTTGTTTTATTCAGCTGTTTGGAACTGAGGGCAGGTGGGGTAGCTACATCATTAAGGTACCTGGCGCTGGTGCATTAAATGCGGAACGTCATTTATATGAGGCGATATATCTCGTTTTAGAAGGCCGGGGTACCACAGAAATCTGGATTGAGAACCAAGACAGGCCAGAAATATTTGAATGGAGTAAGGGCTCACTATTTGCAATACCGATGAATACAAACCATCGAATTATAAACTCTTCATCCAACCCGGCAGTTCTCTTGGCCGGAACGACCGCACCTAATATGTTCAATTTAATTCAGGATGACAGTATAATTTTCGGATCTCCACTCCATTTTTCGAAGCGTTATGACCCAAAGGGAAATAATTTTGAGGCAATGCAGGGGCTGCGCCCTGATCCGGCACGCGGTTTAGCGCTTTGCCGTACCAACGTCGTAGCAGACGTTTTCACGACTGAGCTTTATTTAGATAACCGCCGTACCCCAGGCTACCGGCGCATGGAACCGCGAATGGCAGAAAACGTTTTTTATCAGTACATTAGCGAACACCCTG
>CAZCKO010000111.1:0-5521 GCA_964499275.1 uncultured Rhodospirillaceae bacterium
TCTTTCTTTATCAGAAAACATGCAAAATGCTTTAATGGATAAACTTGTGCGCTCGAAGGTAAAAGGCCGTTTTGGTGGAAAACTCAAGGCTTTAGTCTCGGGTGGAGCGCCACTCAATTATGATATAGGGGTATTTTTTACCGCGCTTGGTCTCCGTTTGTTGCAAGGATATGGCCAAACTGAAAGTGCGCCCGTGATAAGCTGTAACCCTCCCTCTGACAACCGTATTGATACCGTAGGGATCCCTATGGAGGGGGTCGATTGCCGGATAGCGGATGATGGAGAAATTATCGTTCGAGGAGAATTAGTTATGCAGGGTTACTGGAATAACCCTAAGGCAACCAGTGAAACTATCAGGGATGGTTGGCTCCATACTGGTGATATAGGGATGTTTGATACAGATGGTTATTTAAGGATCACTGATCGAAAAAAGGATATAATCGTCAATTCCGGCGGCGATAACATTTCTCCACAACGCGTCGAAGGAATGCTCACGGCACAGCCGGAAATCAGTCAAGCGATGGTGTACGGTGACAAGCGTCCACATCTAGTCGCTCTCATAATACCAGATGCCGAATTCGCAGCTACTTGGGCTAAAGAACAAGGACACAGCGAACAATCTCTTGAGTTCGTTATAGAACACCCAGACTTCAAAACAATAATTAACGAGGCAGTTGTTCGGGTGGGTAGCGATCTTTCCGTGATAGAAAGGATCCGACGATTTACCATGGCTAATGAAGCCTTCACAATCGATAACGAAATGTTGACGCCAACGCTCAAAATTCGACGACACGTAATTCGAAATAAATATGGTGAAAAGCTAGAGGCGCTTTATGGACATTAAAATAAAAACCAAATCCTACTTAGGTCAATTGCCCACCAAAATTTGGGCCATTTTGATAGGAGGTACGATATTGTTGCAAGGCTGTACAGTTGCCGGGGACCGTCACTTCAAACAAGTCGCCACAGATGCGGAAATAAAGCTCGATATAAACAAACGTCTGTTCAATAGTAAAAATCACGACTTATTTTTTAATCTTCACACAAATGTTTATGAAGGAAGAGTTATGCTCACCGGTGCTGTAAGATCGGATTATCAGCGACAACGTATCGTAGCACTTACCGGAGGCATACCAGGTATCAAGGTAATATATAACAATGTACAGGTTACACCTTCTGGAAATTTTAAGAACACCGCTTACGATGTATGGATAAATACAAAACTAAATTCTCAGCTCATTGCGGAAAAAGGTATCAAGTCAACAAACTACCAAACCCGTGTTGTGAATTCAGTGATTTATTTGATAGGCCGTGCTTTATCTAATCGGGAACTGAACAAGGTTTTAGCGATTGCTAAACGCACTAAACATGTCGGCGGCGTTGTTAACCATATACTGGTGGGACCGGTAAATCGGCAATAAATTGAGCTAAAGTTAGGAAACTAAATATGACTAGATCAGAGGTAGCATTGATTGTTGGCGTCGGGTCAGGCCTAAGCGCGTCACTTGCTCGGCTTTTTGCATCAGAAGGGTTAAAGGTTGCATTGGCAGCACGTGATATTGATAAACTAAACAATTTAGTGTCAGAGACAGGCGCCAAGGCTTATCAATGCGATGCTGTTGACCCCATAAACGTAGGGGACTTATTTGAAGCTGTCAGCGAAGATCTGGGAGAACCCGATATTGCGATTTATAACGCATCCAATCGAGTACGCGGCTCGATTACAGATTTAGACCCTGAAGCTGTGCTCAATGCCATCAAAATTACTTGCTATGGAGGATTTTTAGTGGCCAGGCAAGCTGCCAAGCAAATGGTAAAGCGTGGTCATGGGGCAATTTTTTTAACAGGGGCATCAGCCGGAGTAAAAGGGTTTCCAAATTCTTCCACCTTCGCCATGGGTAAATTCGGGCTACGTGGTTTGGCGCAAAGCCTCTCCCGCGAATTGCATCCAAAAAATATTCATGTGGCCCACTTCGTTATAGATGGCGGAATTAAGCAGGTTGATGATCCCAGGGTCGATAGAGGACCAGATGGTCTATTGGAACCCGACAGCATAGCCAAAACTTATTATGATTTTTTTCGTCAACCTCGTGATAGCTGGGCGTGGGAAATTGAACTTAGGCCCTGGGTTGAAAAATTCTAAATTCAAATGAAAAGGTCAATCTTCTACTGTACCAAATAAAATCAAAGGTTCTCCAGGCCCCCACGCTTTATATTTACTCATGACCCTTTGGAAGAGCGGACTGGAAAGGTGAATTCTCAACCAATTATGCAAACTTCCAAAGGCCACCTGATCGAACCATGGTTTGTCGACGAAAGCAAACTGGCGAACAAATGGGAATGCCGCTATATCCGCAAGTGTTGTCCTAGAATCACATAGACCCACACCGTCATTTTCGGAGAGCATGTCATCCAACGATTTTAAAAACTGTTCACCCTCGTCCCTGTAATGTTGTTGAGAGAATTCCGGGAATCTGACGAAATATTTATATTTATCTAGGATTTCTTTAAAGTCTTTATCTAGACGCGATACTAAGGACTCTATCTTCTCCTTGGGTTCCAACCAACCATCTGGATCTTGAAATTTAAGTGCCCAATACATAATATCTAGGCTTTCTTCCAAAACCGTTCCGTTAACTAATTGCAACACCGGTACAGTCCCCTTGGGGGATAATTCTAACATTTCTGCCGGCTTGTTGCGCAAAATGACCTCCCGCAACTCACAAACTATCCCCGCTTTAATTAAAGCCATTCTGGAACGCATTGCGTAGGGACAACGCCTAAATGAATAAAGTACTGGATACTCGGACATACGATCCTATTCCCCTCGCTCTCCCTTAGATGACTCTCTTTTCCTTATCTTAGCTAGTTCGTACTGGCGCTGGCGCTCCTTCAACGAAGAAAGCTTCTCAATACCAATTTTGCCGTAACAATATGGGCAGGATATCCCCTGCTCAAACTTGGTACTTTCTCGATCTGAGTCAGACAAGGGTCGACGACATGCGCTACATTGAGAATAGGAACCAGGAGCAAGCGCTTTATTAACTGTTACACGATCATCAAATACAAAACATTCTCCGACCCATAAACTTTCGTTTTGATCAACAGTCTCGAGATATTTGAGAATACCGCCATCGAGATGGTAAACTTCTTTAAATCCCTGCTTTAGCAGATAATTGCTAGCCTTTTCACAACGTATCCCGCCAGTGCAAAACATCGCGACCTTTGTATGTTTTTCCGGATCTAGGTTTGAATCCACAAATTTGGGAAATTCACGAAAGGTGCCGGTTCCTGGAGAGAGCGCGTTTTTAAAACTACCAATTTCACACTCATAGTCATTGCGTGTATCAATCGTAAGTACTCGTGGATCTTTTAGTAGCTCATTCCACTTTTGAGAATCGACCTTAATACCTGAAAGAGATTTGGGGTCAGTGTCAGGAACACCCATGCTAACGATCTCGCGTCTACGTTTGACTCTCAACCTTTTAAAAGGACGTTTATCTGAGTAAGATTCTTTATAGACTAGGTTAATGAAACGGTTATCAGAAGCCAGATAAGATAAAAGATTATCAATTCCATTCCTTTTGCCCGCTATAGTTGCATTGAGACCTTCCTCCGCAATTAAAATGGTGCCGATGAGAAGATTGTCTGAACAAATTTCAAGGAGTGACATTCTTATAGCTTCCACATCATCGAGGTGCACAAAGTGGTAAAGTGCTACTACCACAAATTTTTTTTCTAACTTCATCGATTTTGTCTCAAGAAATGTTTACCTTTAAGCGTTTACAGCCAGTAGTTCTATTCATATTCTATCACGTTAATAACACCTTAAATTAAGATTATGAATGTACTACACCCCTACCTTCTTCCATAGGCAAACACCGTAATTCCTTAAAGGTTTATAGTGAAATTTTGATTGGAGATTATTATTAATGTCAGAACCCTCTTATTCACCGCCAAAAGTTTGGAAATGGCAAAATGAAAATGGTGGGCCCTTTGCGGCCACTAACCGCCCTACAGCGGGAAAAACCCATGACAAAGAACTACCTATCGGAAAACACCCTTTGCAGCTTTATTCTTTGGGAACTCCAAATGGCGTCAAGGTAACAATCTTACTCGAAGAGCTTCTTGCGAAGGGTTTTCAAGATGCCGAATATGATGCCTGGATGATTAAAATTGGAGATGGTGAACAATTTGGTAGTGGCTTTGTTGACGTCAACCCCAATTCGAAGATACCCGCCCTAATGGATCACAGTACCAATCCCCCGACCCGAGTTTTTGAGTCAGGAGCAATTCTATTATATTTAGCGGAAAGATTCGAGGCGTTCTTGCCAAACAATAAAGAAAACCGCGCGGAATGCCTATCGTGGCTAATGTGGCAGATGGGTAGCGCACCATATTTAGGAGGCGGATTTGGTCATTTTTATCACTACGCACCTATTAAAATTGAATATTCAATCGACCGTTTTACAATGGAAACAAAACGTCAGCTCGATGTTTTGGAACAACACCTTTCAAAAAATCAATTCATGTGTGGCGATGAATATACAATTGCCGATATAGCGATTTGGCCTTGGTATGGTGGGGTACTTTTAAACCGGCAATATGAAGCGGCAGAATTTATAGACGCTAAAACCTATATCCATGCTATGCGATGGGCCGAAAAACTTGACGCCCGCGAGACAGTAAGACGTGGCCGTATGGTGAACAAACATCGTGGCGAACTGCACGAACAGCTGCATGAACGCCATGACGCCAGTGACTTCAAAACAAAAACTCAGGATAAGATGGTCGGGATTAAATAATTATTTAGATATTATAATTTGTTTTAGTTTGGTGCCTAGTATCACTCTGCAACAGCTACCTCGGCGCTAACCACTCGCGCTCCCTAATGCTGTAGGCGATTGTTCAAGCATGCCAAGAGCTGAGAGATATGTATCCAGAACATATTCTTGTTCTTGTCTCTTATCAGGTTCCATTTTTCTAATTTTGATAACTTGGCGCATAATTTTTGGATCAAACCCCGCACCCTTGGCTTCGGCATAAACTTCTCGGATATCTCCTATCAAAGCGGCTTTTTCTTCCTCTAACCTCTCAATCCGATCGATATAGGCACGCAAATGATTGCGCGCGGTGTTACCCGTTTCGTCCAACAATTTCCGTCTCCCAATGTCTGCCGTCAGGAGAAAAAGATATGAAGTGAAAAGCGAATCGGGAACAAAACGGTTTAAATCCGTTCCAGAAAACTGTGGATAAATTATAGCGGAACAATACTGCTTCAGGAGGTTAGGTTCGGATCGGCCAGTACTTTTTGGAAAGCTTCTTGTTGCTCTGGTGAAGCTTCCTTTTGGTAACTAGCTTTCCACTCCGCATAACTCATTCCGTAAACCTTTTCACGGGCATCATCCATAGTAATTTCTATATCTCGTTCTTCTGCCGCCGCGAGGTACCATTTACTTAGACAATTTCTGCAAAACCCGGCTAAGTTCATAATGTCAATATTTTGAACGTCCTTGCGTTT
>CAZCKO010000112.1:0-5306 GCA_964499275.1 uncultured Rhodospirillaceae bacterium
GATTTGGCCGCAGGAGAATAGTATGGGGGATCTCCAGCTGTTCCGATGGGTCAATGGATACATCAGGCTGCTATGATTCGTTCTTTGGGGCGAAAGAAAGTTAAGAAAAATGGATAGTATTGACAAAGTAAGCGATGATACAGAGTTAGATATTGACCGGATCCTGGAGCTGCTACCACATAGGTATCCATTTCTTATGATTGATAAAATGATTGATATTGTAGCAGATGAAAGTGCGACTGGTATTAAAAATGTTACTGCTAACGAACCGTGTTTTCAGGGACATTTCCCGGATAAACCTATTTTTCCTGGTGTTTTAATTATTGAATCTATGGCACAAACTTCAGCTGCTCTTGTTGTAAATACTTTGGGAACAGATTCTGAAGGAAAGCTAGTTTACTTTATGTCAGTCGAAAATGCCCGTTTTAGAAAACCAGTTACACCGGGTGATCAGCTGCATATCCATGTGTTAAAACATTCGTGCAGAGGAAATGTATGGAAATTTAATTCCGAAGCTAAGGTAAACGGGGTTGTTGTTGCCGAAGCAAGGTATACCGCAATGATTATGGATAATTAGAATATGGTTGAAATTCATAGCACGGCTATCATCGAGGAGGGCGCCGAAATAGGCGAAAGTGTTTTTATAGGTCCGTATTGTTGTCTAGGCGCCAATGTTAATATCAGTGATGGTTGCCGTTTAATTTCTCATGTTGCTATTTCTGGCAATACAAAAATTGGTGCCAATACACATATTTATCCATTTTCCTCTATTGGGCTCCCGCCCCAAGACATGAAATATAAAGGTGAAGCGTCTAGGCTTGAGGTCGGCGCTAACAACATCATACGAGAGCACGTGACTATGAACCCGGGAACCAAGGGGGGTGGAATGGTCACACGAATTGGGAACAATTGTTTGTTTATGGTAGGAGCCCATGTTGCCCACGACGGTGTTGTTGGCAACCATATAATTTTTGCAAATAATGCTACAATCGCCGGGCATGTGGTTGTTGAAGATTACGCGATTCTAGGAGGATTGTGTGCGGTACACCAATTTGTTCGAATAGGTCGTCATGCCATGATTGGAGGTATGTCTGGAGTAGAGCAGGATGTGATCCCATATGGTTCTGTACTAGGTAATCGAGCGCGATTAGCCGGTTTAAATGTAGTAGGCATACGCCGTCGGGGATTCTCTCGTAGTGAAATAGCAGATTTAAGGAAAGCCTATCGTTTATTATTTGCGGAAGAAGGTTCTATGGCAGAAAGATTAGTCGACGTATCAGAAATGTATAATGAAAATGTGGCTGTAATGGATATCGTGGACTTTATTCGTGGCGATTCCAGCCGTTCAATTTGTCAGCCGCGTACGGAGCATGGCACGTAAACTTGCAATTGTAGCTGGTGGAGGCAGCTTGCCCTGGCTGTTAAGAGAATCCTGCCAGTTGGCTGGGCGGGAATACATCTTTCTTGCTGTTCAGGGAGAAGTTGAAAAGGATTGTCCCTTTGTACCTGAGAAATGGATCCAGCTTGGCCAATGGGGTGCAAACCTTGACCTACTTCGTACAGAAGGAATTAAGGAAATTGTTTTTGCTGGGACAGTCAAAAAGCCAAGCCTAAAAGAACTACGTCTCGATTCCAGGGGGGCTGCTTTTATGACCCGTTTGGGTTTGTCGTGGCTTGGAGCTAATACTATTTTAAGTACAGTTATAAAAGAACTGGAAAGTGAGGGGTTTGATGTAATTTCACCGGAGTCGCTATTAAATCATATCCTTTCCAAGGAAGGCGCTTATGGAAAAATTTTGCCTTCTGAGGAAGATATGCGTGACATTCAAAGAGGAATAGGCGTAATTCAAAAAATTGGTGAACTAGATATTGGTCAGGCGGTAGTAATTCAGGAGGGGATCGTTATTGGAGTTGAAGCTATCGAGGGAACAGATGAAATGGTCCGAAGATGTAAACATTTACTAAATGGAAAACAATCTGGTGTACTCGTCAAATTTCCCAAGCCAAATCAAGAAAGGCGTATTGATCTACCAACAATTGGAGTAAAAACCATAGAAATAGCAAGTGACGCCGGGTTGAGAGGTATAGCAATTGAAGCCGGTGGCGCTATAGTTATTAATTCAAAAAATGTTACGCGGGTTGCGGATGATTCAGGCTTATTCGTTCTTGGAGTTAAGAGAGAACTAATTTGAGTGGTCTTAACAACCAAAATTCGATACCTAAAATAAATGCGGTTAAAATTTTTCTAATTGCAGGAGAACCATCAGGTGACTTACTAGGTGGTAGGTTAATGGCAGCTTTAAAGCGTCAAGGTTCATTTGAAGTTGATTTTTATGGAATTGGTGGAGAATGTATGGAAGGGCAGGGCCTTAAGAGCCTCATTCCGATGCAAGATCTTTCAATAATGGGTATAGCAGAAATTGTTCCGAAATTTTTTAAATTGCGCCGTTTAGTACTAAAAACCGCAAATGCGATTAATTATCTTTCTCCAAATTTATTAATTACTATTGACTCACCAGGATTCTGCTTTGGTGTGTTAAAACGTGTGGAACGGTCTAATCAAACCAGACGAATTCATTATGTTGCTCCGAGTGTATGGGCTTGGCGGCCGGGGCGGATTAAAAAGTTCGCCCGAGAATTTGACCATTTATTAACTTTGTTACCATTTGAACCCAAATATTTTGTACCTAACGGTTTGCCTACGACATTTGTAGGTCACGCAGTGATTGAATTGAATTTGGACGGTGTTGATGGAGTGGGATTTCGTGAGAGGTATAAATTAGATCCAAATTCTACTCTACTTTGTGTTTTGCCGGGAAGTCGAATTGGAGAGGTCCGTAGACATTTGAAGCCCTTTCATGAAGCCGTCTTAATCTTAAAAAGAAATATCCCAACGCTAACTATAGTAATCCCTACACTTTCGAATTTAATTCATGAAATTCGTGATGAGGTAAAGGGTTGGGGTATTCGTGTAATTGTGGTGGAGGGGCAGAAAGAAAAATTCAATTCAATGGCGGCCTCTAATGTTGCCTTGGCCGCCTCAGGAACTGTATCACTGGAACTGGCCATGATGGGGGTACCCTGTGTAATTGGATATAGAGTGAATTTAATTACCTCGTGGGTTGTCAGAATGTTAATTAGGGTTAAATACGCTAATCTTGTTAATATATTATTGGATCGAGAAGAGGTTCCCGAATTTATTCAAGGCAATTGTTCTGGTAAAAAATTGGCCGTTGGACTTGAAAAACTTCTTAGTAATCAAAATGTTTATATAGCACAACAAAAGTCAGCTCTAGATGCCATCGATCTACTCCGGTTAAAAAATCAATTACCAAGCGATGTTGCAGCTTCCACTGTTTTAGGTTTAATTGATTAAACGCGGTGTTCTGATTTAAACTCGCTCTTTTGAAGAATAACTTTGCTATCCCCTGTCATTAATCGGTACAAGGTCTCTTTGTTTTTTGCCGGTATACAATTGTCTTGGCCGACCAATTTTTTGGTTGGGGTCTTCAATCATTTCATTCCACTGTGCAATCCATCCCACGGTACGTGCTACTGCAAATAAGACAGTGAACATGGTCGTTGGAATTCCTAATGCTTGGAAGATTATCCCAGAGTAAAAATCGACGTTAGGGTAGAGTTTTCGATCAACAAAATACTCGTCTTCTAAAGCGATGTGTTCAAGCTCCAAAGCGAGTTCTAAAAGGGGCTCTTCACGAATGTCAAGTTCATCGAGAACAGAGTGACAAGTCTCCCTCATTATTTTCGCACGTGGGTCAAAATTCTTATATACCCTGTGTCCAAACCCCATGATTCGAAAGGGATCATTAGGGTCTTTTGCTTTTTTAATATAGGTAGGAATATTATCTTTGTTACCTATCTCATGAAGCATTTTGAGAACTGCCTCATTAGCACCACCGTGAGCAGGACCCCAAAGACTTGCAATACCCGCTGAAATACATGCAAACGGGTTCGCACCACTCGACCCGGCCAGACGAACTGTGGATGTTGAGGCGTTCTGTTCATGATCAGCGTGTAAAATTAAAATTCTATCCATAGCTTTCGCGATAACAGGATTAATTATGTATTCATCGCAAGGCGTCGCAAACATCATGTGGAGAAAATTTTGCGCAAACCCTAAATCATTTCTTGGGTAAATAAATGGTTGCCCCAGAGAGTATTTAAAGGCCCAGCCCGCGATTGTAGGCATTTTTGCAACCATTCGGTATGAAGCCACCATCCTTTGATGGGGATCCGAGATATCTGTGCTGTCATGATAAAACGCTGAAAGCGCTCCCACAACTCCGCACATGATGGCCATTGGGTGGGCATCTCGTCGAAAGCCTCGATAGAAATTTGTAATTTGTTCATGTAGCATAGTGTGCAATGTAATTGCCTGGTCAAATTCTGTTTTTTGTTCCTTAGTAGGGAGATCTCCATAAAGAAGTAAATAGCAAACCTCTAAAAAATCACTTTTCTCAGCGAGTTGTTCGATTGGATAACCTCTATGAAGCAATATACCATTGTCTCCATCAATGTAGGTTATTCTAGACTCGCAACTACCGGTAGCTATAAATCCCGGATCATAGGTAAAATAACCCGTTTCAGCATAAAGCTTTCTAATATCGATTACCGGCGGTCCCTCTGAACCGGTTAATACTGGAAAGTTGGTTTCTTTCCCCGATAAATTATCAATGATCTTGACGTTTTTGTTAGATTCGGTTGTTGAAGCGGAGGGTTTTTGACTCATCCGGTCTATCCTTTTTGGCGCTAACTAAAAAACGATTTTTATTTCACCAACCAATTTAGTTTCAATTGGAGGTGCCGGAAAATAACCGATTAGTAACGTTAATTCAATTGTTCACGCTTAATTGTTTATAATATCTTTTATACGGCCCATGGTTTCTTGCTTCCCTAAAACAGCGGCAACCTCAAATATACTTGGAGAAACAGTCGTACCTGTAAGAGCAGCCCGGAGTGGTTGTGCAATTTTGGCTAATTTGATGTTCTCTTGTTTAGCGAAGTCTTTAATTGCGTGTTCAATAGAATCTTCTGTCCATGGTGAAACTTTTTTAAATTTAAAAGAAAGATGTTTTATCCGAAATTTGGCATCACTATCCAAAATAAGGCTTGCTTTTTTATCAAATTCTATTGGACGTGTATAAAAATAAAATGATGAAAAATCAATTAATTCAGAAATGGTCTTTACACGGGACTTTAAACCTTTCATTCCCTTGGTGAGGCGTTCAACCATTTGATCATTTAGAGAAATGTTAAGCCTTTCTGCTATTGAGTCTTTAATTAAT
>CAZCKO010000113.1:0-5296 GCA_964499275.1 uncultured Rhodospirillaceae bacterium
CAACCCGCGAATAAAAAATTGAGCAAAAAGCGTTAATCCTTCGAACTGGCACATTGGTACCAAGAATATGAGCCCGCCGGCTATGATTATACAAATCAAAGCTATAAGGTCCTGTTGCTTAATTTTATCCGCAACATATCCTCCCATAAATATTCCAATGGGAGCTCCAACAAGAAAGCCTGTCAAAGCTCCATTCGCACTCAACAGATCAAAGCCGCGTCCTGATACCAATGCAATGGGAGTAAAATTTTGCATTCCAATCAAACCCATTGCCAAAATCGTAAAAAACACAAAAAAGGCAATTATTGATGGTCGTAAGAGCACTGAAATACTAAGCGCGTTTGGGGCATGTTTTTCTTTTAAAGCCTTGTTATCTTTATTGTATAAATCAGTTTGACTACCCTCAAATAAACCCGGACCACCCATTAAAAGCGCGATGGTGAAGAGGACGCCTACTAATCCTACAAATCCAACCGCATCTCGCCATCCAACAGAAGCCGCCAATAATGCCATTACGGCAGGCCCTAAAGCAAAGCCAAAGTGCCCCCCGTTAGTGTGAAAACTGAAAGCTCTGCCCATTAATTTGGGGCTAACAAAATTATTCATGAGGCTATAATCTGCGGGGTGAAATACACTATTTCCCATGCCAGCAAGAAAAGTAAGAACAAGAAAAATTTCATAGTTTGGTGCAACTGAATAACATGCAACCGAAAATGAAAGGAGCCCCAACCCCAAAAGTAGGATAGGCCTCGCTCCAAATCGATCAACAAGAAAACCGGCGGGCATTTGGAATGCTGCCGAGGCAATAAAAAAGACCGTAACAAGCAATCCCAGTTCGACGTTAGTTAGACCCATCTCTAATTTAATTAAGGGAAATATAGGAGCGAGGGTCAGCTGATAAAAATGACTAAAAAGGTGGGCCACACTGACAACACTAATCAGCCTTATGTCCCTTTTCGTTTTCCTATCTAAACTCGTCATTCAGCTAAAGGGCTCTTTTTCGCCATGATTTTGGCAAGGAGTACACTTCCAACTCCGATCATCATGAAGATACCAACCAGAATGAAAATTAACCTAGGCTGCCCGCCGCCCAATAAAAACCCGAATGCAGCAACGCCAACAGAAGAACCAACATCCATACCGGAATATGTGAAGCCAAATATTTTTCCTGCGGCGCCTGATGGTGCCACCGCTCGGACTACCATGTCCCGTGAGGGCTGGGCCATACCATACGCAAAGCCGAAAACCACAAAAATTAAAATTAGAATTACCAAATTTGTGGGCTGAAATACGGGGACAGACCAAACCAACATAACCGCAAGAGTAACGATTGCCGCGGTTGCGATATCATGACGTTTAATTCTATCTGCTATTATTCCTCCAATTAGAATTCCGCAGAGAGACCCCGTCATTTGTAGAGATATGGTATAACTTGCCTTATCCCTAGAAAGATCAAGAAACGCGGTCAACGCATCTGGACCTAACGTCATTAAACCAACTGATCCCATCGCCATAAAACAGAAAAATAAGAATGAGAGTATGGTGGCTGGTTTAAACAGTATACCAATACCCTGTTTCACCGAACCGGCATTTATTCCTTTATCTAGACCGCTATCCTGAAGGTCTTCTCTCTGTGTCCACATTAAAGAGGCAACTACAACTCCAGTGATTCCGATGATTAACATCGTCTCTCTCCACCCAAAGTTGGTTCCCATTAGATACATTAAAAATGGAGTAATTGCGTAGCCAATCAGACCTCCAAAGCCATGCACACCATATGCTTTTCCAACATTTTTTTCAGAAATACTGCCATTCAATATACTGTAATCTGCCGGATGAAAAACACTGTTACCGAGGCCGGCCAGGAAGGATAAAATGACCATTACCGCATACGAATTTACGAATGCAAATGCTGCTGTTGAAATGGCAATAAGAAAAAAACCCAAAAATAAAATTGGCCGGGCACCGTACTTATCAACCAAAAATCCAGAAATAATCTGACCGATAGCGGAAACTACAAAAAATACTGAGGTCAGTAGCGCTAATGAAGCGATACTGAATCCTTCTTTGACAGTAATTAGAAAGAATAAATTGGGTAAGGCCAACTGGTACGTATGGCTGAGGCAGTGACCAGTAGAAATCAAACTTATAACTTTTAAATCACTGGGCCGCGCGCTAGTTACGGTAGACATTATTATCTCATTATAGGGAGTTTTGAATTGGCCTTTATTAGGTTAACACGGCATGGAAATTTTAATCACTACTAAAACTTCAATAACCGGTGGTTAGGTTGATTGAATTTGAAATTGCTTTACCAGATTTAATCCGTTGAACTGTTTCAGCAATCACCTTTGCTGCGCTCTCATGATTTGCCACAGCCGCAACGTGGGGTGTAATTGCTACTTTAGGGTTAGACCATAGCTGACTACTTAAGTGAAGAGGTTCGGTTTCAAAAACATCAAGGGCTGCACCTGCGATATGTCCGGCGTCAATCAATTCCAAAAGGTCAAGTTCAATCAAATGGGCTCCACGAGCTGCATTAATGATATAGGACCCAGCAGGTAACTTTTTCATATTAGCTTTATTTAAAATTCCCTTAGTCTGAGGTGTCATGGGGAGTAAACAGATAATTATCTCACTGGAGGTCAGTAGAGATGGCAACCCATGTTCTCCATAATGGCAAGTAACTCCTTGAATATTTTTCTTGGTCCGGCTCCATCCTATTACATTAAACCCTAGGCCCGCTAAGTTTTTTGCACAAATTGAACCCAAAGTGCCCAGCCCCATAATTCCGATACACCTTTTGTGGGGAGGGATTTGAGGCCTTTCAATCCATTGAAGCTTTTTCTGTTGGTCCTCATATTCTTTAAATTGACGATGAAAACGTATGACATTGTACAAAACATATTCAACCATCCCAGTTTTTAGTGCTGGATCAGCTAAAGGTACAATTGGCAAATTTTTTGGAAGATCTGGTAAACCTAAAATATGGTCAACGCCGGCCCCAAGCGATAAAATACCCTTTAATTTAGGAAAATCCTTAAAGCGCCCATCCCAGTGTCCCCAAAGAATTAAGAATTCTACTTCTTCCGGAATACCGGTCTCTGGCCAGACATTGATATTAAGTCCCGGCAATTCTCTATTAATTGCAGAAATCCAAGGACCTGCGGAAATATCAGAACAAGAAAATATTATAGACACTGAAATGTTTTGTGGTTTCCTAGAGAGTTGACTTGTTAACGAGGGTGCGGCAAGTCTGATAAAAGGTCAATCAAGACATCCACATTAAAGTAAGGGGGGAGTAACTTGAAAGTTGGAATCGCCGGTTACGGGGCTATAGGAAAAGTGGTTGGAGAATCTCTTGATCGCGGAATTGATGGCCTAGAGCTCATTGGAATTTGTGTTCGAAATAAAGAGCGTGGCCACTTACGAATGTCCTCATTAAACAAGCCCGTTCCAGTTATGTCAGCGAAGGAATTGGCTCATACTTGTGATGTCATTGTGGAATGTGTTCCCAAAGAGAGCTTCAATTCTATTGCTGTTCCTGCGCTTAATGAAGATAAAATACTGGTTACTGTGAGTGCTGCAGGTATCATTGCAAACCCAGAGACAGTAAAAATTGCGCAATCTGGTAAGGGCAGGATCATCTTAGCAACCGGGGCGCTTTTAGGGTTAGACGCCGTACGAGCGGCTTCTGAGAGTGAATTAAAGGAGGTAGTAATGGTAACCAGAAAACCTCCGAATGCACTTGCTGGCGCCCCTCATCTCGTAAAAAATGATATAAGTGTGACTGGTTTAGATGCGCCTAAATTAGTTTTTAATGGGTCAGCTAGGGAGGGAGCTGAGGGGTTTCCTGCAAATGTCAATGTAGCAGCAGCACTTGGGCTGGCGGGAATTGGGCCGGATAAAACTAAGCTAGAAATTTGGGCGGACCCTAATCTTAGTCGTAATACCCATTCAATCCGGGTAGTGGCTGACAGCGCAAATTTCAAAATGAGTATCGAAAATGTCCAATCAGAAGAAAAACCGGGAACAGGAAAAATTACAGCGTTAAGCGTAATAGCCTGTTTAAGAGGACTGGTGTCACCATTGAAAGTGGGGACCTGAACCAAGGAGAATAATTATGAAATACGAGGCCATAAAATGGGAGGTTCTCGAAAATCCAGAAAATCCGGGTGATAAGTGCATCGGAATTATAACCCTAAACCGTCCAGAATCCTTAAATGCAATTGACGTCCGTATGCGTGTCGAACTTGATATTCTTTGTGATGAAATTGCCTCTAATAATCATGTCAGAGTTATAATTTTAACCGGGGAAGGGCGCGGATTCTCAGCTGGAGGAGATTTAAAAACTGAAGCTGGGCCTTTAGGAGCGGGAGAGAGCGACTTCGATTTCGGTAACTTCGGGGCTTATAAAGAGCTTGCGAGTTATTTTTTTAATGACCTAAGGCATGAGGTACTGCAACGGGCATTCAGAAAATTTGAAGATTTAGAGCCTGTCGTCATTGCAGCAATTAATGGCCCGGCTGTAGGAATTGGATTAGAAATTTGTACGTTATGTGACATTAGGTACGCTTCTAACAGGGCAAAATTGGGGGAAGTGGCAGTTCCAGCTGGTTTTCTTCCAGAATCCGGAGGTGCTCGAAATCTTCCGAAACTTGTTGGTGTGGGTAGAGCAATGGAAATGATTATGACTGGGGATATCATGGATGCAACCGAAGCACAAAACATCGGGTTAGTTGATCGTGTCTTTGATCATGATGACCTGATGGAGAATACCATGAAACTAGCAATAAAAATTGCTAACAATCCGTTTCATTCAGTTCGCAAAGCCAAGAGCCTGGTAAAATACTATTGGAACCAAAACAGAACAGATGAAGGCTGGAGTCGAGAACTAGATGCGATCAAAGAAATAACCCGCACCAAGGATTGTCAGGAAGGAATTAGAGCGTTTCTTGAAAAAAGAGCCCCTAGTTTCAAGGGGCCATATTATGAAAATTGGCCATTTTCTGATAAATATAAAAAATAATGACAACTGATGTAATCAAAACGTGGCCTAAGTATCGAGAAATACCTATTAGTTTAAATATTGTAAGCGAAGTCCTCGATAAAAATATAGATCAAGGTCATGGTCCAAAGATAGCATTCAAGTATTATGAGGGCTCTATTTCCTACCAAGATTTAAACGAAAAGGTCACCCGCTTATCGGCAGGCTTAAAATCAATAGGAATTAAAAAAACAAACCACGTTCTCATTCGTCTTCCCAATTCATTGGAATTTGTGATTAGTTTTCTTG
>CAZCKO010000114.1:0-5242 GCA_964499275.1 uncultured Rhodospirillaceae bacterium
GTGACTAATTTCAGCTGCGGCTAGACTTTCAAGATATGGCCAGCTATTCATGTGGTAACGTGATTTTTGTGGTCGTTTCTTGTCGTTTCCACCGCAAGTGTCAACCAGAATTAAATGATGCGGAGTGCTGATCACGAATGAATGGAAAGCGAGGATTAGCAAACCACTAACTGGATCCCGAAGGGTGGGCTCTAACCAGTTTTTGTGTTGTTTGAGCGTTTCGGTATCCGCATCGGGAAATAAATCAAACGGATCCAAAAGTGGACATTCAAATTCAACCACACGCGTAATTTCAACTTCGCCGATTTGCCACTTATTCATTTTGAAAAAAAATCTTTAGATTAACTTCAATTTCCGGCCCTAATTTTTTTTTCATCAAAGATGTCACCCATTTCCGACTTGATGTTATTATGGTCGATATCATTAAGCCATATTTTGTGGATTTGTGGCATCTGGTTTTCGTATTCAATCTGTGCGCCGCCATCCTCCACGGATTTATCAACGTTTCCACTCCATATTTCTTTTTTAGCCCAGGTCATCGGGTATCGAACGGTACCGAACTGCAAAGCAAGATAGCGTGAGGGAGTGTTACCAGTGTTGAAGTGTTGGTGAAACATTTGTTCGGGTGGAGTTACTACCACTCCGTGACCCCAGTCGACACGGACGAGGTCATCTTCTTGGCCTTCGTACCACAATAAGGAGTACCCTTCCCCGTCAATGGTGAAAACATTTGTTCCGCACATGTGTCGGTGTGCTTTCTTGTATGTTCCTGAAACAATTTGAGAGGTATGACACCCAATTGTACCGTCAGATAAAATCCACCTGAGGCTTGAAGATCCTTTCCCTCTAGCTGCCCAATCCTTGAGTTCAAAGTTAGTAATGTCGGCGACAAAATTTGTTTCCCATTGATGACTTCCTGGTTGTTTCTCAATCATCTGACCCTCCCCTGTGAAGTATCCATTTGGTCCCAATCGTTCTGGAAAAGGGATGGGATTATTAAATATAAAATCTTCGTTACGAAATAAATTAATTAGGAATGAAAAATTGTGAACGGTAGCGAAGCGAGCAGGTTCCTGTCCGGACCCGTTGAAATGCTGATATTTGGAATTGACTGGGACAGCAAAAAGCGAATTACGTCCCCACTCAAAACTGTGTTTTTGCCCATCAGGTGTTTCAATTGTAGTGGACCCATTTCCTTCTATTATATAGATGACTTCTTCGTAAATATGCTGCATCTGGTTGGATTTGCCTCCGGCCGGTAATTCAAAGCAAAAAATTGAATTGAAGTCGTCTCGGCCCTTCAGTAAACAAACCGCACCATGCATGCCGTATCTTTCCCATGGACTAACATCTATTTTCATCAAATTAATTCCGAAATCCTCGTGGACTGGAACAGGTTCGTTTTTGCACCATTCCAAAAAATTGTCGTGCAGAAAAACACGCGATTTATCATCAGATGAACCTTCTGACATTTTTGTCTCCATTATTAATTCTTGTTTATTAAATGTACGAAGCAACTATTGGTTGGTCAAATCCACATCGTGAAGCGATTTATAAGTGGTTCTTTATATGTTGTAAGGGTTTGATATTGACACCATTTACCCGTATAAATCTGTCGGCTTTTAAATTTAAGGTGTTAGTTGCAGTGGGTTAAGTAGTCTGATGGACTCTCTATTAAGAGAATATCTCCCAATTTTAATTTTTTTGGGCATCGCAATTGGTTTAGCTTTGGCAATGGTTACGGCCTCTTATATAGTCGCTCGGCAAAGACCTGATCCAGAAAAAGAATCTCCTTACGAATGCGGATTTGCGCCCTTCAATGACGCCCGGCGTCAGTTTGACGTTCGGTTTTATCTAGTGGCCATTCTTTTCATAATCTTTGATCTTGAGGTTGCCTTTTTGTTTCCATGGGCGGTGTCTTTGGGTGCAATTGGTATGCTGGGGTTTTGGTCGATGATGATATTCCTTGGTATCCTGACTGTCGGATTTATATATGAATGGAAAAAAGGTGCATTGGAATGGGAATAGTTGACGGGAAGAACAATTCTGAAGCCATTCTTCAACGCGTTTCTGACGAAATATCAGATAAAGGTTTTGTCGTTGCTCAGCTTGACAAACTTGTAAGTTGGGCGCAATCGGGTTCACTTTGGCCTATGACTTTCGGCTTAGCCTGCTGCGCTGTTGAAATGATGCACACGGCGGCAAGCCGTTATGACCTGGATAGGTTTGGTGTGGTGTTTCGACCTAGTCCGCGTCAATCTGACGTTATGATTGTTGCCGGAACTCTAACAAATAAAATGGCTCCGGCACTTCGAAAAGTTTATGATCAAATGGCGGAACCGAGATGGGTTATTTCTATGGGATCATGTGCTAACGGTGGCGGGTATTATCATTATTCCTACTCAGTGGTGCGTGGTTGTGATCGCATCGTACCCGTCGATATTTATGTTCCAGGTTGTCCACCGACTGCTGAAGCTTTGCTGTATGGGATATTACAGCTTCAGAAGAAAATTAAACGTAAAAGTACGATTGCGCGTTAATTGATAGCTGGCAAAAAATAATGGATCAAAACCTCCAAGATTTAGGGGATTACTTAAAAAATGGGATGCCGGTCGCCGTCGAATTGGTATCTCAAGATCGAGGACAACTCATTGTAACATGCAGAAATGATGAAATTGTAGCTTTCTTGACCTATTTAAGAGATGACCCCAACTGTTTGTTTAGAGTTTTACTTGATATTTGTGGGGTTGATTACCCAGATAAAATAAAACGGTTTGAAATCGTTTATCAATTACAGAGTTTACGCTTAAACCAAAGAATTAGGGTTAAAGTATTATGTGAAAAAGAAGAGATAATTCCTTCAGTTAGTGGGGTATTTAGTTCTGCTAATTGGTATGAAAGAGAAACATGGGATTTATATGGCATCATGTTTTCGGATCATCCTGATTTACGACGACTTTTGACCGATTATGGGTTTGATGGGCATCCACTCAGAAAGGATTTTCCACTCACGGGAAATGTTGAGGTTAGGTACGATGAAGAACAAAAAAGAGTGGTTTACGAGCCAGTAAAACTGACCCAGGCTTTCCGAAGCTTTGATTTTATGAGCCCGTGGGAAGGTACGGATTATATTCTGCCTGGGGATGAGAAGGCGGATGAGATTAAAGAGGGTGACAAATAATGGCTGTCACTGAAATTAAAAATTTAACAATGAATTTCGGACCTCAGCATCCTGCTGCGCATGGCGTCCTCAGGTTGGTCCTCGAGATGGATGGTGAAATCGTTGAGCGTGCGGACCCTCATATCGGGCTTTTGCACAGGGGTACAGAGAAGCTTATTGAACATAAAACTTATTTGCAGGCAGTACCATATTTTGATCGATTAGATTATGTATCACCAATGTGCCAGGAGCATGCATTTGCTTTGGCAGTTGAGAATTTATTAGGTATTACGCCTCCTCTTCGCGGGCAGTACATTCGGGTCCTTTATTCTGAAATTACTCGTATATTGAATCATCTATTAAATATTTCTGCATTTGCCCTTGACGTTGGCGCCATGACACCGCTCTTGTGGTGGTTTGAAGAACGAGAAGTGCTCATGGAATTTTACGAGCGCGTATCGGGAGCTCGACTTCATTCCGCTTATTTTCGTCCTGGTGGCGTTCATCGCGATCTACCTGATGGTCTCGTAGATGACATAATGAACTTTGTTGAGCGTTTTCCGGCGATGATAGACGATGTGGAGCATTTGCTTACCGAAAACCGTATTTTTAAACAGCGGACTGTTGATATTGGAGTTGCGTCCTCTGAAGAGGCTATGGATTGGGGTTTTTCTGGGCCCATGTTGCGTGGATCCGGCGTTGCTTGGGATTTACGGAAATCGGAACCTTATGATGTTTATGACCAAATGGAATTTGATATTCCGGTAGGTAAAAACGGTGACTGCTATGACCGGTACCTCGTAAGGCTTGAAGAAATGCGTCAATCGTTGAGAATAATTAGGCAATGTCTCGACCAATTACCAGATGGTCCAGTTCGTTCGATAGATCCCAAACTTTCGCCTCCTCGTAGAGCAGAAATGAAGCAATCGATGGAGGCGTTGATCCATCATTTTAAGTTGTACACGGAGGGTTATCACGTTCCAGAAGGAGAAACGTATAATGCCGTGGAAGCTCCGAAAGGCGAGTTCGGTGTTTATGTTATTTCAGACGGTACCAACAAACCGTATCGTTGCAAAATAAGAGCCCCAGGATTTGCCTTTTTGCAGGCGACAGATTTCCTTGGGAAAGGTTATATGTTGGCTGACCTCGTTGCTATAATTGGCTCAATGGATATCGTTTTTGGTGAGATAGACCGATGAATCACCAAATCAAAAAGCCGGAGACATTTGAATTTGACGTTGAGAACAAAGAGGAAGCCGACAAGATAGTTTCACGTTACCCCGCTGGTCGACAGGCTAGCGCTGTATTGCCTCTTCTAGATTTGGCGCAACGACAATTTGGGGGTTGGCTCCCGACAGCAGCGATAGATTACGTTGCTGTATTACTCGGTATGCCGGCGATCAGAGTATACGAGGTAGCGAGTTTTTATACTATGTACAACTTAGAACCCGTTGGGGAAAATTTCGTTCAGGTATGTACAACAACACCATGTGCGTTGCGCGGTTGTGCCGGGGTTCTTGACGCTTGCCGTGATGAACTTGGGATAGGAGTCGGCGAAACCACTCCTGACAATAAATTTACCCTGCAAGAGGTGGAGTGTCTTGGAGCATGTGTTAATGCTCCAATGATGCAGATCGGAGATAATTATTACGAAGACTTGGATCCAAAAACGACTAAGACGGTTTTAAAGGCGATAAAAAATGATGAATTACCTACGTCAGGTCCTCAAAGTGGACGGACGGGTTCTGAGCCAGCGGATGGTTTGACCTCTTTAAATACATCAGGAGGAGGTTAATAGTTTGTTATGTTAAAGGATTCTGACCGTATTTTTACTAATTTATATGGATTAAAAGACTGGAAACTTTCGGGGGCGAGGAGCCGTGGTGATTGGAACGGTACGAAAGAAATTTTGACAAAAGGCCGCGATTGGATTGTAGAAGAAGTAAAATCATCAGGACTTCGCGGGAGAGGCGGCGCAGGATTCCCGAGCGGACTTAAATGGTCTTTTATGCCTAAGGAGCCTACTGGTCGTCCGCATTATCTTGTGGTTAATGCTGACGAGGGTGAGCCCGGCACCTGTAA
>CAZCKO010000115.1:0-2092 GCA_964499275.1 uncultured Rhodospirillaceae bacterium
TTGGAGGCTCGAGCCGGATTCGAACCGGCGTACAAGGATTTGCAATCCTCTGGATAGCCACTCTCCCATCGAGCCATTGTAATTTTCGAGTTTAATTTAATAATTATATCATTTAATTAGGCCTTCTTGTGCCGACTGGTCAAGCGGCGGCAATTTACTAAGGCTTAATTTAGTGATTAATTTTTAAAACTGGTTATTTTCTAGTGGAAAAAGTTGATAACTATTTAGGTACTAAAATTAAAAGATTTTGGGGATTTTATGGTTGATTTTACTCAAGCAAGACAAAATATGGTGGATTGTCAGCTTAGGACCAATAAAATTGTTGATGAAAGCATAATCAATGCTTTTTCTGTAGTTCCACGAGAGCTGTTTGTTGAACCTAGATTTCAAGCCATTGCTTATACCGATAAAGATATCTCAGTTGGATTTGATCGGTATTTAATATCTCCGATGGTTTACGGCAAGTTGCTTCAATCTTTAAATACACATCCTGACGAAGTGGCGCTAGATGTTGGCTGCGCAACAGGATATTCCAGCGCGGTCCTTGCACATCTGGTGATGACCGTTGTTGCCCTGGAACCCGAGAAAGAGCTTGGGATTAAAGCGAATGATAATTTTCGCAGTCTTGCGATAGATAACGCCGTTTTAGTAGAAGGAGCACTGGATGCAGGTTATTCAACCCAAGGGCCGTATGATATTATAACCGTAGCTGCTGGGCTACCGTTTATTCCGAAACCTCTGATAGACCAGCTTGCCGAAGGAGGGCGCCTCTGTACAGTAATTATTTCGGATAAAGGACTGGGTAATGCTGTTTTGCTTACCAAAAGTAATGGTATAATTTCTGAGCGTATTCTTTTCGATGCAATCATTTCATCGATGCCTGGGTTTGAATTCGAACAAGGGTTTGTATTTTAGAAACGAAAGTTGCCTGGAGAGAAAAAATGTTTCGAGGGATATTACTATTAGTGTTTGGAGTTTTCGCAACATTTTGTTCGATTAAAGCAAACTCTGAAAGTCTTACTGAAGCATTAGGTAAAGCTTATTGGAGTAATCCTTCGCTTCAAGCGGCCCGTGCAAAACTTAGATCGTTTGACGAAAAAGTCTCCGAAGCTAAAAGTGGCTGGCGACCAACATTAAGCCTTGATTTTGATATAGGTAAAAAAAGGATAGATTCAGGTAAGGGTTGGCAAAACAGGACTCCTAGAACTGGTTCAATTAACGTAGAGCAGAGCCTATTTGATGGTTGGCGGACGAAATGGAACGTTGACCGAGCTAATGAAGAGGTTTTCGAACAAAGGGCCCAACTTTTGGTTGTAGAACAAAATATTCTATTCGAGGCAGTTACGGCTTATATGGATGTAATTAGAGACGAAGCAGTTCTAAAACTAAACCAAAACAATGAGCTAGTATTACGAAGACAATTAGAAGCGTCTAGGGACAGGTTTGAAGTAGGAGAAATAACTAGAACAGACGTTGCACAGGCTGAGGCTCGTCTATCCAGGGCTATTGCCGATAAAATACAAGCCAATGGATTTTTATCGATGTCTCGAGCGGCTTATCGAAGGATCATTGGCGATCATCCGGGAACACTCAAAGATGTTCCCCTCGTTAAAGAGTTGCCGAGGGATAAACAACAATCTATCTCACTAGCAAAGTTTAATAATCCTGAGGTTTTAAGGTTAATTCATCAAGAAAAGGGTGCAAAATTTGCTATAAAAAAAGCGGAAGGCGAATTGTATCCAACCATTGATTTAGATGGGGAAATTAAGCGTAAAGATGAAGCAACCTCTCGAACGAGTAGTTCAGAAGAGGCGTCTATCATCGCAACTATTTCGTTGCCCTTGTATGAGGGTGGCGGAGTTAGTGCTCGGATTAGATCAGCCAAACAAAATTGGGCACATAAGAGAAGAAACTTAGATGTTGCCGTTTCAAAGGTCGAACAAGACGCCGCACAATCTTGGGAAAGTTACGTAACCTCAAAAGCGCGTGTTGAGGCTTTGTCTAGTGAAGTTCGTGCTGCTCAAATTGCCCTTGATGGAGTGAAACAAGAAGCCGAGGTGGGATCGCGTTCGGTATTGGATGTTCTCGATGC
>CAZCKO010000115.1:2192-5101 GCA_964499275.1 uncultured Rhodospirillaceae bacterium
TTATGACGGAAAAGTCAAAAGAAGGAAATGAACCATCAATAGAGGAAATTTTAGCCTCTATCCGCGGTATAATTTCTAAAGACAATAATAATAGCCAAAAACCAAACGACGACCCGGATCATCAAAGCGACAATAATAATTTAAAGGGTAAATATGATAATAAAACTGCGTCTGTTTTTTCTGATGATGAAGTAACAAATGAAACAAAGTCACCTAAAAAGTTAGTAAAAGAAGAAATTGACAGCATGATGGTCAACGATCTAGCTAAAGAACTAATGCGACCAATAATTAAGGAATGGCTGGATCGGAATCTTTTGACAATAGTAGAGCGGGTTGTAAGACATGAAGTAGAAAGACTTGCAAGATTATCTGAAAAGAAAGAATAATAGGTGTTAACTAATATTTACACTTTCCGCTCATGTTATCTTAAAACTTAGTGTCGTTATTAAAAGTTTGTTAGAAATCTCTAAAATTTAAGTCCTTTACGGGTTTATGTAGTGCCTCTCGAAAAAAATTATAATCCTAGCGCAGTCGAAGCCAAGCTTTACGCTCAATGGGAAAAAGAAAAAAGTTTTGAGTGTGACCTGTCTCGTTCTAAATTGAAGCCTGAGGGTTCACAAGAGCCCTATTCTATTGTTATTCCTCCTCCTAATGTGACGGGAAGCCTCCATATGGGGCATGCCTTAAATAATACTCTTCAGGATATACTAATCAGATTTAATAGAATGCGGGGTAAGGATGCATTGTGGCAACCCGGAATGGATCACGCTGGCATTGCAACTCAAATGGTTGTGGAACGTCAACTAGCTGAAAAAGATATAAGGTTGGACCGTGGCTACGGTATTCCGCAAGATGGCATTACCCTGATTAATAGGCAGAAATTCACGGCCAATGTTTGGGAGTGGAAGGCTGAATCGGGCGGTACAATAGTTCAGCAGCTTCGTAGGCTTGGTTCCTCCTGTGATTGGTCTCGTGAACGCTTTACTATGGATGAAGGCCTATCAAATGCGGTCAGGCGTGTCTTCGTCTCTTTGTACAAGGAAGGACTGGTTTACCGGGATAAACGGTTAGTTAATTGGGATCCAAAATTTCATACCGCCATTTCTGATTTAGAAGTAGAACAAAGAGAGGAAGATGGTCACCTTTGGTATTTTGATTATCCATTGGCTGATGAGGAAAGTAAATTCATCACTGTAGCTACGACACGTCCCGAGACTTTACTTGGAGATACAGCGGTTGCAGTTCATCCAGATGATACTCGTTATACTAATCTTATAGGCTCAAACGTCCGGTTGCCATTGGCCAACCGTTTGATTCCTATAATTGCGGATGGATATAGCGACCCTGAAAAAGGGAGTGGGGCAGTGAAAATTACTCCGGCCCATGACTTTAACGATTTTGAGGTAGGGCAAAGACATCAACTTCCGATGATAAATGTGTTTGATGTTTCGGCTAACATGAACGAAACAACGCCGGAGGAATTTCGAGGATTAGATCGGTTTTTAGCTCGCGAAAAGGTGGTCGCGGCTATGGATAACCTTGGTCTTCTCAACAAGATTGAAGATAATCCGATGACGGTGCCATATGGCGATAGATCTGGGGTTGTGATTGAACCGCGTCTTACAGATCAGTGGTATGTGGATGCCGTTACTATGGCCAAACCCGCAATCGAAGCTGTTAAACATGGAACTACTAAATTTGTTCCAAAGCAATGGGAAAATACCTATTTTGAGTGGATGCGGAACATTCAACCTTGGTGTATCTCGCGTCAAATTTGGTGGGGGCATCAAATACCCGCGTGGTATGGGCCGGACGGTAAGGTTTTCGTAGCCGAAGATATTGAGACGGTGCAGGCAGAAGCAAATCTGTACTACAGCAAGGCAGTAGAATTAACTCAAGAAGAGGATGTTCTTGATACGTGGTTTTCTTCCGCACTCTGGCCATTTTCTACTTTGGGTTGGCCCGAGCAGACTCCCGAATTAGCAAGATATTATCCTACAAATGTTTTAGTAACCGGTTTTGATATCATATTTTTCTGGGTGGCCAGAATGATGATGATGGGCCTACATTACATGAAGGAGGTACCTTTTGACACTGTATATATTCACGCCCTAGTAAGAGATGAGAAAGGGCAAAAGATGTCCAAAAGTAAAGGTAACGTCCTGGACCCGCTCGATATAATTGATAAATATGGAGCTGATACCTTGCGGTTTACACTTACTGCGATGGCGGCACAGGGTAGAGATATACGACTTTCACCTGGTAGGATTGAGGGGTACAGAAATTTTATAACCAAACTTTGGAATGCCGCTCGATATGCTGAACTCAACGAATGTAAAAGTAACCCCGATTTCGACCCAAATTCTTGCGTAAATACTGTTAATAAATGGATTGTGTTTTCCGCTGCCGATACAGAAAAGAAGGTGTCTGTTGCGTTGGAGGAATATCGGTTTAACGATGCGGCAAATGCCATATATCAATTTATCTGGCATAGCTTCTGTGACTGGTACCTTGAATTTACCAAGCGAGTTTTATTAGGAGAAGATAGGGAGGCTATTAAAGAAACACGCGCCACCATGGGTTGGGTCCTGGATCAGATTTTACTTATCCTGCATCCTATGGCTCCCTTTGTTACTGAAGAGCTCTGGAAAGAATTAGCCGGAAACGTTAAACGGAAGACCTCCTTAATAAAAGCTCCCTGGCCTCAAATAGATTCTTCAAAATTTGATAAATCAGCTACCGCTGAAATGAACTGGGTTATTGAGCTAATTTCAAAGATACGTGCAGTAAGAGCGGAAATGAAAATTTCGGCAAAATCAACAACGGGTCTACAGGTGAAGGGGGTCGACGCTGGTACTAAAGAGAGGTTAGAAGAACACGCTGGTCTAATAGGAAGAATGGCTCGCATT
>CAZCKO010000116.1:0-4991 GCA_964499275.1 uncultured Rhodospirillaceae bacterium
TGAGGAATTTATAAATGGAGTTTCTATGGTATGTCCTTCCATTTATTTTCATTTTTACCGTTTTGGTATTTGTTCATGAACTTGGTCATTATCTAGCTGCTAGGCAATGTCGGGTGAGAGTAGAGGTATTTTCCATCGGGTTTGGCAAAGAAATTTTTGGTATAACTGATAAATATGGCACTCGTTGGAAGTTCAGCGCTATTCCCCTGGGTGGGTATGTAAAATTGTACGGAGTCTTATCGCCGGATCACACCAAAGAGAATGATCCTCTTTCTATCAGTGACAAGAAAGTTTCTTTTTATTGTAAATCTAGCAGTCAGAAAGCTTGGATTTACTTTGCTGGCCCTTTTGCAAATCTTCTATTTGCAGTAGTTGTTTTAGCTGGAATTTACGGAGTCGTAGGCAAACAGTATTTGCCGGCTGATATTGGAAAGGTTTTACCGAATAGCGCTGCACAATTGGGGGGATTAAAAAGTGGGGATAGGATCCTTAGTATTGGTCAAACTGAAATTACAAGCTTTGAGGAATTGAGTGGAATAGTCAGGTCTTCTCCAGGATTACGTCTTCCCATGGTTGTACAAAGAAATGAAGAATTAATTTCATTGATAGTGACCCCAAAGTCGATAGAAATTGGTTCAAATAGTTCGACTAAAACAATTGGTAGGTTAGGAGTCGCGGGAGCCAAGGATAATTTCCAATTCATCCAATATAATCCATTGACTGCAACATGGCAGGCATTAGTAGAAACGCTATCGATGTCTGGGCTTATACTGAGGTACCTTGGACAAGTAATAAGTGGTGAGAGAAGCACAAAAGAATTAGGTGGACCTATCCGTATAGCACAAATTTCCGGAGATGTTGCAAAAGCCGGTGTATTTAGCAGCGGTTTAATAAATTTAACGGCTTTTTTATCTATTAACTTGGGTATCATTAATTTGTTACCCATACCACTTTTGGATGGTGGACAATTATTAGTGTTAGGAGTTGAGGGATTAAGGCGAAAACCTTTAGGAAAACGATTATTGGCTATTTATCAAAATGTTGGTGTAGTTTTTATTCTATTACTAACGATATTTGTATTTTGGAATGATTTGGTACAGCTTCGAATTGTTGACTACCTGTACGGTTTTATGAAATGAAATATTTGAAAACGGTTCCTAATCCAAAATTTCAATTATCTTTATTGCTTGTTTTTGGAATATTGATCGGTTTACTCCTAAATCCCTCGATCACGTATGCTACAAATTTTATTGCCGAAGAGATAAGGGTCAAAGGGGCTCAACGTATCGAAGCAGAAACAATTAAATCATACGTTCCGATAGCTGTTGGTCAACAAATTACTAATAAAAAGATGGATGAAGCCCTTAAGAATCTTTTTAAAACAGGATTATTTGCTGATGTAGTCATCCGAAACGAGGGTTCAATTTTAATAATTAGTGTTATTGAGAATCCTATAATTAATAGGATTGCTTTTGAAGGGAATAAACGGATTACCAACGAACTTCTTCGCGATGAATTAAAATTACAACCGCGTATAGTATTTACTCGTAAGAGGGTTCAAAACGATGTTCAAAGACTAATTGATTTATATCGACGTAATGGAAGGTTTTCTGCCGTTATTGAACCTAAAGTAATCCAACAGACCCAAAATCGGGTGGACCTAATATTTGAAATAACGGAAGGTCCAGTCACTGAAATTCGCGGAATTAATTTCATAGGTAATAAACGTTTTAGCGACAGCGATTTGCGCTCTGTAATTAGGACTAAAGAAACCGCGTGGTATAGGTTTTTAACCTCCGATGATAATTATGATCCTGATCGGTTAACATTTGATAGAGAATTACTCAGACGTTTTTATCTTAACAAGGGCTATGCGGACTTTAGGGTGCTCTCTGCCGTGGCCGAATTAGCCCCAAATAGGAAAAGTTTTTTTATCACTTTTACAATTGAAGAAGGAGTTCGTTATAAATTTGGTATGATCGACGTCGCAGCAAAGTTACGTGACCTTGGTCCAAATCAGCTGAAAAATTATATTAAAGTAAAAGATGGTGATTGGTATAACGCAGATCTAGTTGAAAAAATTGTTCTTAGGCTAACCGATATTGTGGGGACTTTAGGCTATGCTTTTGTTGATGTAAGGCCAAGAGTTAAGCGTGATAATACTCACAAATTAATTAATATAGTTTTTGACATAAGAGAGGGACCACGTGTTTTCGTAGAACGCATTAATATATCCGGTAATGTTCGGACAATTGACCCTGTAATTCGGCGTGAAATGCCCCTCGTAGAGGGTGACGCATATAATTCGTCTAAGATGCGTCTTTTGCGCAAAAGAATTAGGAATTTAGGTTTCTTTGAAAAAGTGGAAGTAAAAAATACAGGAGGGTCCAAGAGGGATAAAACAATTATTGATGTCAAGGTAAGTGAACAATCTACAGGTCAAGTAACTTTAGGGGCAGGGTTTTCTTCGACAAGTGGAGCATTGGGAGAAATTGGTATTCGAGAAAAAAATCTCCTTGGGAGAGGTCAAGATTTATTATTCAAGACCAGGGTTGGGGCAACATCGACAGAGATTGATATAAAATTTACGGAACCTTATTTTCTAAATCGTAAGGTAGCGGCTGGTGTCGATATTTTTAAAACGACCAACGATCTCAAAGACCAAAGTTCATTTGAGAAATCTTCCTTAGGGGGAGGATTACGCCTGGGCTATGAATATTCTGACGTTCTTAGACAAAATTTTGAGTATAGAGTTAGCCAAGACAAAGTTACGGACGTTAAGTCAGATGCATCTTTAGCAATAAAAGAACAAATGGGCTCAGCGGTTAAGTCAGAGATATCTCAAACTTTGACTTTTGACTCACGAGATGATCGTTACCTAACTACAGAAGGAGTGGTGGGCCGAATAACGACCTCTCTTGCTGGGTTTGGAGGTAGCGTAAAATTTCTTAGGACTAATTTTAAGGCTAAACAATATTACCCTTTAACAGAGAAAGTTATCGGTAGTTTGGGATTTCGAGGGGGTTACATCCAAGGGTTGGGCGAAGACATACGGATTGTTGATCGTTTCTTCTTGGGAGGAAACGCTTTACGAGGCTTTGAAACTTCAGGTGTTGGCCCAAGAGATAAGGCCACAGGCGATGCCGTAGGTGGCAAGTTTATGTATGCAGGAACAGCACAATTAATGTTCCCCCTAGGTTTGCCTAATGAATTTGGCTTAAAAGGTAGGTTATTCTCAGATATTGGGTCTTTGACTAATTCTGAATCAACTTCTGCAGTTATTAATGATGATAAATCTTTGCGCGCGTCTGTGGGATTTGGTCTTTCTTGGAAATCTCCTGTTGGACCCCTAGTGATTGATTTTACTCATCCCATTTTAAAGAAAGATTTTGATAAAACTGAAATAATTAGATTTGATATTGGAGCGAGGTTTTAAGTTATCGAAATGATATGTTCTTATAAATTCTGTTTTTTCATTTGTATTTTAGCAGTTTCTGGTTTTTTTACGCATTTATCATCTCAAGCTTCTCAAATTGGCGTGATAGACACACAAAAAGTAATAAAAAGTTCCACGGCTGCACGTTCGATCAGGCCCCAGATGGAGGAATTAAAGAAAATTTATCGTACAAAGTTTAAAAATACCGAAGCATTATTGCATAAAACGAAAAAAGAACTACAAAAACAAAGAAGTATAATGCCGGAAGGTTATTCAAAGAAGCTGAAAGCATTTCAAAAACGAGTACGGGAAACTCAGCGACAAGTCCAAAATGTTAATAGAATGTTTGATCGCGCTTTAGCTAACTCGATGAGGAAAGTTCATAAAACCTTAAATACTATCACTATGGAAGTCGCCCAAGAAAAAGCATTAAAATTTGTTTTTCCAAAAAGAGTTGTCATTTTTTATGAAGAAACGTCTGATATAACAATGGAGGTATTGAGGAGGTTAAATAAACGTCTTCCGAAAGTTAAAGTAATAATGCCAAACATTAGACCAACATCAGAAAAGAAATAATTATGCCGGATCCCCGGTTTTATACATCATCAGGGCCATTTTCGGTTGTTGAATTAGCACGAATTTCCGGCACGAAAATCGTAAATGGCCATTCTCAAAATCTTTTAGTAAAGGATGTGGCCGCGATTGAAAGTGCGGGCCCGGAAGAGATTAGTTTTTTAGATAATTCACGCTACGTTGAGGCTTTTTCAAAAAGTTCGGCCGGTGTTTGTGTTGTTCACCCCGATCGTGCAGAAAAGGCGCCTGATGGAATGATTTTATTACTTAGCGAAACACCGTACTTAGCATTTGCAAAAATTGCGACGAAAATGTATCCGGATCTCGATATAAAATCGGTCCCAAAAGGAACACCTATGATACATAGGTCTGCAACCATTGGGCCTAATACTAAAGTTGCACCAGGGGTTTTCGTTGGAGCCCATGCTGAGATTGGGGCGAATTGTGTGTTAGGACCTAATTCGGTAATCGGAAATGGTGTGATTGTGGGAGAAGATTGTCGAGTAGGTCCATCGGTTTCTATACAATATGCCATTATAGGCTCGCATGTACGACTTTTCGCGGGTGTTAGAATTGGAGAACCCGGTTTCGGGTTTGCGGCTTCTGAGGAAGGCCATTTTACAGTGCCTCAATTGGGAAGGGTAATCATTGGGGATGAGACTGAAATAGGCGCTAATTCAACAATAGATCGGGGAAGCACTACAGATACCGTCGTAGGAGACGGTTGTCGCATTGATAACCTCGTACAAATTGGACACAACGTGGTTTTAGGCAAAGGGTGCATCGTTGTTGCCCAGGTTGGGATTTCGGGTAGCACCAGGCTTGGTGATTACGTGGTCGTGGGCGGACAGGTCGGAATTGCTGGACATTTACAAATCGGAGATGGGACTAAAATCGCCGCACAATCAGGGGTGATGAATGATTTGGCCGCAGGAAAAAAGTATGCGGGTTCTCCAGCTGTTCCGATGCGACAATGGATACA
>CAZCKO010000117.1:0-4578 GCA_964499275.1 uncultured Rhodospirillaceae bacterium
TCGTAAATTGGATCCGTATTTGAATGTTGACCCTGGAACAATGAATCCAATTCAGCATGGTGAAGTTTATGTTACTGATGATGGCGCAGAAACTGATTTGGATCTGGGGCATTATGAGAGATTTACGGGCGTTCCTGCTAAGCAAGGGGACAATGTAACGACCGGAAAAATATACTCGACTGTCTTGGCACGGGAACGGCATGGAGATTATTTAGGTGCAACCGTCCAAGTAATTCCACATGTTACAGACGCCATTAAGGAGTTTATTGATTCTGATACAGAAGACTCTGACTTTGTCTTATGTGAAATAGGGGGGACAGTTGGTGATATTGAGAGCCTTCCATTTTTAGAAGCTATTCGACAAAAAGCAAATGAACTTGGTAGGGAGAGGTCAATGTTTATTCATTTGACCCTCTTACCCCACCTCTCTGCAGCCGGTGAGGTTAAAACCAAACCAACGCAGCATTCTGTCAGAGAGCTCCAAAGTGTCGGTATACAGGCAGATATTTTACTCTGCCGAGCAGATCGTCTTATTCCTGCGGAAGCTCGCAAGAAAATTGCGTTATTCTGTAACGTTGCACCAGAGAGAGTTATTTCCGCACCAGATGTTAATACAATTTATGAGGTCCCCTTAGTATATCATGCTCAAGATTTCGACGTTGAGGTATGTAAACATTTTGGAATTGAAAGTGATGTTGAACCCAACTTGCAACTCTGGAAAGAAATCGTTGACAGAGTTAATAAACCGGAGGGTGAAGTTACAATCGCTGTGGTAGGTAAGTATATAGAATTACCTGACGCATATAAATCTTTGGCTGAAGCGTTAGGTCATGGAGGAATTGCCAACAATGTAAGCGTAAAATTGTTATGGCTCGATGCAGAAAATTTTGAAAGTGAAAATGCCGTCCATCGTCTAGCTAATGTTGACGGTATTTTGGTACCAGGAGGTTTTGGTGAACGTGGGGCAGAAGGAAAAGTCGCTGCAGTCAAATATGCCCGCCAACATCAGGTCCCCTATTTTGGGATTTGTTTTGGAATGCAGATGGCGGTGATTGAAGTCTCTCGTAGTTTAGCGGGGTTAAATCTGGCCGGTTCTACCGAATTTGGCAGTGTCCCTGATCCGGTGGTTGGTTTGTTAACGGAGTGGAAAAGAGGTGATTGTATAGAGCAACGGGATCAAAGTGTTGATCTTGGCGGAACTATGAGGTTGGGGACGTATCCTTGTAGTTTGATTGAAGGTACTTTAGCGCATCAGATTTATGGATCAGATTTGATTGAAGAACGACATCGCCATCGTTATGAGGTAAATATTAATTATGCTGAAAAATTGAAACTTGCGGGTTTAGTATTTTCTGGATTGTCGCCGGATGGTGAATTACCGGAGATTGTTGAATTACCGGAACACCCATGGTTCATAGGAGTTCAGTTTCATCCAGAATTGAAGTCTAAGCCATTTGAGCCACATCCGTTGTTTAAGTCTTTTATTAAGGCGGCGGTGGATCACTCGCGTCTGGTTTAGTGGAAGAAGTAAAAATTATTGGGTATTTAAGCTATGACGGTTAGTCGTCACATTTCGATAGGAAACGTAACTATAGGAAACGATTTACCCTTGGTTATAATCGCAGGCCCTTGTGCGTTAGAGGGTAGAAACCATGCTTTAGAAATGTCTCATGCATTAGTTGAATTGTTGGCTGATCTTGGAATTGGATTAATTTATAAAACATCTTTCGACAAAGCCAACAGAACTTCGCTTAAGGGTAATCGTGGAATTGGAATTAAAGAAGGTCTCCCAATTCTGGCCGAAATTCGTGAGACTTATGGATGTCCAGTTTTAACTGATGTCCACCTGCCAGGTGAATGTTCTCCAGCTGCCGAAGCGGTTGACGTATTGCAGATACCTGCATTTCTGTGTCGGCAAACCGATCTGATTGTTGCGGCGGCAAAAACGGGAAAAGCTATAAATATTAAAAAGGGTCAATTTCTAGCTCCTTGGGATATGAAAAATGTTGTTGCCAAGGCGGTTGAAAGTGGAAATGAGAATGTGCTGGTCTGTGAGCGTGGAACTTCTTTTGGATACAATACTTTGGTCTCTGACATGCGTTCCTTGCCGACGATGAAAAATTTCGGGTATCCTGTAGTTTTTGATGCGACGCATTCCGTCCAACAGCCTGGTGGACATGGTACCTCTAGTGGGGGACAGAGGGAGTATGTCTCTATTTTAGCTAAAGCTGCTGTAGCCATTGGCGTAGCCGCTGTTTTTATTGAAACTCATGAGGATCCCGATAATGCGCCTAGTGACGGCCCTAATATGGTTCCGTTGGGAGAAATGAAGTCTTTACTTGAGACGCTAAAATTATTCGATCAGGTGGAAAAAAACTATTGAAGTAAAAAAGAAAGACCTATCGATTACCGGAGTAAATGAATGACAGGTATTGTGGCTATTCACGCTAGAGAGATACTAGATTCTAGGGGCAATCCTACAGTCGAAGTAGATGTATTGTTAGAAACTGGAGCTTTTGGACGTGCTGCGGTGCCGTCAGGAGCATCAACAGGGGTTCATGAAGCTGTTGAATTGCGGGACGATGACCAGACCCGGTTTGGTGGAAAAGGTGTACAAAATGCTATTGCGGCCGTAAATGGAGAAATTTCAGATGTATTATCTGGTATAAATGCTGAAGAGCAAGTTGAGATAGATCGCTTAATGATTGAACTTGACGGGACACCAAATAAGGGCCGGTTAGGGGCTAATTCAATTTTAGGTGTTAGTATGGCGACCGCTAAGGCGGCGGCATCAGAGGCAGGAATTCCCCTTTATCGTTATATCGGTGGTGTAAATGCCAGAATTATGCCCGTGCCAATGATGAATATTTTAAACGGAGGAGTACACGCGGATAATCCTATTGATATTCAAGAGTTTATGATCGTACCAATTTCTGCTGGTAGTATCAGCGAGGCGATAAGGTGTGGTGCTGAGGTTTTTCAGGCGCTCAAAGGAGAGCTCTTCAAGTCTGGTTTAAATATTAACGTTGGTGATGAAGGCGGTTTTGCACCAAATTTGGGGGGTACTGAAGAAGCTCTAGATTTCTTAATGAATGCGATAGAGGTGGCGGGGTATGTTCCCGGCAAGGATGTATTGTTAGCTCTAGATTCTGCTTCAAGTGAGTTTTACCATGATGGGAAATACCAACTACAAGGAGAGGGCAAAAGCCTGACACCTAAGAAAATGGTCGATTATTATTCAGATCTTGTTTCAAAGTTTCCGATAATTTCTATTGAAGATGGAATGTCTGAAGATGATTGGGAAGGTTGGGCAACATTAACAAAAAGAATCGGGGATAGAGTTCAGCTTGTTGGCGATGATTTATTCGTCACTAATACCAAACGTCTCAGTAAAGGTATTGCAGAAGGAATAGGAAATTCTATTTTAGTTAAAGTTAATCAAATCGGTACGTTAACAGAAGCCCTTGCGGCTGTTGAAATGGCTCATAAGGCAGGTTATACGGCAGTAATGTCTCATAGATCGGGAGAAACAGAAGACTCGACCATTGCAGATTTGGCAGTGGCTACCAACTGTGGCCAAATTAAAACAGGATCTCTTTGTCGCTCAGATAGAACTGCAAAATATAATCAACTTATCAGAATTGAAGAAGATTTGGGTGATCAGGCTCAATATTATAACGGATTGTCGTTCATTTAGGAATTCGATGTAAAAATTTTGGATGATGTCTATTTCATTCGAATATAGAAATTTGAATATTGCGTTATCGAATTTTTTTTAGCCAAAAAATTTGAGTTTTTCGTTGTTTAATTTACTCGATTAAAAATCTATTAATTTTATAATATTTTCCAAATTTGCAGTCATTTCGTAATTTATTCCTAAACTTAATTTTTCTTTCAAAACTAACTATTAAAAGAACATAAACTTTCTCACGCTAATATTGCGTGATCGCCAGTTTTGTATAACCTCATTGGTTGAGACAATAAGGTAAAGATTTGCCACCAGTGCTACCATTGTGAGGCGTATAAAATGGCAACCAAAAGTAAACGAGGAGGAAAAAAACTCCCTTTAGCACGCAAAACTAAGTCTAAGCGTGCGGTGCCCTCAAACAAAATTCCAACTGTGGATTCGGATAAGCTGATTGGCTTTTACCGTGACATGCTACTTATTCGTCGTTTTGAGGAGCGTGCAGGTCAATTGTATGGGATGGGTCTAATCGGTGGTTTTTGTCATTTATATATCGGGCAAGAGGCGGTCGTGGTTGGTATGCAGGCTGCTATTGATGATAACGACGCTGTAATTACCAGTTACCGAGATCATGGGCATATGTTAGCTTGCGGCATGGATCCAAAGGGCGTTATGGCCGAACTTACCGGGCGAGAAGGCGGATATTCTCGTGGAAAAGGGGGGTCAATGCACATGTTCAGTACCGACAAAAACTTTTTTGGTGGGCATGGAATCGTGGGGGCTCAGGTGTCTATCGGAACAGGACTGGCTTTTGGTCAACGGTATAAAGGAGACAATTCTCTTACCCTTGCATATTTTGGAGACGGTGCTGCGAACCAGGGTCAAGTTCATGA
>CAZCKO010000118.1:0-2483 GCA_964499275.1 uncultured Rhodospirillaceae bacterium
TCCTGTGCCGCATTAGTGTACCCCGGGCCGGAATTTTATCTTTTAAAATTAATGCATTACAGCCCACTGCAACGATGTTCTCTTGGCTGTTAAAAGTCTTAAAAACAGTTTCGTGATAATGCGGTAGCAGTTCATCGTCATCGTGAAATAGAACGCAGAATTCTGTCTGCCCAACATAGTTGTCTTGAATGAATTTAGTGTGGAGATCTGAAGCGAAGTCTTCAGGAGTTGGAATAAGGGTCAAGTTGTCCTTATAGGTTTTTAAGAAAGGAGTCAAAACGACTTTATTTCTGTGTTTAAAATGCACCGAAGTGCTGTTGTCCGAGATAATCACAGATTCAAAGGGGCGCGTTTGCTCGAAAACAGTATTTAGTACCATCCGCAAAAATTCTGGTCGATCACGGGTTGTAATAATTAACGTTGTTTTGGCCATTGAACTGGGTTACTGAGCTCTTGGTTATTTAATTTGGATAAGATTATTCTATAGTTGTCCGATTCGCTTTAAAGAAATTGTTAGTACCTCAACTAGTCCTGTTACTATTTGGAATGCAACATGCCATCAACAACAATTTCGAATAATATATTTTCGTACTTAGCTGATATTGGCGTAGAGTGCGTTTTTTTGGTCCCTGGCGGCGGCAACATGTTTTTAATAGACGCTGTGGGTACAGATCCAAGAATAAAATTTGTAGCGACTCATCATGAACAGGCAGCAGTAATTGCGGCGGAATATTATAGTCGTAAAACCGGGAAATTAGGGGTTGCTGTGGTAACTACCGGCCCGGGAAGTACTAATGCCGTGACCGGTATTGCAGGGGCGTGGTTTGATTCTGTTCCTGTCTTGGTTCTGGCAGGCCAAGTGAAAGTTGCAGACTATAATGTCGAAGGGAAACTCCGTCAGCGTGGCCCGCAGGAAATTGACCTAGTTTCAATGGTCAAGAAAATAACCAAAATGGCAAAAACGTGTTTTAGAGCAACAGAGGTACCAAATGACCTAGGAACAGCGGTAAATTTGGCGCGATCTGGTAGATGCGGCCCCGTAGTGTTGGAGTTGCCACTTGATGTGCAATCAGCAGTCATTGATTGGCCAAAGAAAGAACCCTCTGAAGCCCAATACATAACTCAATTTTCAGAAAAAAATTCCTCAGAAATTCAGTCTAAATGCTCGTTGGTCGCCCGGATGCTTGCGGAAGCAGAGCGTCCCTTGATCGTTGTTGGGTATGGTGTGAAAACGTCAAGACAAACAAAGACGCTTAAAAAATTTATATCTCGAAATCAACTCCCAGTATCTTTAACTTGGCCAACAACTGATTTTTTATCATTTGATAATGCTTTGAATGCTGGTCGATTTGGTGTTGTCGCAAAACGACATGCTAATTTTATTATACAGAAAAGTGATGCAATACTGGTTCTGGGCAGCAGGTTAGATAATATTCAGACCGCTTTTAATTTAAATGCCTTTGGGAAAAATGCTCGAGTTGTGATTGTAGATATCGATCTAGCAGAACTCGAAAAAATGCCGCAAAGGTTTGAAAAAATTCACTCCGATTTAAGTAAATTCATACCATCCCTTTCTATAGCTATGATTGGAAATGAAGTTCCCGGCCCACGCCAAAACTGGATTAAAGAAATAGCTAGATTACGAGAAAAGTTTGAAAGCGAAACATTTAAAAGCAGTTCACATGAGAAAGGGCGAATTAGCATATATGACTTTGTTAACATTCTATCCGATAGTTTTTCTGGAGGTGAAATAATTGTCACGGGTAGTTCCGGCCTAGCTATCGAAGTATTTTATACACATTTTAGAAATTACGGGGACCAATGGATTGGCCTAACTACAGGGCTCGGTGCTATGGGGTATGGATTGCCAGCACTTCTTGGGGTGGCAGCAGCGACAAATGATAAGGTTTATTTGTTTGAGAGTGACGGAAGTCTGATGATGAACTTGCAAGAGTTACAATCTTTGAAGACCTTGGACCATCCGGTTACAATTTTTGTGCAAAATAATGATGGCTATGCATCGATACGTGCTACCCAAGAAAACTATTTTGCAGGCCGGTTTGTGGGAACCGGCCCGTCCTCCCAACTGGAAATACCATCTATTGAGAAGGTGGCTCTTGGCTTTGGCTTTGAATACATGTCGATTTCTAGCCTGGAAAATATCACCAAAAATATTTCGGAGGCGATAAAAAATAAAGGCCTTATGATTTGCGAAGTATTCTTACACCGAGATGAAAGGTTGATGCCCAAATGTAGCGTGATTAGAACTAAGGATAATCAGCTCTTGTCTGCACCTCTTGAGGATATGAGCCCTTTATTGGAACTCGAGGATATTCAATGTATCATGGGCGGGCAGGTTGATCAGATGTCGCTTAAAATTCGTTCAAAGGATATGTGATCTAATTTGTTAAACCTTAATAATAGAGTTGTCGCCAATTCTATAAATGGTTTTATTGATTGAAAGGCATGATTCTGTTAGGAAC
>CAZCKO010000118.1:2583-4371 GCA_964499275.1 uncultured Rhodospirillaceae bacterium
AAATTGAATTTTTTATAATTTATCAAATAGTTAGGTAGATATGTCTGCGACAGAAGCATTAATGTTCGATAAATCTCTTACTGCAGGAGAAGCCAAGAAACGGGGTGACCTAAGAAACCGAAAACCCTATATCGCCGATAAACTTGCTGTGATAGCGGATATGGAGGAGGCCGGGGAAGTTAGTCCTATTATACGGTTGGAGAAGAGCTATTTATGCAATTTCCAGTGTACGCATTGTTCGGCCGAATATTATATGGATCGTGACCTGAAGAAAAAAGAAACAATCGACGATCGTACTAAGATTGATATGGAAGCTGTTAGAGAGTTGTCACGGCAAGCAGATGAACTGGGCCTGGCGCGCTTTGTTATCACTGGTGGTGAGCCTTTAGTAATGCGGGACTTCGATGATGTAGTCGCCGCAATCGATCCCGATAAGCATTATGTTATCACTGACACCAATGGTTGGTTCATGGACGAAGTGCGAGCGTTTCATCTCAAGTCTATTGGGGTCGAAAAGGTTCAGATGTCGTTGGATAGCTTTGTCGAAGAAGAACACGATTCATTTCGTAATAAGCCAGGGTCTTACAAGCGGGTCCTGCGGGGCGTGGACGCCTGTGCTGCTGCGGGGCTAAATCTTATTCTCTCTACTGTACTTATTAACGGTCGGGCAAAAACAAAAGAGTTTAGGGATCTTTGTCAATACTGCACCGATCGCGGAGTTGGCTTGTACGTTTCCTATGCTAAGCCCGTTGGTTCCGCGACAGATCATCCGGAATTTGTGATTGATAAGGAAGATGCTGATATTCTTAGAGAAATGGAGAAAGAGTTTCTCGTATTCTCCCACATGACACCTTCATACGGATCGTATAAGGGCTGCATTACTGTTAAAGGTATAATAACGGTTACATCGACAGGCGAAATTACACCTTGTCCCTACATTGATATGTCGTTTGGAAATGTAATGGAAACCCCGCTGAAGGAAATTTTGGCAAGAGGCATGAGAAATCCTTGGACGGGGCCGCATCGTCCGGATTGCCTAATTGGAGAAGATCCTGCATTTATCAAACTTCATCAGACTGTAACGGCCAAACACAAGTTGCTTCCTGTACCCTATGGAGAAGGATTTAAAGACGACGACTCACTTGACCGTATCGCTTAGGTTATTGGAACCAACTATATGTCGAATATAGAAGTCGCTTTTGATGCGAGGGGTCGTCTTGAACCTGATGCTGCGTTAAAGTCACCAGCTCATTTAAACTCAAGAAATTATTTCAAGTTTCCCAATTTAGAATTGGATCTCTCAGCAAGTTATAAAAGGATCAGCACCGTGTTTGATGTACCTTTGGCTGAGAATGATTTTGTGACTGAAGTCGAGGATCTTCTCAAAGAGTGTAGAGTTGATTTAGGTTTAGATGATACCAATAATGTTTTAGCGATACCGTTTTTTACGCCGAGGCTCGGCGATGGTGATCTAGGGGAAATTTTAGAAAATACGTTGATCCCTGCTGTAGGTAAATCCTATAAAGAAATTTTTCCCAATTATGAATTTAAAAATGAATTTCCACATTCATTGTCAGGACACTTGGAATCAATACCCGGTTTGGGCCACGATCGGCTTGAGAGGGCAGTGAAAACCAGTCCTGTGGTCGGTTTATGTTTTTGTGTGTTGAGAGAATACTCCGTTCACGCAGCGCGTGAGCAGGTAAAAATTATTGGAGAAAAATTTGGGCTTGCTGGTGCGATCGACCTTAGTTCTGTTTTTGTGTCCCAGCCTAATTTACTTTTTCA
>CAZCKO010000119.1:0-4364 GCA_964499275.1 uncultured Rhodospirillaceae bacterium
GGACCACCACCCTCTCTTGGCAGAGCACCACAAAAAATGACTAATCCACGCTCAAGGAAACCCAACTCTATTGTTCCTGTAGTGCGAATGGCAGCAGCTAATTCTTTCCCTGCATCCCCCTGACTTATGCGTCTCAATCCTGCAACTAAAATCGCTGCGGCTGGACCAGGACGTTTCACCGCGATTTCCAGGGCTTCTTCTATTCTTCCTTGATCGGCAAATTCCTCTACCTCCGAAAGAACTTTCTTGGTGCTTCTATAGGCTACGGAAAGAGTCCATAAATTCGCAATGATGACTCCCACAGCTATCAGCGAGCACATGACCAGCGGGTACATCATCAGGCCACCATCTGAGAACAGCGAGAGCAAATGATATTGACTAGAATCCAATCCAATACTCCTTGTGTACGTTTTTCCAGTTTAGCTTGTCTTTACTTTCAAGACAGAATCTCCGGGAACGGCGACAATTTAGTGCCGTTACCAGTAAATTCCTATAGTCTCGAGAAAAATCATTTTAAACGTATATGTTGAAACTGGCTAGCCCTCAGGTGTTCAGGGGCTGATCCAGTAATACTCTTGCCAATTTCTCTTTAAGTCGCAACGGCTGAATCTTGGTCTGTAACTGACCTCCTTCAGCAAAAGAAATGTTACCAGTCTCCTCACTCACCACTATGACGATCGCATCCGTTTCTTGACTCAGCCCAATAGCTGCTCTGTGCCTTGTGCCAAGTTTAGTATAATCCATTTGCAGATTTCCCAATGGAAGGATTGTTCCAGCTGATCTGATCTCATCACCCACTATGATTACAGCCCCATCATGTAACGGACTGCCAGGAGTAAAAATTGTCTCTAGTATTTCCGAAGAAACTGTAATCCTTTCCGCACTGCCAGTATCTCCGTATGGATCTAGGGAGATCTGCCTTTCAATGGCAATGATTGCACCTATCTTCTTGCTCGCCAGAGTTTCTACGGCTGATACGATTTTCTCGATCAGTAAATCTTCTGAACCGCCTTTTGCCTCCCTAAACCACCTATTCTCGCCCAAACTGCTCAGAGCGGTCCTAAGCTCTGGTTGAAAAACTACTAAAGCCGCAATTACACCGTATTGGAATAAAGTCTCCAACAAATACTCTAAAAGCTGCAGATTCAGGAGTTGTGAGAATAAATAAATACTCGCCAACACCAAGAGGCCCATTAAAATCTGCATCGCTCTTGTTCTTTGAATTACCATTAAAATGCGGAAAAACAGCAAGGCAACTAACAAAATTTCTGCGACTTCACCCCAACCAGGAACCAAAAACCGTAATTGCTCCATCAGTCTAAAAAGTCGCTGATGTTAGTCAGTGATTTTTTCATCTGATTCATCCTCGATCACGGAACTTGGTTCTTTGGCAGTGTCTAAAGGGTCTAACAGATCTGCCTCCGCAGGGTCTTGGTCTGCACTTTCACTAAATGATACCTCCTCACTACCTTCTTCTTCATTTTCCAAAGGAGCTAGGGTTTTTCCTTCGTTCAGTATTTTAATCTCATCTGCATTGAGCGTTTCTCTCTCCAAGAGAGCCGTTGCTAAAGTTTCAAGCAGATCCCTATGCGCCGCCAGAATATTACGTGTATTTTCTAGACTTTCGTCTAAAATTCTTTTTATTTCATTGTCTACCTCTTGAGCCTTATGCTCCGAAACTTCTCTTCGTTGTACTAGCTCTCTGCCAAGAAAAACTTCCTGATCGTTCTGCCCAATAGTCATCAATCCAACGACTTCAGACATACCAAAGCGGGTAACCATCTGACGTGCCATAGCCGTGGCCCTTTCGATATCATTCCCTGCTCCAGTAGTAATTTTTTCGGGTCCGAAAATCATCTCTTCCGCTACTCGACCTCCAAAAAGCATACACAGCTGTCCCTCTAGCCATTCTTTCGTATAGGTGTGACGATCCTCCTTGGGCAAACTAGCAGTGATTCCCAGAGCACGACCTCTTGGAACTATTGTGACTTTGTGCACAGGATCTAGGCCTGGAAGTCGAAGTCCCACCACGGCGTGACCTGCTTCATGATAGGCAGTCAATTCCCTCTCTGATTCTGTTAGCACCATACTTCTTCTCTCTGTACCCAACATCACCTTATCTTTGGCATCTTCAAAATGCTTCATCGCTACCTTATCACTATCTTCTCTGGCGGCCAAAAGCGCCGCTTCATTGCATATATTTTCCAAATCAGCACCACTTAATCCTGGTGTCCCTTTCGCCACTGTTTTTAAGTCCACATCAGTATCTAGTGGAAGTTTCTTCGCATGCACCATAAGAATGCCTTCCCTGCCTTTCAGATCAGGAGGATCGACCACAACTTGACGGTCAAAACGGCCAGGCCTTAAAAGTGCTGGATCTAAGACGTCCGGACGATTTGTAGCGGCAAGAAGTATCACACCCGTATTCGTTTCAAAACCATCCATTTGCACTAATAAAGCATTAAGGGTCTGTTCCCGTTCATCATGCCCACCACCTAATCCAGCCCCTCTATGACGCCCTACAGCATCGATTTCATCTATGAACATTATACATGGAGCGTTTTCCTGGCCCTGCTCGAATAGGTCCCTTACTCGAGAAGCACCTACACCAACAAACATCTCTACGAAATCAGAACCAGACATCTGGAAGAAAGGCCTTTCTGCCTCTCCAGCAACCGCACGAGCCAGCAGCGTTTTGCCTGTTCCAGGAGGCCCGACTAGTAGCACCCCTTTAGGAAGTCTACCACCTAGTCTCGCGAACCTCTCTGGATCCTTTAGAAATTCAATTATCTCCTGAAGTTCCGTTTTCGCTTCTTCCGCCCCAGCGACATCAGCAAAAGTTACCTTAGGAGTATCTGGTGTAATAAGCTTGGCTTTTGAACGTCCAAACTGGAAGGCTTTATTCCCCCCAGCCTGCATGGTCCGAAATATCCAAAGCCAGAAAGCCAAGAATAGTAACCAGGGTAACATCCCTAGAAGGATTGATCCCCATCCCTGTGTTTCCAGTCTTCCTGAAATTTCGACGCCCTGTTGCTCCAATTCAGCCAATAGCTGAGCGTTCATCTCTCCGGGAAGCATCGTGGTGAACCTTTGAAAATTCTCCCCGTCAGAGACATAAGGAACCCTCAATTCACCCTCTATTTTCTGGCTTTCAACAACTGTCACTTCTAAGATATTGTCTCTAGACAGCTGACTTCTGAATTCAGTATAAGTGAATTCTGCAATCCCACTTTGCTGATTACTGAATAGTTGGCTGGACATCACGATCATTATGAACAAAAGAACCCATACAGCACCAGTTTTGGAAAACCTGGTCATTGGCGAACTTTCATTAGATTTCGGTGGCTGATTTTTTTCCGTCATATTTGTTTAAGAAACCATTTAGATTGTTGTCATTACCATCTCAAACTCGCTATATCGAGGGCAATAAGGAAGTTGCTTATCCAAACCTGAAAGGCCGAACAACTAGCCGACTCATCAAATATTAACTAAGACTTCACCGAACTCGAGACTGACATGGAAAACATCCCGGTTTCTTTACCCGCAATAAACAAAGAAGTTCTGGAAACACCAGGAATCCACAAGGTCCTTCCCACAGCATCAACTACTACCGGTGTTTCGAATCGGTGTTCAACCGATATTTTCTTCTCAGAAAAGATTTTTTTTAACTTTTTTGATCCGTAAGAATATGTAATTTTATCACCTGGATTCCAATTTCTAACGCACAGTGGAAATGCAAGTTGTTTTAAACAGAAAACCTCACACCAAGCATCTTCCAAGACAACCTCTGTTGACCAAGAGGTTGTCCATCTTTTTCTTCCTAGAGTTAGGTCAGCAATGCCAACGCCTGGAGCTTCTATTACGAATGATTCTCCCATCAGTTTCGATTCGGTTTTCACTAACAACAATTTGTCAAAGGAGCGAATTAACGACATCGAACCTCCTATATTCATACGATTTCCACTTTGTGATTTCCTAGAAAACACCAATGCCGATCTTGTGGCGCTCTCACTCAGGTTGACAGCAAATTGTTGGCACAGTTCTCGCAGTATTATAGCGCAAGCTTCATCGTTAAAAGACAAGAAAAGCTTTCGGTCTAGAATCATCCTGTCTGAGTCACTGCTTAATATTAAATCAGCGCAAATTTTTTGAAGCACTGAACTCCAAGCATTCCGATGCTCAGTAGCAATCTGGCTGAGTCTTATTAAAGAATGTCGAGCAGCTGGGGCTACATTCTCCTCGATTTGAGGCAGAATTTCGTTGCGCAACGCATTTCTAGCAAATCCAGATTCGAAATTGGTGGGATCTTGGAGAGCCTGAATTACCATCCTCTTTGCATATTCCTCTAGTTCATCCCTAGAGAA
>CAZCKO010000120.1:0-4280 GCA_964499275.1 uncultured Rhodospirillaceae bacterium
ATTTTCCAAACGTAACCCGTTGGCGGAAAAAAATTAAGGGCCGGGAAGCGGTCCAAAGGGGTGTAGATCTTGGAAAAAATTTTCGTCGCACAGCACCGCCAAGTGAAGAGGAAAGAGACTTATTGTACCGACAAACTGCTGCTTCTATAAATGCCCATCAGAAAAAAGCTGACCGTGCCATTTGACAGCTGCATCGGGAAAAAATTAACAGCGTAGCATGTATAGATAAGCGAGTGGTGCGGTAATCCACTAATCGTATTCCTTGACGACGTTGAAATATGGTGCGGCTTTTACACACAGAGAACAAAAGGTATTCAAGATAGACACAAAACTTCATTACCCAGCAGCTGGCGACCCCGGAGGGATTCGAACCCCCGACCTACAGATTAGGAATCTGCCGCTCTATCCTGCTGAGCTACGGGGCCGCGTTGCTGACGTATTGTAACGCACAAGCAACAAACAAGAAGGGGCTGTCGTTAAATGTTTTAATCTACTTGTTAAGTGGTATGGAATAGACGATGGACAGCACCTCGGTACCAGGGTTTTTACTGCTAATACTGGCATTAGAAAGATGGTAGAAGGAAAGACCTATCCTAGACCGATCATCGAACCTGTAGGATATCTCGACGGAGGACCGAAACTCGAGTTCATGTCCGAGATCCTTACCATCACCTTTTTCATAATAACCTGCGGCCAGGCTTGGCGTAACAACAAAACGCCGGCCATAAAACAGGTCTAAAAGAAACCCCCCGTAACCGTAGAAAGTAGCATCATTTGTGCCCATTATTCCCAAAAATGGTTTTACCATTGATATGGTTTCATCACTTCGGTATTCGATCCTAAATTCATTTGCCTGATTATGGTCTTGAACGAGATCAAAATACCCAATAGCAACACTTATAAACGGTGGTTCATCCGCTCTTACCAAGACCGGGAAAGCTATGAAGCTACCCACTATGGTAAGACTAATAATTTTACATATAGCCCTCAAAAACGTAATCCTTCCCCAAAAGTGGATACTCCAATTAGGTAATATTTATGCAGAAAGAATAATATTAAACGACCTTCATCAGTCTATAAATACATTAAACAATCATTTAAATTGGTGTTTGTACCTCTCTGTAGTTGTAACAAGAGCTTTCACTATTCCAGGATCCAGTGCGGAGTGCCCCGCATCCGGTACTATTATCATTTCTGATCCTGGCCAAGCTCTATGCAGCTCGTCCGCTGTGATTATAGGACAAATCATGTCATACCGACCTTGAATAATTGTACAAGGAATATTTTCTGCCTTCGCAATACCGTGCAATAACTCATGCGGACGCAGAAAATTGTCGTTAATAAAATAATGGGTCTCTATTCTGGCCAACGCATAGGCCATCGCTTCATCGCTAAAGGCAGCAACCGTCTCAGGACTGGGAACCAGTGTGGAGCACGCCCCCTCGTAGCGGCTCCACGCGCGCGCTGCGGGAAGGTAAATATTTGGATCGGGATCTTGGAGCCTCTTGTAAAAAGACTTAAGAATATCTTTTCTTTCCTCAGAAGGAAGAACGGATACAAAGTTGCGCCAAGCCTCAGGAAAAACAGTTTTTAGTCCCTGTAAAAACCAATTTATCTCTTTTCTACGCCCCAGAAAAATGCCCCGAACAATAAGGGCTATACAACGCTCTGGAGCGTGCTCTGCATACGCAATAGCTAGTGTACTCCCCCATGAACCACCAAATAAAATAAAATTTTCTATACCTAGGTAATCACACAACTGATCAATATCGGATATAAGGTGTCCCGTTGTATTGTTTTGTAGTTCACCGCGAGGGGTGGACCGACCTGAACCGCGTTGATCAAAAACAACAATCCGATACACCTCCGGATCAAAAAAACGACGATGAACCGCCGTTGCGCCAGCTCCCGGCCCTCCATGTAGAAAAACCACGGGTAACCCCTCCGGGTTACCCGATTGTTCCCAAAACATAGTATGCAATTCGTCAAGTGAGAGTATACCTGTCTGGTATGGCTCTATTGATGGATATAACTGTGTACGCACATTCTGCTCCGTCCCCTTCTACACCCCGGGAATAAACTGAACCACCACTAAGAACTGTGGCAAAAGTGAATATTAGTGTCGAAGTTGAGCTACGCAAAGTCAGTCAAGGGCCAAAAAGTGTATAATTGCTATACGGTTTCATCGATAAGTACCCTTTTATAATATCGCAAAGCCTATTTAATTAAGGTAAATATGATAGTTCGTTTGACCACTTTTATAGCGTTGTTAACTTCATTAAGTCTCCAACTCGTTGGCTGTGCTAAAAACCCAACTACCGGGGAAAAAGTTTTTACGGGAGGCTTCACGGAAACCGAAGCAATCCGAGTGGGAACAAAAAACCATCCAAAAATTGTTGCGTTCTTTGGTGGAGAATATCGGTCAAGCCAACTTAAGGCTTATGTCAATAGTATTGGGCAGCTTTTGGCGAGTACGTCGGAACGACGCAATCTAAAATGGCGCTTCACCATTCTAAATTCAGACACAGTGAACGCCTTCGCTATGCCCGGCGGTTTCGTATACATCACTCGCGGGTTGCTAGCATTGGCGGATAACGAAGCCCAATTAGCGAGTGTACTTGCGCATGAAATTGGCCATGTAACAGCACTCCATCACGCGCGCCGTCACGGACAATCCCTAATAGCCAACATTGGAGTATTAACGGCTGGAATCCTAGGAGGCCGAGAGATAGGAAGGTTTACCCAATTCGGAACTACCACCTTGCTCCAGAGTTTTTCTCGAGAAAACGAATTTGAATCTGACAAACTGGGCATTCGATATACAACACAAGTGGGATACAAACCCACAGCGATGGCCCAATTTTTACTAAAGTTGCGTGCCCACGCACAACTCACAGCAAAGAGGCGCGGCGAAGATTCCAGATCAGTAGATCAATTTAATTACCTTTCCACGCATCCCGCCCCACTTTCCCGGGTGCACCGAGCAAAAGCATTGGCAAATTCTGTATTTCTAAAACAACCAATGACAGCACGAGATATCTACTTAGAAAAAATTGACGGCATGCTTTATGGAAGTGATTTGGAACAGGGAGTTATCCAGGATCGGGATTTTATTCATCCACGCCTTTTAATCAGATTTAGGGTTCCAAAAGGCTTCAGCCTGTTTAATACGAAAAGAGCGGTCTATGCGTTTGGGCCCGCAAAGAGCCGTATAATATTCGACAAAGAAAAAAGAAACTATAAACTTTCCATGATGGACTACCTCACAAAGGTGTGGGTGGCCGGCCGAATAATAAATGATTTGGAACCTATTAAAGTAAACGCGCTAGAAGCTGCGACGGGCACGACCCGTATAAACACTCGAGACGGTCCGGCGGATATTCGATTGGTGGTATATCGAGCAACTAGTAACGAAATCTTTCGTTTCAGGTTCATTACGGTACCCAATCAAACCTCCAAACATTCACTTGATTTTAGAAAAACGACATATAGTTTTCGCCAACTTCAACCACAGGAGGCAAAGAAACTTAGTCCACTTCAACTTCGAGTAGTTACCGTACAACAAGGTGATAACATCCGTAACATAGCACTCCGCATGCCATACAGTGACTATCCAATTGAGCGGTTCGAAGTACTCAATAACATATCCCGCACCAGACAACTGCGAGTAGGTCAAAAGCTAAAAATTATTGTCCAAAAATAATTTGACCAAGAACATAAGTAATAATTTATTGGGAGTTTTCAAGGGCAACTACCACCCAGATATAAATGGCAGAGGATCCTGGAAATTTATAGTCTTTAGATATATCAGAACCATCGAACAAACTTATTTTTAGCCGTTATAGTTCGGCCATCATTGTTTCTATTTTTTCTGTAGCTGCGGCCACATCCAATTTTTCAACCAAGGCAAATTCATGCACCAATCGCTCGAGTGCGGCTTCGTACATTTGTCTTTCGCTGTAGGATTGTTCTGGTTGTCCTGCCGCTCGGTAAAGGTCACGAACGACTTCAGCGATGGCGACGGGGTCGCCACTATTTATCTTAGCTTCGTATTCCTGTGCCCTGCGACTCCACATCGTTCTCTTGGAACGGGCACGGCCCTTCAAGGTAGACATAACTACCTGCATCTTATCCTTGGAGCTAATCTTACGTAGTCCGGATTCAGCAACCTTTTCCACAGGCACTCGCAATGTCATTTTTTCGGACTCAAATAAAATCACGAAAAGTTGAAGGTTAAATCCCGCTATTACACTCTTTTCTATACCCGTTACTTTGCCAAC
>CAZCKO010000121.1:0-4250 GCA_964499275.1 uncultured Rhodospirillaceae bacterium
AATGGCTGGGGAACCTGGATTCGAACCAGGACTAAGCGGGTCAGAGCCGCTCGTTCTACCATTAAACTATTCCCCATCAATGCACTCCAAGGCAGAACCACCAACACCTGTTAAATTAAGTACCATAGTACTGCGATAGCCACCAAATTATTTAGACAAATGACGATGTCGAGTAACTTTTATAAATATCCTTTCATAACTATATCGATATATTAAAAAACTGTCGTATGAAGCGGCGGTTATTTCTATAGAATAATAATTAGTATGTCACAAAAGCGAAAAAAGAGACGAGGTGAAGGGAGCACACGGGACCGGTTCACGGGCCGCAGTCTCCGGGTTCAAGTAAAAACTGCCCGCGGTCGTAAAGCGTCATCGACAAGGTGGCTCGATCGACAGCTTAACGACCCATACGTACAGGAGGCTAAAAAGTTGGGTTATCGGTCGCGTGCCGCCTTCAAGCTGTTGCAGCTTGACGAAAAATTTCAGTTATTGCGTGAGGGGCAGAGGGTCGTCGATTTAGGCGCAGCGCCTGGTGGTTGGACCCAAGTAGCAGTTAAGCGGGTCCAACCGGACATAGGTTTAGGACGCGTTGTCGCTGTCGATACGCAAGAAATGGAGCCGATAGCTGGTTCTGTAGCGTTCTGTATGGATGTTGGTGACTCTTCGATTACCCGCGTCGCGAGTGAAGCTCTCGGCGGTCCAGCAGATGTTGTGCTGAGTGACATGGCAGCAGCCATTACCGGTCACAAGGCTACTGATCATTTGCGTACGGTTGTGTTATGTGAGTTGGCTCACGCATTTTCGGTCGAAATTCTAAACCCCGGTGGAACGTTAGTCATGAAATCTTTCGATGGCGGCGCTCACCGTGATTTAATGGCTCAAATAAAAAAGGACTTTGATAGTACTCGCACTGTAAAGCCAGATGCCTCTCGACCAGAGAGCCCCGAAACATATATCGTGGCCCATGGTTTCCGCAGACCAAAATAGTTTTACCCTTTATAACGCTAGCCGACTTTGACTGCATTCAATCTATTTGGGATTCGAAGCTTCAATGTGTATATTTCGTTGCCACTCTGACATAGGTGGCTGTATGGAAATCCGCGAAGCTCTGGCTTTTGACGACGTACTATTGGTTCCCTCGGAATCCAACGTTCTTCCCCACGAGGCACAGACTTTAACCAAACTCACACGCTCTATTGAGCTTGGAATTCCTCTTGTTTCCTCTGCGATGGACACTGTTACTGAAGCCGAAATGGCTATCGCGATGGCACAGGCGGGTGGTATAGGGGTGCTGCATAAAAACCTGAGTATTGCACATCAGGCAGGCGAAGTCAGAAAAGTAAAAAAGTTTGAGTCAGGGATGGTGGTGAATCCCGTGACAATAGAACCGGATAAATGTCTGTCTGACGCTTTAGCGTTAATGGATGAAAATAGAATTTCGGGAATACCAGTTGTGGAGCGGGCGAGGCAAAGGTTAGTAGGTATATTAACTAATCGTGACGTTCGTTTTGCTGAAAACCCAAAGCAGCGCGTAAGCGAGCTTATGACTAAGGAAAATTTAGTGACTGTGACGGAGGGGGTGAATATGGCTGAGGCGCGCCGTTTGCTCCACCAACACCGTATTGAAAAGCTCATTGTGGTGGACGATGACTATTCTTGTATTGGATTGATAACCGTTAAGGATATAGAGAAAGCTAAGTTACATCCCAATGCAACTAAGGATGATAAAGGCCGCTTACGTGTTGCTGCAGCTACGGGTGTTGGTGACGATGGTTTTAGCCGCGCCGAAGCATTAATCGAAGCGGAAGCCGACGTTGTCGTTGTGGATACAGCGCACGGACATTCCCTTGGGGTCTTAGAGGCAGTATCCAGCATTAAAAGACTTTCAAACAGCACACAAGTAATCGCGGGAAATATAGCGACCCCGGATGGTGCCAAAGCACTAATAGATGCGGGTGCCGACTGCGTAAAGATTGGAATCGGTCCGGGATCTATTTGTACAACGCGCGCAGTTACAGGGGTCGGTGTGCCTCAATTCAGTGCGGTCATTGAATCCGCGAAAGCGTGCCAGGAAAATAGCGTGCCGTGCATTGCTGATGGTGGAGTGAGGCTTTCTGGTGATCTTGCCAAAGCGATTGCTGCAGGGGCAGACTGCGTAATGATTGGCTCGCTGCTTGCGGGGACTGAAGAGAGCCCGGGAGAGGTGTTCCTTTACCAAGGAAGATCATACAAGGCTTATCGAGGGATGGGGTCGTTAGGTGCAATGGGACAAGGATCCGCGGACCGATATTTTCAGGAAGAAGTCAACGATAGTTTGAAATTAGTTCCAGAGGGCATAGAGGGCAGAGTGCCGCTTAAAGGACCCGTAAGCGCTGTATTACACCAACTCGTTGGTGGTTTGCGGGCGGCGATGGGATATACAGGCAACAGTAGTGTGGCAGAAATGCAAAAAAACTGCATGTTTCGGCGAGCAACGGTTTCTGGGTTTCGTGAGGGGCATGTGCACGACGTTTCGATTATACGTGAAGCTCCTAATTATCGTCCGCCGGATTAATTCAATGGTGAGATGTAGGGGGGCTGCTATAAGTATGTTTGTTTCATATCCTTGTCGGTTCCGTCGAGTGGTCTCAAAAGACACTCGCTTTCAACTTGCTATGGAATTAGTTCTGTCAACCCAAGATTGTGATTAAAAGCGTGCCAGAGTCGGACCGTATACTCATTGTCGATTTCGGCTCTCAAGTCACCCAACTTATTGCCCGGCGTGTGCGGGAGAGTGCGGTGTACTGCGAGGTCCAGCCCTTTAATAGGATAACTTCTACGTCGCTGGAGGCTTTTGGTGCCAAGGGTATCATTCTGTCTGGTGGTCCGGCGTCCGTGCTCGATTCAGCGACGCCACGAGCGATTCCTGAGATTTTCGATTTGGGGGTTCCGGTTCTTGGTATCTGCTATGGCCAGCAGACTATGGTTGAGCAGTTGGGTGGGAAGGTTCAGTCCTCGGAAAAAAGAGAATTTGGCCGAGCTATGGTATCCGTCGTTGAGCCATGTGAACTGTTTGACGGTGGTTGGGAAGTGGGGTCTCGTGAGGAAGTATGGATGAGTCACGGTGACCGTGTTGAATTATTGCCCGAAGGGTTTCGAGCAGTGGCGGCGAGTGATGGTGCACCCTATGCCGCCATAGCAGATGACGGGCGAAGATTTTATGGTGTTCAGTTCCACCCAGAAGTTGTTCATACACTAAATGGCGCAGCACTCTTAAAAAACTTTACCCACGGAGTTGCAGGGTGTGCAGGCGATTGGTCGATGAGCGCGTTTCGGGATGAGGCCATAGAGAAAGTCAAATCACAAGTTGGAAAAGGCAGAGTGGTTTGCGGTCTTTCTGGTGGCGTCGATTCGTCCGTGGTTGCGGTATTACTTCATGAGGCGATTGGTCCACAACTAAGCTGCGTCTTCGTTGACACCGGGGTTATGCGGATGGGTGAGGTGGGGGAGGTCATAAATCTTTTTAGGGATCACTACAATATTCCGCTAGTTCACGTTAATGCGTCCAGAAAATTTTTATCTGCTTTGGAGGGGATTTCGGATCCTGAACAAAAACGCAAAACTATTGGGGCGACGTTTATCGATGTTTTTGAGGAAGAGGCCGAGAAGACTGGAGGCGCCGATTTTCTTGCACAAGGGACGCTTTATCCCGATGTCATAGAATCAGTTTCTTTTGACGGTGGACCAAGTGTTACCATCAAATCTCATCACAACGTAGGTGGACTGCCCGAAAGAATGAATATGGAACTCGTAGAACCCCTGCGAGAATTATTCAAAGATGAAGTGCGCGCCCTGGGGCGAGAACTAGGCTTGCCTGAGCATTTTGTCCGTCGTCATCCGTTCCCTGGTCCCGGCCTCGCAATCCGTATACCCGGTGAAATATCGGAGGAAAAAATCGATATATTGCGTAAAGCAGATGCTATTTATATTGAAGAAATTAGGAACGAGGGTCTTTACGATGACATATGGCAGGCGTTTGCTGTTCTATTGCCAGTGCAAACGGTGGGCGTAATGGGCGACGCGAGAACTTATGATCACGTTTGTGCTTTGCGTGCTGTCACTTCAACAGACGGAATGACCGCAGACTTTTACCGCTATGAAATGGGGTTTCTTGGGCGCACTGCGAACCGGATCATAAATGAAGTGCGTGGAATTAACCGTGTTGTTTATGACATCACTTCGAAGCCACCCGGAACTATTGAGTGGGAATA
>CAZCKO010000122.1:0-4161 GCA_964499275.1 uncultured Rhodospirillaceae bacterium
CGCAACTAATAATCCGACACCAAGCACAATAAAAGATAAGCCGGAAGTGCCAAACAATAAAATAAATTTAAAAATTCTCTTCATTGCCAAATTCTATGGGTAAGACAAAATTAAAACCTAATATACATAATAAACAGATTTTGGCGACTTTATGGCTTTGTAACTAAAGTTTTGGTCGCAAAATACCTATCCACAGCGTTAACTATAGCTTGAGCTATTTTACGCCTATGACTCGGGCTACGTATAAGTTTCTCGTCCTCAATATTTGAAAGATACCCCATTTCTATGAGGACCGAAGGAATTTCTGGTGCCTTGAGAACTGCAAAGCCAGCGAATCTATGCTTTCGGCGCAACATACGAATTTTTTTATTTAGTTGTTCTGCAAGTAATTTAGCAAACTTTACTGAATGATTTTTAGTCAGCCGTTGTCTTAAATCTATGAGAATTTTCGCTACAACGCTACTTTGTTCGTTTAAATCAACACCCGCAATAATATCGGATTTGTTCTCACGACGCGCCAACGCCTCTGCTTCCCTATCTGACGCACGTTCAGATAGGGTATAAACAGAACCACCTCGTAAATGTCTTTTTCCTATTGAGTCCGCATGCAATGAGATAAATAAATCTGCTCCGGCGCGATGGGCAATTGCAATTCTTTCTCTCAGGCGCACGAACACGTCACGAGTTCTGGTCAATAAAACTCGATACTTGCCTTTAGCAATTAATTCTCTTTTTAGTTCATAAGCGAGTTCTAATACTACTTTTTTCTCGAGGGTTCCTCTACGGCCGCGTGCTCCCGGATCTATTCCCCCATGTCCAGGATCTAAGACGATTAAACGGGTACGCATTCTTATACGTTGTTTTCTATTTTCACTTTTCTGCGTAGCGAATTTTTTGGGCAGATCTTTTGCTGATCGCTGGCGGTAAATTTTAAAAAATTTATTAGCCGAAATATCAACAACATCAAGAATAATTCGGTGTCCTCTTATACCTTTTGGATGCAATCTAAACGCTTTTGCAACCCTTACAGGACCGTTCAAATCAATCACAAAACGTGACCGATTAGGCTTAAATAAACCAAAACGATAGCCAATAATACGTCTCCCACCCTTCAAATTAGTTGACTTGATCTGCCAATTAATTTTCGGGAGTTCAATTACAATTCGATAGGGATTCCCAAGAGTAAAAACATTAAATTTTACACTTTTATCCAATTCCATCACAAATCTAGTTTTATCCTCATAATCGCCAATTCTTATGGAATCAACGATTGGCATAGAAAATCCAGATTGTAAAAGCGCGAGACTCCAAAACACCGTCCAAACGGCTATCGGCTTGGCTATAGAGAATCGGTACATATTGTGCCTAATTATCATGGATGCGCCATATATATGGTGAATAGGATTAAACATCAATAATGTTTGCACTATGATACTGATTCTTGAGAAAGCGTTAGATTTCCAAAAAATATTTAAAAATATACTCATTGTAGAATTTGTAGAGCACGCGTATTCTGGGCTGGTGGCGAACAGCCGTGGGCATCCGACGAGACTTCGTTAGTCTTTGCCGGGAGCGCGACAATCAGGCGAGATAGTAAAGCTATTACGACCCGTGTGCTTGCGCTTTGATTTCACGGTTAATTTTGAAGAAACTTGAGGCTATAAGTGGCTGCAGAAGAGTGTCCCCAAAGGAATATGAGGGTTGACGCAGGCGCCGCTGGCTTCGAATAGAAACGGCCAATTGCCGCCCGATGTTCGCTCGGGCTTTTTGCATCGGCTGTGGAGAATTTTTCGATGACAAAACGAATGTTAATAGACGGTACTCATCCGGAGGAACTTCGGGTGGTTATCTCAAACGGGAACCGACTTGAAGAATATGATGTAGAAACATCTACCAAGTCGCAACTTAAGGGTAATATCTATCTCGCTAAGGTCACTAGGGTTGAACCTTCACTTCAGGCCGCCTTTGTTGATTACGGTGGTAATCGACATGGATTTCTTGCCTTTAGCGAAATTCATCCAGACTATTATCAAATCCCAGTTGAAGACCGTGAAGCTCTAAAACGAGATGTAGCACAATTTGAAGCTAACGCTTCAGAGGCCCGCGCTCGCATAGATGAAATTGATGGTGGGATTGACGGCGACTCTGAGAATATTGGAAATTTGGAAGATTGCTTAGAAGAACCAAAAACTGAGCTAAAGAGTTCAACTGTGGAAGTCGAAACAGAGGAAACCGACCACATTATTTTTACAGGCGGCAGCAAGATTTCAAAGATCGAAAGCTTAGATGATGGTTTAGACAAGAGTAATGAAAGTAACGAAGACAATTCAACTGAAGAGGAAGGGAAAAACTCCAAAGAATCTCCAATTGACAATTCAGAAGATGATAACCCGAACGATAATGAAAAATCTTTACGGCGCGAAAACCCTATGCGCCGATACAAAATTCAAGAGGTTATTAAAAGACGCCAAATTCTTTTGATTCAGGTTATAAAAGAGGAACGTGGCAATAAAGGAGCCGCGCTTACCACATACCTATCATTAGCAGGACGTTATTGTGTGCTTATGCCAAATACGGCTCGTAATAGCGGAGGTGTTTCACGTAAAATAACTAATGCCAACGACCGACGACGTCTTCGTGAGCTCCTAAAAAATCTAAATGTCGCCGAGGGAATGGGCGTAATTATGCGCACAGCCGGAATGGAACGTAACAAATCTGAAATTAAGCGCGATTTCGATTATTTATTAAGACTTTGGGGAAATGTTCGAGAGCTAACATTAAAATCAGCAGCACCGTGCCTAGTATATGAAGAAGGTGATTTAATAAAACGAACCATTCGTGATTTATATAATAGAGAAATCGAAGAAATTCTGGTGGAAGGCAATGATGCATACACCGCCGCTAAAAAACTTATGCGGATGATGATGCCAAGCCATGCAAAACGGGTTCAACCCTATCGTGATGAAGTTATTCCTCTATTTCATAGATATCAGGTAGAAACTCAGCTCGAGTCAATGCACAGCCCAGTAGTCCACCTTAAATCTGGCGGTTATATTGTCATAAATCCAACCGAAGCATTGGTAGCAATTGACGTAAATTCTGGTCGTTCAACCCGTGAGAGAAATATAGAAGAGACTGCATTTAAAACTAACTTGGAAGCAGCCAGCGAAGTTGCTCGCCAATTACGCCTTAGAGACCTCTCAGGACTTATTGTTATTGACTTCATTGATATGGATTTATCTAGAAACCAGCGTGGTGTTGAAAGACGCTTAAAAGAAAAAGTGAAAACTGACCGTGCCCGTATACAATTGGGTCGGATTAGTAATTTTGGCTTATTTGAGTTATCTCGACAACGTATGCGTCCTAGTATTGTCGAAAATAGCACTGAAACATGTGCCCATTGCTCAGGTACTGGTTATGTCCGGTCCACTGAATCAACAGCAGTGCATGTATTGCGTTCAATTGAAGAGGAAGGGATTCGTAATCGCAGTACGGAAGTAGCCGTCACTGTCCCAACTCCTATTGCACTTTACATCCTCAATCAAAAAAGGGGGTCATTAAACCAAATTGAAGCTCGTTATAAATTCCAAGTACAGGTACTTGGAGATGATAGTCTGGTTCCTCCTGATATGAATCTTGAACGAGTTAAAAACCGAGGAGCCACGGAGTCTGAAGGTGACAACGATTCAACTTTAACGGAGATCTCAAAGGATAAAGAAACACCCGAAACAGAAAATGAAAAGAAGGAGGCAAGGACCCGACGGCCCAGAAGGCGCAGAAAGAAGCCACCAACAAAAAAATCCGCAAGAAAAAAAGGAACTGAATCTGAGACAACCATAGCCAAAGAGACCGAAAACGAATCTATAGAAAATGACGAAAGTTCAACCAATAGTGGGGAGGATCGCCCTTCCCGCCGGCGAAGACGAGGTAGGCGTGGAGGTCGTCGCGGCAATCAAGGTGAAACAAAGTCAAAATCCCCGGATAATAATCAAAGGGATACAGAAGCAGCCGAAGATAAAGGCACAGGATTGATTAATAGCTCAAACAACAAGATTGATGACGCCAAAAACAATTCATTGGACGAGGATAGTAAGTCACCCAAGTCTAAAATATTATCTGAAAATAATTCTAAATCTACAGACCAAAAATCGAATAAAGATA
>CAZCKO010000123.1:0-3971 GCA_964499275.1 uncultured Rhodospirillaceae bacterium
AGGTAGCGCAGAGGAATTGCCACATATGGATGCACTTATGCCAGACCTTTTCATGTAGGCTTAGATGGAGGCAAGGCGTCAACACTATTTACTTTGTGCATAGATTAGAATTGCGTAGGGTCCGTCAGAGATAGAGGGAGGGTGTTTAAAGATGACTTTCTGGGTGTCCAGAATCCTAGCGCTGAACGTCTTAGTATTTTTTTTGATACCGCGTGGGAGTCTGGTCTATTTACTTTGTACTCTATTCCCACCCGCGCTCATTGGACTTGATAGTGGCTATTTCCCAGCATTACCATTTAGACCTTGGACAGCTCTGACCTACATGTTTTTGCATGCAAATTTTAGTCACCTGTTCTTTAATATGATCGGATTATTCTTTTTCGGACCCAGATTGGAATACAAATTAGGTGGGAAACGATTTCTGAAATTTTACATTGTAAGTGGCCTTGGGGGAGCGATCTTTTCCTTTCTGTTTTCTACAGCATCGCCAGTTGTAGGAGCTTCAGCTGCGGTTTATGGAGTCTTAATAGGTTTTGCTAAGTACTGGCCACGTGAGAACATTTACATTTGGGGAGTGCTGCCAGTTGAAGCGCGTTGGCTAGTGTCCGCATTGGTGGTAATAAGCCTGTATAGTGGTATTTCAGGGTCTGGAGGGGGTGTTGCCCATTTTGCTCATTTGGGGGGTTTAGCTATGGGCTATGGAATGCTCTATTGGCAAGATTGGCGGAAGTTGAAGGGTCAAAGGGAGTTCCAGCGCAAGATTTTTTCAGATTCAGTCGATAGTTCTGGTGATTCACTGAAAAAACGCTGGTCATCCATAGATTTATCTGCGATACATGAATTAAACAAATTAGAAATACAGAAGCTGTTAAGCCGTGTGCAGAGTGAAGGGGTGGATTCACTATCCCGAGAGGAAAAAGCTTTCCTCAACAGATTTTCAACAGATTAAGCTCTATTCTTTTCCCGCCATACTGTCTCAAATAGACTTCGAATACTTCCGTTCGCATCAGCTCACACCCGCTGGACTGGAAAGAGCTTTCACTAACCGAAATAGGAATTCTTGCCCTTCGAAAAACGATTTTATCAGTATTCGTTCATCCTGACCGTGCGCCCGGTTATCGTCTACGTCCGCAAAGATTCCAGAGACTCCATAAGTTGGTATACCTGCCCTTCGAAGGTAAAGTCCATCTGTAGCACCAGTAGCCATTATCGGTACAATAGGCACTCCTGGCCACATTTCCTCAGTGATTTGTTGTATGGGTTCGAGGACACTGGTCCTGAGGGGGGAAGGAGGGCTGGGATTGGCTTGCCCCATTGGTGTCACTTCAACTTGGGTTCCAACCACCCTTCTTAGGCTGGATAGTACATCTTGAGGGTTGTGGGTTGGAAGTATGCGACAATTGACAATGGCTGCGGCAGTTTGAGGTAGGGCATTGTTGGCATGTCCACCATCCAGCCTGGTTGCGACGCAAGTGGTCCTGAGTCGGGCGTTCCAGCCTGGCTCTGACTGAATCCGAGCTACGGCAAGTTCATTAGTAGGGTCCGCGAGCATAGTATTGATATTCATCGCTACAGAACCCCCTTCTACCTCAGCTGTACCCCTAAAGTATGCTTCCGTAACCTCATTTAACTCGATAGGAAACTGGTATTCGCTTATCCGGACTAGAGCTTCAGCCAGCTCATAAATTGCATTATCGTCTCTGGGTAACGAACTGTGTCCTCCTGGATTTACAGTTCTCAAATTGAAATTTTGATAGACTTTTTCACTAGCCTGGACTGCGTTAAGTCTATGTTTTCCATCCTTGATCTCACCGCCGCCACCTTCGTTTAGCGCGTATTCGGCATCGATTAGTTCACGGTGATTTTCTAGTAGCCACTGTACTCCATTGTACTCACCGCCCTCTTCATCGGCGGTCAATGCTATAATAATGTCCCTGTCCGGTACAAAGCCTTCCTGTTTATATCTAATGAGATTGGCTGTGTATATTGCGGCTTCGTCTTTATCATCGATGACTCCTCGTCCATAGAAATGGCCATCCTGTTCGGTCATCTTCCATGGATCCATGTTCCAATCGCTTCGCAATGCTTCTACTACATCGAGGTGGGCAAGCAGGAGAATTGCTGGACGTCCTGTATCTCTACCTCGCAGTCTAGCTACCAAGTTCATCTTCTTCTTTGTAGGACCAACTACATGCACATCTTCATCGGAAAATCCAGCCTCAAGAAGTCGACGTTCTAAGGCCTTGGCTGCCTTGGTCGTTCCCGCTGAATCAACCGTGTTTATCTCAATTATTTCCTGTAGAATATCCCTTGCTAGTTGTTGATGAGGTTCAAGTTCAAAAGATTGTCCCTTAAGGTCTGCTGATGGGAGGAATAAGAACATCCATAAAGCAGTGAGGATCTTAGGTCCGTATTTGATTGTGTGTTTCATCATCTATAGTTCACTTTCTGGGGAGGTTTTTGCACTGGCTTGATCCCTTCGTCATTCCAGTTTTGTTATAGCAAGCTAAGGGTCTCTCACAGACACATCAATCATAGTCATTGTTTTTCCACGGTTTCAGTGCCTTTTAACCATTTATCGTACCATGCCAAATACCTCTCTAGCCTGTCTTTTTGATACGAAGGAATTCTAAGTCCATGGGGTTGACCTGGATAAACGATTAATTGGGTCGGAACTCCCATTCTCCTCAGTGCTTGGTAGATCTGTTCAGAGTTTTGAATTGGAACGTTCCAATCTTTTTCCCCTCCCATGACTAAGGTGGGGGTTGTAACTTTTTCAATTGAATTAAAGGGAGACAGGTTTTCCCATATTTCACGGGTTTCCCATGGAAGACCCCACTCACGTTCGTTACCTAGCTGGTAGTGATCATGACCAAAATTTGCTACTAATAATCCCATGCTGGCCCCTGTGATTGCAGCTGAAAATCGTTCACTCTTGGTGATAACATAATTTGTCAGGATACCTCCATAGGACCACCCGCCAACTCCCAGTCGATTGGGATCGGCGTAGCCTGCGTCTAGTACGTAATCGATACCTGCCATAACATCATCAAAGTCTGGGATACCCCATTTCTGCCAGAGGGCCATGCTAAAATCTTGTCCATATCCTGAAGAGCCACGAGGATTAGTAAGTAGGACAACGTATCCATTAGCAGCTAAAAGTTGTGCTTCAAAATTGAAGTTCACCCCGTACATACCGTTAGGTCCACCGTGAATTCTCAGGATGGTTGGATACCTGAGACTAGAGTCGTAACCAGGGGGCGTGAAAATCCACCCTTCTATCGACGTCCCATCTTTACTTGGAAAATGGATATTTGTGACTTCAGCCAAATTAAGTGTTTGGATGAAGTTTTCGTTTGTGTGAGTTAATTGTTTGTGATCATCATCGTCAATCAGGAATACTTCGCTGGGGAGATGAGGACTACTCAGAACCAGGGAAGTGGCTCCAGAGGCAGCGGCTGAAAAAGAGGACATTGTGTAGCCTTCTTTGCTGATTCGTTCAAGGTTCGAACCCTGTACTTGGATTTTGCCCAGATAGCGTTCTCCACTGTCCTCGATGCTGACTAAAATATTTTCTCCTTCAGAATCGAATTGGGGGTTGCGCACATTTCGGTCCAGGTCAGGATGTACCAGTTTTCGGGGCCCTCCTGCTGAGGATACCATAGCTAGTTGGTTGACTGATAGGCTACTGAACTGGGGGTCTGTATCGTCAGTTACGTAGGTGATCCACTTGCCGTCTGGGCTCCAAGAGGGAGAGGAGTCAGATCCTGGATAGGTGGTTAGCTGGAGTAAGGTCTGACCTTTGTCGGTATTGTCTACGGAGACTATCCAGATGTCAGAATTTGAATTGGCATCGGGATCTTCGGTTCGGTTACTAACAAAAGCTACAAGTCGACCATCTGGACTCCAGGACGGCTGTGATTCGTCCCAACGTCCTGAAGTTATTTGTTTTAATGCCTGTGTCTCAATAT
>CAZCKO010000124.1:0-3786 GCA_964499275.1 uncultured Rhodospirillaceae bacterium
AACAGTTAACGAGGTTTTGGAGGAGGCCTCAGGCGCCCTTTCAGGTTTATCGCGTTGTGCCGGTTTAGTTGTGGCCCCCAAGAGTGACCGCGCTCTCAAGCATATTGAGTTTGTAAGTCTCGGCGATGGTCGTGCTTTAGTTGTTATGGTTGCAGAAGACGGTTTCGTTGAAAATCGCGTGATTGATGTTCCCACTGGGACCCCGCCTTCAACCTTGGTACAGGCATCTAATTACCTGAATGCCCGTCTTGCGGGGAGAACGCTAGTTGATGCCGAAATAATGATAGAGAAAGAAATCGCCGACCATCGTGCTCAAATAGATGAATTGACGCGAGGTCTTGTTGAGGCGGGTCTCGCTACATGGGCGGGCGATGAAGACCGTGGTGCATTAATAGTGAAAGGGCACGCGAGGTTGCTCGACGATGTTAGCGCGTTGGCGGATTTGGAGCGGGTCAGGGCCCTTTTTGAGGCATTGGACACGCGGGACCTTATGGCAAATTTGCTAGACCGTACCCAGTCAGGAGACGGTGTACAAATATTCCTTGGTGCTGAAAACGACCTTTTCAATGTTGCGGGCTGTGCGATGGTAGCAGCCCCGTTTACGGGCACTCGAGGAGAAATTGTGGGTGCTGTTGGGGTAATCGGCCCGGCACGCATAAATTATGCACGTATAATCCCGATTGTTGATTATACAGCACAAGTGGTAGGCCGCCTACTTGGCTAAAAATAGGATTTAAAAGTGGATAAAAAAGACAAACAAAACCCGAATAAAACTAATAAAACGGAATCACCAGTAATTGAGGACGAGCAAATTACTGAAGATGCCTCAACTGCAGAAGACGAAACAAGCGAGATGTTAAGCAACACGAAAAACTCCCCATGGGGCGAAGGTGGACCAGAGGCTGAAATTGCCGACCTTAAGGATAAACTCCTTCGTGCCTTAGCGGATAATGAAAACACAATACGAAGGGCCAAAAGAGAAAGGGAGGACACCGCAAAGTATGCGGCGGCTAATTTCGCCCGGGATATGCTCACGGTTGCTGATAATTTAAATCGTGCGATAGAAGCGACCCCTGAAAGCTTGCATTCCGGTGATGATGAGATAACAGGCTTCCTTGAGGGGATCAATCTAACTAGTCGTGAGTTGTTGACTGTTTTAGAGCGACACGGAATTGAGAGGATTTCGCCATTGGGAGAAAAGTTCAATCACGATCAGCATGAGGCTTTATTTGAAGTTCCTACAGCAGATCAAGAATCGGGTATTGTTGTTCAGGTGGTTGAAGATGGTTTCATGATTCATGAACGTTTGTTACGACCTGCAAAAGTAGGAGTTTCTAAAGCGGATCAACCCGCGAACGGAAAAAAGACCGGACCGGATAAATAAAAATTTTGTGATATCTGATCCGTAAGCTTTGAGTGGTTATTTTTTCGTAATTTTGAAGAAATTGTGTCATTTGGGGCTAAAATTCTTGAGAAACGCCCAAAACCGATAAAAACATCATAGAACACCGCTTGCGGCATCTATACTTCATACCTATATAACGTGTCACAGGCCATTGAGTTGGTCATTAGATATTTTATAAATTACTACAAACAACGATTTTTCCCGCAGTCTAATTAGGCAAAGGAAGATAATTGTGAATTAAGAGGGTAAAATGGCCAAAGTTATTGGTATTGATCTTGGTACGACAAATTCTTGCGTGGCTATCATGGAAGGTAGTGATTCACGTGTGATCGAAAATAGTGAGGGTGGCAGGACCACCCCGTCAATGGTTGCTTTTACGGAAGAAGACGAGCGTCTCGTGGGGCAGTCCGCCAAGCGCCAAGGTATTACAAATCCAGAGAATACTCTTTTTGCTATAAAAAGGTTAATAGGCCGACCCTTTGATGATCCAATGACGGCCAAGGATATGGGTCTGGTCCCCTATTCCATCGTTAAGGCCGATAATGGAGATGCGTGGGTGGACTCTCGTGGAAAACAATACTCACCAAGCGAAATTTCTGCGTTTATTTTAATGAAGATGAAGGAAACAGCAGAAGCCCACTTGGGTGAAGGTGTTGCAGAAGCCGTTATTACTGTACCAGCCTATTTCAATGATTCTCAGAGGCAGGCTACAAAGGATGCGGGCCGAATTGCTGGTTTGGATGTTCTTCGCATTATTAACGAACCGACCGCTGCGGCGCTGGCCTATGGTCTCGATAAAAAACAAAATGGTACTATAGCAGTTTATGACCTTGGCGGGGGTACGTTTGACGTTTCAATTTTGGAAATAGGGGACGGGGTGTTCGAGGTAAAATCCACCAATGGGGACACTTTCCTTGGTGGAGAAGATTTTGATGCAAAAATTATCGACTACTTGGCCGAAGAATTTAAAAAAGAGCAAGCTATTGATTTACGGACCGACAAGCTGGCATTGCAACGTCTAAAAGAAGCTGCGGAAAAGGCTAAGATTGAACTCTCTTCATCAGCACAAACAGAAGTTAATCTGCCGTTTGTGACTGCTGATGCATCAGGCCCTAAACATCTTAATATCAAACTTACGCGCGCAAAATTAGAAGCGCTTGTGGAGGGGTTGGTTGCCAAAACAATTGATCCTTGTAAGTCTGCCTTGAAAGATGCTGGGCTATCTGCTGGTGAAGTTGATGAGGTTATTCTGGTCGGGGGTATGACCCGAATGCCTAAGGTTATTGAAGCTGTGGAATCATTCTTTGGTCGAGAGCCCCATCGCGGCGTTAATCCTGACGAAGTCGTAGCAATAGGCGCGGCGATTCAAGCGGGAGTCTTAACTGGTGATGTCAAAGACGTTCTTTTACTCGATGTCACGCCTCTTTCTTTGGGGATAGAAACTTTGGGCGGAGTATTCACTCGCCTTATCGATCGTAACACGACGATTCCGACTAAAAAAAGCCAGACATTTTCAACGGCGGAGGATAATCAAAGTGCTGTAACTATCCGCGTGTTTCAGGGGGAGCGTGAAATGGCGGCGGATAATAAAATTCTTGGAAACTTTGATTTGGTAGGTATTCCTGCGGCGCCTCGTGGAATGCCGCAAATTGAAGTGACGTTTGATATCGATGCGAATGGATTAGTGAATGTAGCCGCTAAGGATAAGGCAACGGGAAAAGAACAACAAATCCAAATCCAAGCATCTGGGGGTCTTAATGAAGACGAAATCGAAAAAATGGTTAAGGAAGCGGAGACCCATGCCGCTGATGACCAGGCACGCAAGGAAAGGGTTGAGCTCAATAATCAGGCCGACGGCTTGATTCATTCTACGGAGAAAAACCTTAAAGAACATGATGATAAGATTGATGACGCGGATAAAACTCAGGTTGAGGCCGATATAGCGGCTCTTCGAGAGGTGATGGATTCGGATGATAGAGAAACAATTAAGTCTAAATTAGAAGCGCTATCACAATCTGCAATGAAAATTGGGGAGGCTATGTATAAGGCGGAACAGGAGGCTGCGGCTGCCGCTGATGTTGGGCCCTCGGATTCTGCCTCCGGGGCCGAAACAACCGAAGAGGCAAAGGTTGTAGATGCGGACTTCGAGGAAGTCGAAGACGAAAAAAATAATAAAGATAAATCCGCGTAAGCGAGTTTAAACACACTAAGATGGTGTTGGATTTCGCTTAATGGCCAAAGAAGATCCTTATAAAGTATTGGGCGTAGCCCAAAGTTCGTCAGCAGACGAAATAAAAAAGGCTTTCAGGAAAAAAGCTATGCAATACCATCCAGATCGTAATCGGGGGGATGCATCAGCCGAACAAAAGTTCAAAGACGTA
>CAZCKO010000125.1:0-3727 GCA_964499275.1 uncultured Rhodospirillaceae bacterium
CGTTTCAATACAATTTTTTTGGCCACAATAGCAACTACGTTCGTTCCTGCTTTGATTTATTGGTATCGGTGATAACCCCGGCATTGGCGAATGGCCCCATTCACCAGTGATGCCGTTAGGACCAGCAATTATTCGTCCATTTATACAAAGACCTCCTCCTACTCCTGTGCCTAATATAACGCCAAAAACAACCTCATAATCTCTACCGGCGCCATCAATTGATTCAGAAAGTGCGAAACAATTGGCATCGTTTGCCACCCTAACTGGTCGTTTTAAAATTGTCTCGAGGTCTTTATCAATAGGGTTGCCTATTAACCATACAGAGTTAGCTCCCTATACGAGTCCGGTACGCCGAGAAATGGTTCTAGGAATACCAACCCCGATACTTCCTATTCGATCGAGAGAATTTTCAATTGCTAATATACCCGCCTCGATTGCTTTGAGTGTTTCTGAGTATTTATTTTGCGGTGCTTTTATTCTTTTGCGCATCAGCGTACTGCCATCATTGTCCAGCGCAATAAATTCAATTTTTGTACCACCTACATCAACACCAATGCGCATATCAGGAAACTCAAGCCAGAAAATAAAAAATTTATGAATGATTGCATAAGCATTTTAGCATCACCAGTATGGCTTACATTCTGGATGCACGAGGGTGGGAATTCACCGTAAAAGCGCGAGGTTGGAAATTTACTTGGCTTTGAAAAAAGTCTCTGACCAAGGAGGAAAGTGAAAATTACTTAATTTTAGACTCTTTAAACATGACGTGTTTACGAATGACGGGGTCATATTTCCGCATTTCGACCTTATCGGTTAAGGTCCGAGGATTTTTACGAGTAACATAATAAAACCCGGTATCGGCGCTGCTGACGAGCTTAATTTGAACAGAATTTGCTTTAGCCATGACTATAGGCCCCACTGTGTGAAATTTAATTTTGGCAACATAATCTACAAACAGTTTCTGTCAAGTTTTTCCAATTTTATCAATTATTTCGAATTTTTCGTCTATTATTTGAATTTCTTTTTTTCTTTTTGTTATTCTGTTTAGCCGGTTCTATTAATAACCCGCCGGTTGCTCTATTTACCTCTTTAAGACGGACCTTTATGAAATCGCCAAGGCAATATTTTTTACTTGTCCCATCTGCGGATAAGGCGCGACGATCACTATCAAAGCGATAATACCGGTCTCCGAGCAAGGAAATAGGCATAAAGCCACTTACACCAACCCCATAGATTTCCGCAAAAATTCCAAAACGTTCTACGCCCGTAATGTGTGCGTCAAAAATTCTACCTTCTTGATCATAAAAATAGCACGCGGCTAGCCTGTCAAAAGCATCTCTCTCGGCAGCCATAGCGCGACGCTCTGTCTTTGATATGTGTTCACCGATTTTAACGAAATCTTTTGCGTCGTCAGGTTTCAGGCCACCAGCACCAAGTTTTAGGCCGCTTATTAACGCCCGGTGGATTAAAAGGTCGGAATAACGACGAATTGGCGAAGTAAAATGTGCATATCGTCGCAATGCGAGCCCAAAATGGCCAACATTATTTGGGCTATATAAAGCTTGGGATTGGCAACGTAAAATAGCATCTTGAATGCCTAAAAAATCCGGTCGATCTTTAATTTTTTCCAGAAGATTTGCAAAATTCCGAGGCTTCACGGCTTGACCACCACCGAGATTAATTTTCAAAAATTTTAAATATGTTCTCAATGCTATGACCCGGTCGGGTGCTGGGTCTTCATGGACCCGATACATGCATGGTATCTTTAACTCTTCCAACGTCTCCGCAGCACAGACGTTGGCTAGGATCATGAATTCCTCAATGAGTCGGTGGCTATCCAGCCTGGATCTCTTTTCTATTCCTATAATGGATCCGTCTTTAGATAAAGAAACCCGATGTTCAGGTCGATCGAAGTCAATCGCACCCCTGTTTTTTTTATTATGATTTAGAGAAAAAAATGCGCCAAACAGATTTTCAATGACCTTGGGAGAAATCTTTTTGTCTGCTTCTGATGTCCCATTATGAATATTTTGAACCTCCGAATAGGTTAGTCTGGCTGCTGACTTAATCATGCACCTTGAGAATTTATGTTGTTGTTTATTTCCTTGATCATCAATCCATATATCAACAGCAAGGCAAGGCCGGTCTTCGTGAGGGATCAGTGAACACCAGCCATTTGAGAGGTTTTCCGGCAACATGGGAATGACGGTGTTTGGAAAGTAAACGGAGTTCCCTCTATTGCGAGCCACTTTGTCGAGGGGGTCGCCAGGGGTCACATAAGAAGATACATCAGCAATGGCTATTAAAATATGCCATCCGTCGTCACTTTGGGTTCTTTGAGCCCAAACAGCATCATCGAAATCTCGAGCCGTTTCATCATCAATGGTCACCAAGGGAAGATGCCTTAAGTCAACACGGCTTTTCATTGATGTGGCTTGGGTTTGCTTCGCTTTTAGCAATTCCGCCTTATGAAATCGGTAAGGAATTTCATGTTTTGCGATTATCGCTGGTATGATTGCAGTTGCCGATTTGCTATTACCATAACTCTTTAATATACGTGCATGGGGGTGCCCCATTTCATAACCAGGAACTGTTTCGCATCGAACTAGGTCGCCATCAGACGCTCCATTTATCTCTCTGTTGTTAATTATAAAACTGGCTTTTAGGCGTCTATCAGATGGATTGACAAAGCCACAATCCGACTGGCTATTTAAAACTCCGATAAAAATGTTGGGTCTATTTTCTAAGACCTTTATAACGCTTGCAGAAATCCCGTGTTTATTCAGTTCCAATTTGGCTAAAAGTCTGTCGCCGATGCCCGGTGCAGGACTACTTGGACTATGGTTATTAACATAAATCTTTTTATTAGTTTTTCCAAAACGCTTGTCTACTAATTTTAAAATTGGCTCGCCTCCATCATCAAGGCCGGTTACTTCAAGGACGGAAACGCGAGGTAAGTGGTCTAGCGAGAAGTAATTCTTGCCACGACCACGATGAATTTTTCCGCCAGTTGCTAGTTTTTCAAGCAACGCACCAAGTGCTCGACGGTTTGACGTAGTCAGCTTGAAATGTCTGGCAAGCTCACGGCGGCTTATGGGTCTTTCGCCTTTGTTGATAATTTCTAGAATCTGATCTTCTGTTGGAAGCGAAGTTTTATTAGGAGGGTTGGACACGTTGAATAAGAACTAGGATTCAATTTTGGCCTTCGCGGCCTGTTTACGGTTTGATTTTTTGACACCTTTTTTCTTGGCCGGTGCTTTTCTGGATTTTTTACCCTTCGCGGCACGAGTAGCTAGAAGTTCAACTGCTTGTTCAAGTGTAATCGTTTCTTCTGTTTCAGACTTCGGAATGGAAGCATTGACGCTGCCATGTTTGACATATGGCCCGTAGCGCCCCTTAAAGACCTTAACCGGTTTTCCATCTTGTGGGTGCGTACCAAGGTCCCGTAATGCGGCAGTAGCTCCGCGGGTTTTGGCTGGTTTTTCTTTTATAATGGTGATTGCACGATTTAGCCCAATGGACAAAATGTCTTCTTCGTTATTGAGAGATGTGTACCCCGACCCAACTTTTAAATAGGGCCCAAATCGACCTATTCCTGCTTGGATCATCTCTTCCGTTTCAGGGTGGGGTCCAATATCTCTTGGTAATGCAAGAAGAGCGAGGGCTATTTCAAGAGTAATTTCCAATGGAGCGTAGCTCTTTAGCAGAGTTGCACGCTTAGGTTTTA
>CAZCKO010000126.1:0-3507 GCA_964499275.1 uncultured Rhodospirillaceae bacterium
CGCCAAGTTTAATTAATTTTTCGGCGTCTCGTTCACTTTGCGCTAGGCATAGATTAAAACAACCCAATAAGCGGGCAATAGTCTTGGGTAAGCATTTCCAATTGCGATAAGAGTTCGGCGATATCCGCGCATTTATTAACACCAACGGGATATTACGTTTTTTTATATCGGTTAAAAAATTTGGCCAAAATTCCGACTCTATCCAGAGTATCAGATTTGGCTTCCAATAATCCAAGAATCGTTCGATCCAAATAGGCTGATCAATCGGTATGAACTGATGGATAATATTACTGGGTAACCGCGCAGCCATAATTTCTGCTGATGTAACAGTCCCAGTAGTTATTAAAATCGAAGTGGCGGGACAATCTTTGTTAATTCGTTTTATTAAGGAAAGAGCGGAAATTGCTTCTCCGACACTCGCAGCATGAAACCATACAATATTACCCTTTGGTCTTTCTTCGCTGGGGTGACCATACCGTTCCATTATACGATGAGGGTGTTCTTTGCCTCGCGATTTTCTCTTTTCTAAAAACCCGCGTAAGAACGGGGCGGCCGCGTATGATAAAACCCGGTAGACGGGAATGATCACAACCTAGTCTCCGTCTCCGGAGTAACCCTGTCCAAACCTAACTCATCGTCCAGTTGGTTTGTAAGACAATTCAATTGCTTTTCTAGATCTGATGTTTTTTTTATAATTTCCTCTTCGTCGGCATTACTGGCTATTGCTATGGGTTGCCCCCACTTTATTATTCCACGGCAAAATGGAAGCGGGATTAAAAATCGATCCCAGCTTGTGAGGGTTTTACAACCCCTCGCAGCATATGAGAGAGGAAGGATAGGGACCCCGGCATGGCAGGCTGCAAATACAATACCTTTAGCCGCACGCATACGTGGACCACGCGGACCATCGGGCGTAACGCCTACATTTTCGCCTGATTTTAAAGCTCGTAAAATAGACCGCATGGTGCTAACGCCACCTTGGGAAGAAGAACCAGAAATTGAGTCAAATCCCAGAAACTTGATTGTACGCGCTATAAGTTCCCCATCGCGATGCCTGGAAATGACCATTTTGAAATTTTGTTGGTATGGCCAGGCAAGTGACATCATCAGTAATCTCCCGTGCCAGAAGGCGACCAAAAACGGTTTTCCTTCTTTCAACAGGTCAGTGGGAATTTCTGTTCCATCAACCCTCCATCGGCCTGTTGTTTTGATAAGTCGGATATAGTTTACGGCAAGCCATGACACAGCTAGTTTAGGACCATTTTTTTCCAACAAAGTTTTAAAGAAAGCCATCGTCTAGTCGTTTGCCTCGGTAGAATTAATTTCCTTAGCTTGCCCAGCAAACTGGACGTCATAAAGTTTCGCGTAGGAACCTTTTTTTGCAATAAGTTCAGAATGAGTTCCTTGTTCCACAATCCTTCCGGAGTCCATTACAAAAATTATATCTGCAGCCATAACGGTAGATAAACGATGTGCTATAACTATGGTTGTTCGGCCTTGGGTTAACTTATCCAAAGCCGCCTGGACCTGTTGCTCTGTTTTAGAGTCTAACGCAGATGTAGCTTCATCTAACAATAATATAGGAGCATCCTTGAGCATAGCTCGCGCGATAGCTATCCGTTGGCGCTGCCCACCTGATAATTTTAGGCCCCGTCCGCCAACATGAGTTTCATATCCGCTGGTTAGAGAGGAAATGAAGTCATGGGCTTCTGCGGCTTTGGCAGCGGAAATTATCTCGTTTTGTTTTGCATCTAGTTTTCCATAGGAGATATTGCTTTGGATTGTATCGTCAAACAAAGTCAAGTCCTGTGATACGAGTGCTATTTTGCTGCGTAAAGATGAGACTGTAACATCTCTTATGTCTTGTCCGTCGATTAAAATCTGTCCTTCGTCACAGTCATAAAACCGAGGTATGAGGTTAAGAATGGTTGATTTTCCTGCACCTGAGGGTCCTACAAGCGCGGCTGTTTGGCCGACATCAATTTTGAGGTTTATACCTGCAAGAGCCAACCGTTTTGGTTCATAGCTGAAGTTGACGTTTGTAAACGTAACATTACCTTTTACGGAGTCCATTGTTGAGGCGTCGGAACTGTTTTGAATACTTGGGTCAGAATCAATTAATAAAAATATTCTCTGAGCTGCCGCCAAGCCTTCTTGAAGGTTAGCGTTCATATTAGCAAGATTCTTCATGGCCGGGTACGCCAATAACAATGCAGAAATAAAGGAGGCGAATGTTCCAGGTGTAGTTGTACCCTGAATAACTTGGCTTCCCCCGTAAAAAATTATTACCGCTACGGCGATGCCACCAAGGGACTCCATTATCGGATGAGTTGCAGATCGTATTCTGGCTGCTTTTTGAACAAGCTTGAATATTACATCTATTAATTTTTTGGCTCGATTGATTTCATAATGTTCCATCCCGTAAGCACGAACGTGTCGCGCTCCACGAAATGTCTCGTCGAGAAGGGTAGTGAGCTCGCCCATTTGGACTTGAGTATTGTCGGACACTTTTCGCATGCGTTGCCCGATCCGGACAATAGGGTAAACTGCAGTTGGGAAGACGAAAATAGCAATGAGGGCCAACGCCCAATCATGGTAAAAAAGAAGCCCAATAAGAAAAATCAGTGTCAAAGAATCTTTAGCGATCCCGATCAAGACGTTTGAGACAGCTGCCCGAAGCATATTTGCATCATTGTTAAATCGAGAAATTAGTTTTCCCGTAGAGGTATTCTGAAAATAGGCGATATCTGCCCACATCAAATGTGAGAACATTATTTGTTGAATTGTTGAAACTATACGCTGACCAATATAGCTCATTAATACAGCTTGTCCGTATGTGGCTATACCTTTAATCAATGCGACAGCAAAAATAGCAACCGGTATTATAAGGAGCATATTTTGGTCACGTAAAATAAATACGTCATCAAAGACCGGCTTCATCAGATATGCGTTGGTCGCTGTTGTTCCAGCTACAATAGCCATGCATAATACTGCTAGAATTAATCGACCGCGATGAGGTCGCAGGTACTCACGCACGAGCCTCCCGACTAATGCCGGTGTTGTTTCTGTGTTTAGCGGCGCTACTGCTATCTGAGAGTCAGAATTGTTCATACAACTGTAATTTTAGCTAAAAAAATGTTAGCACGTACGCTGAATTTCGACAAATAAATGCTTGTCGTTTGTTTTTGGTAAATTCTTAAAAATTAATCAAAGTCCGGCAATAGTCATTCCGTCAATTCTAATGGTTGGAGCATCAGTTCCATAACGAAATTCAAGATCATTCGCAGGAACGAGGTTGGCGAACATGTCATTCAGATTGCCCGCGATGGTCATTTCACTGACCGGGCATGTGGTCTCGCCATTTTCAATCCAAAACCCGCTGGCGCCACGGCTGTAATCTCCTGTTACTCCATTGACACCCATGCCGATCAATTCATTTACAAAAAATCCCTCTTTAATGTCAGAAATTAACCCCCGGACGGAAACGTCACCGGGTTCCATGTATAT
>CAZCKO010000127.1:0-3506 GCA_964499275.1 uncultured Rhodospirillaceae bacterium
AACCTCAAAACCGCAATCTTCAAAGAATTTCTTCACATTCTTATCGCCAACCGGCCAATAAGGCGTAATAACACAGATCTTTTTGATATCGCCATAACAGCGCAAGGCGGCCTGTGAGGCATCCGAACCCATCGCCACGCCCATGCCGGAGAGCTCTTTGACACGTTCGCGCAAACGTATTGATTCTTCGAGCCCATCCCAAAATGTTTCTGCAGACATACCCATTACAATGTAATCCGGGTTACACGTCATTACCCGTAATATGGCACTATCAAATTCACGACGTATATTGTCCATCAAAGCGTTAAATTCTTCATCAGAATTTACTGGCTCATCGGGTATCGAAATTCGAACCGTATGGTTTGTAACACCCCGGGGCCTCATATCATCAAATTCCGGCTGCACAGAAGTATTAGTCGACGGAATGATTACGCCCCAATTTGCTCTATAACCTAGTGAATCTGTCATAAGTCCTACTCTCCCGGCTTAATGTTGGCTTGCTTTGGCGCCAATTTATCAAGCTCATCTAGCACCTCTTCGAGTGACATAACGTCACCATACTTTTGATCTATATCGAATAAATTCGCTTCGTGCGGGCCCTGGGCCCGGTCACCCGAGCATTCCCTGGGGACAATTGGCCGAAAACCGTTTGACATGGCATCGACCACTGTCGCCCTTACGCAACCTGAAGTTGTACAACCCGTAACAATTGCCGTATCCACTCCTCGTTTGGCCAACCAACCTGTCAAATCTGTATTGCAAAAGCCTGAAGGATAATGCTTTTCTAGTATTCGTTCACCCGGACGAGGCTCGAGTTCGTCGACCACCTGTACTTCCCGGGAACCGCGCTTGAGTTTTTCAAGTCCTGGCGACTTCAGGTTAAAAATACCATCTTCGCTGCCGTCTTCAGCATAAACATGACTGGTAAAGACAATAGGTAAATCCATATGCCTGGCCACCGCGAGCAGTTCGGCCGTTTTTTCCACGGATTCCTGAATATTGCCGCCGCCAAACGTTTCTGGATCTGCAAATCCATTAATAAAGTCTATTACAAGCACTGCGGGCTTACTGCCAAAACCAACGCGATTGCCAAATCCCTGTTTATCATAAACCGCAACATCTTCCGGATCATGTGGATTATCATTCATGTTTTTTGCTCCCACTCGTTCAGAAACTGTAGGTTACACCCATAACCAGGTCATGCGAAGTGTAACTACCGGCTTTAATGGTCCTCGAATCGGTATGCGCACCGCTTTCCACTTTACCAAGATCAATGTACCGATACCGAAATTCTGCGTTCCAATTTCCTGATAGGTCATAAATCGCGCCCAAGGCAATATTCCAAGCAAGAATATTTTTTCGGTCTGTACGTTCCGTCTTGTCGCCCCCGGCCAACGGGACTCGATCTACTTCAGACACGTTTTGGGCCCAACCCACGCCTCCACCCACAAACAAGGTCCAACGGTCTTTCCACTCATAATCGTAATATGCGTTCGCAAGAAGGGCATGTGTTTGCAGTTGGTTTTCGAAACCCGCATCACCAGTTACTCGAGTATCAAAGTCAAATCTTATTCTATAATGGTATTCTATTTCTGAACGAACAGAGATGCCCTTTTTCTTCCAATTATAGCCAACAGCCATACCAAGCGCGGCCACCGTATCGTCCACGTTCCGTAATTCAAGATTTCCACTGGTTACTGTAACGTCGTCGATCGACGAAACGCCGCCAATCAATAATAAGGACACATAATCGCCGGAACTTGGTTTTGCCACCTGTGCCGCAGCGAAAGACACACTCGAAATGAATGCCATCACTGCCCATCCTAAACAGACACTCCACACCATGAACCACTTCATTTACATCCCCTAACCAACACTACAACAGTCGTATATTGGCTTAGCCGCCTTGTCCAGAAGAGACCCTATTATCGGTGACAAGTCCAACGCGTGCCTCTAGAGACCGATATCGTAAACCCAGTGTCAGCCCACGAGCACCCATGAAAATTGTTAAGGCAGCCCAAAGACCATGATTTCCCCACAATGGTACCAAAAGAAAACAAGCCGCCACATATATCGCCAAAGAAAAAATCATCGCGTTTCGAATAATTCGGCCCTGGGTCGCCCCCAAAAAGACACCATCCAAAATATAGGGAAATACTGCCACAACCGGCAACACTATGACCCAAGATATATAATCTAACGCTGTTTCTTTTACAGCGGAAATTCCGGTCAAAAGGCTTACAATCAAGGGACCCGAAAAAAAGTAAACAACAGCAAACGCTAACGCAGTAATAACGGCCCATAATGCGCTTACGCGGACCACAAGACGAAAAACTGCCCTGTCTTTGGCCCCTATTGCCTCACCACCCAAGGCCTCTGCAGCATGCGCAAACCCGTCCAACGTGTATGCGGAAAATGTAAGAAAATTCAATAACACTGCATTCGCGGCCAAGACCACATTACCGAATGTCGCACCCTTGGCCGTGAAATACGCAAATGCCGATACCAGACAGATTGTTCGTACAAAGATATCTATATTCAAGGCGACCGTGCGCAACAATTTAGGCGTCTCAATGACCTTTTTCCAAACAAAGTTGCCGCCAATCTTTGCAAGGATGGGTCTTGCAAGCCACAAACCCACAAAAACCGCACAGATATCAGCAATAACGGTGGCTAAGGCGACGCCTGAAACGTCCCAACCGAGCCCCAATACAAAAACAACATCAAGGACAATATTGATGCAATTTAGGCTTAGCTGATGCCATAGAACCGCTCTCGTATTTTGAACCCCAATAAACCAGCCTAACAACGCAAAATTTAGTAGGGTCGCAGGCGCACCCCAAATTCGGATAAAGAAATATTCGGCTGATAATTCTTCAACTTCGGGGGTAGCCTCGACAATAGAAAATACAACCCAGGCAATAGGAACCTGAAGTGCAATCAACACAAACGCGACGGGAACACCAAGCACGGCCGCTCGGACTAAACACGCTCTCACCTCGTCGGGGTCCGAAGAACCAAGCGCCTGCGCAGTCAAACCGCCAGTCCCCATTCTCAAAAACCCAAATCCCCAATAGATAAACGTGAAAACCAGCGCACCAACTGCAACCCCGCCCAAGTACTTCGCGTCCGGCAAGTGCCCCATCACGGCGGTGTCGACAGCTCCAAGTAGCGGTATCGTGACATTCGACACTATAATTGGTCCGGCCACTCCCCAAATTCGGCTATGATCTTTTACAGTCATGCGAGCGTGGTAGGCATGTTAATATAAGCGTTCAAGCTGGTAACCTCTCCAACGACCACGGGTTCGTACTAATAAATATAGTTGTTATAGATGTAGTTGAGGAAAACATGGCTAAACAGACAAACAGTAACCGGTCTAAGTGCAAGGACAGCAAAGCGCGTTGTCTCTGGCCCGGCAATGCTCCGGATTACATTGCCTATCACGATACGGAATGGGGTTTTCCTGTTGAAAACGATATAAGATTATTCGAAAAAATCTGCCT
>CAZCKO010000128.1:0-3500 GCA_964499275.1 uncultured Rhodospirillaceae bacterium
AAAAGGGAGATAGCCATAAATGACTGTCTCCCTCCATTTATCTAGGAATTGCTAGTAAGATCTATCTGATCAAATACATGAAGACAAAGAAGACTAGCCAAGCAACGAAAAAATAGATCTTCTGGTTTTTGGTCATTCCTTTCCCCTAAGAATAGACATCCAATATTTCATAGCTCCTCCTTCAGGTGTCTATTCAGTATACGGCACTCATCGAGATGAGAAGTAAGTTGTTACATAATCTCGAGCAGCTTGAGTTCGCAACTTGCTACCAGTGAGCGGACCTATCCCCACTGGTGCGGGAGAGGCCATTTCCAATTTGGTGAGTACTGTTTCGAGAAGGTCTTTCTCTATGGCGTTCAGATCTGCATTCGGGAAGTATTCATCGAAAATACTTATCTCAGTGGCTACCCATGGGATGTTGCCACTGTTCTTGACGATTTCCGTGTAAGCGGCTATCTGAACGTCCGTATAAGCAGCTGTGTATTGGACGTCACCCTGAGGAAAAAATGCTGCCCAGATCTCATCAAAACCCTCGTAGGTCAGGTCGTCTTGCCACGTCGTATTTCCCGCGTGATAATTGTTATAAATATGCGCAGCTAATTTTCCAGTGAAATGTTGCTTGATTTCATCTCTTATCTTGTTCTTGAGATTGGTTGCAAACGTTAAGATTTGACCCTCAGACATACTGTCCAGAAAGCCTCCATCCCCTAAACCTCCAAAATTCTTGACGAATAGTTCGAATTCAAGAGGCCAAGCAACGTAGTACTCCATTTTCATTCGCTCAGCAGCCTTGGCTTCTTCCACCTTATTGGGCAGGAATTGATTGTCTATCCAATCATCAAATGCGGCTTCGGAATTAAAAGGGTCAGGGTCCCAACTGGGCGGCCAGAAATTGATGAGAGTGGTCGGTCGCCCCAGAGATTTTTCTCTGAGGAACATGGTCGTTATAGACCTAAGCTTTTCATCTAGAATGGTCGCAGGAAGTGGGTAAGTGAGACTTCCACCCCCAGGGGCCACAAATGGCGGTAAGACTGAGCTCAAAGCGCCAGAAATATTAGGACCGTAATTTGCCCAGGTCTGGTCATATAGCTCCATTTGATCTCTGGCGTAATTCCCATCTGAAGGCTGAATGTCAGTTCCCCAAATAAGTGCCCGTTTCTGATAGGAAGGATAGGACAATCGGACAGCTGCATCTGTGAAAGGCTTCAGTTCTGTCCACGTGGGAATGTGATTCATCAGATTGTCAGCTAGACTTTGAATACTCACATCTTCTACGGTAACAGCTACGTTTCCAGTCAAAGAACCCGCCGTAGCTGTTATGGTTGCTGTTCCTCCACTTATAGAGGTTACAAGTCCGTTTGAAGAAACGGTTGCAATCGCATTAGCCGAACTGGACCAACTAACGGTGACACCCCCATAGTTTCCTCCATATTGGTCTTTCACGGTAGCATTTAGCTGTATTGTTTTACCAGCTCCAGACAAAGTTGCGGTACTATGGGAAAGATCTATAGATGTGGGCTTGGCTTCTCCAGATGACGGTCCAGTGGGGGACCCATGATGGTCTTCCCCGCCACCACAGGACAGCATTAGTAGGATTGTGAATATGGAAATGGAAACTCTCATTTTTGTCCCCCCTCCCCTTTGGTTCTATTTTCTGCTCATTCTCAGCTCAGACTACGGAATCCAATATGATCCTGATACTGGAACATTCATTGGTGCCGCCGACCCCGACTGGGAGGGCAGTGCAAGAGGTCCCACAGGCCTAGGTCCACCTAATCATTAACCTATTTAAAGTACACCTTTTCCACGAATCAAACAGGAATGACTCAACGAGTGCCCTTTGGTGTAACCTCGGTAGTCCCTAATAGCCATGTGTTTGGATCCAAAATTACTTGCTGGGGCAAGAAGTCAACAAACATTTCAAAGGATTCATTCCTTTTTCTGACATCAACCCGATCCAAGACATTAACTCCCCCTTTCGGTCCTACTATCTCCACCTCTAAAGGAAATTGGAAGGAAGCCTCTTCCTGTGTTTGAATTAATTGTAGAGTCAGGAGTTTAGTCCTCTCATTGTATTTCCAAGATCCAACTACTGCTGGTGAGCCAGATCTCCGTAACCATTGTTCAAAAAACCATTCAAGGTCAGTAGCAGAGACCTCTTCCATTACTTTCCTTAGATCTTCACTAGAGGCGTTTCGGTCACGAAATCGCTTGTAGTATAACTGGATCCCTTCCCAAAATTCTTCTGTGCCTATTTCTCCACGAAGCATGTGGAGAACCCAACTCCCTTTCGTATACTGAAGTCCGTTAAAAATAGCGGTGAGATCTTGGATGTTTTGGTGTATGACAGTTTGTCCAGGGCTATCCCTGTCTACAGTCAAAATGGACTGACGGCTATCTTGAAGAGCTTCCTCGAAAGCATCCACTCCAGAGTAGTGTTCCACATAAAGCAGAGCAAAATAAGTAGCGAACCCTTCGCTGAGCCAAACATCGTCCCAATCATTTTCGGTAACGGAATTACCGAACCATTGATGTGCGATTTCATGGGCTACCAATCGATTGGCCGGACCCATCGTGACAGCACTTTCTCCATAAAATATGGCACTCGCATGTTCCATACCTCCACCTTGCGGGACCTCTACATTCGCCAGTTTTTCGTATGGATAAGGACCTACTTTACTGCCAAACAATTCTATCGATCGCCGGACAGGAAGCTCAAAGGTCGCTATACCCTTATCTCTGTCTTGGGGATAAACCCACGTCTGCAATGGTATGTTCCTCACTGTATCGAAAGTCCTGGAAGTAAACCGAGCAACGCCTACGGCATTCAGCCAAGATGCAATCGGTACAGATTGTTGCCAGTGAGTCATTCTAAGGCCGCTTCCCAAGTCTGTTTCTTCTATTAATAGGCCATTTGACACCACCTGATACTTCGCCGGTGCAGTTACCTTAAACTCACTAGTCGCCTTATCCGATGGATGGTCAATAATAGGGAGCCACTGTCTAGCTTTATCAGGCCAATTTCGACTGAAGAATGTCCTCTCTCCGTACCTGTTTTCAGCTATCAAGAATCCGTCAGCAGGTACACCCCGATAGAAGATGCGGATCTTCTTTCGCTGATGTTTCAGTGAAGCTTTATTAAGTTCTATATAAAGACGATCTTCATGGTGTCTAAAACGTAATTCTTCTTCATCTGAATCGACTCCGATCACAGACATGCCTTTTCCATTCGAATTTTCATCAACCGACGTCAGATCTAGAAATAATTCATTTATACCATTTTCCTGGAACTCCAGTTCAACAATGGCTTCTCCCAAAATCTCGTCGTTGACGTCGTTAACGGTAATCGAAAACGTATAATGAACAGCATCGATTCCATTCTGCCGTTGATATGAGTCCAAATGAGCCACTTCACCATTTATCAGGAATCTAGCGGCCGGGAATTTTTCTGCTAACGCCGGCTTGCAAAGTAACAACAAGCTGGCTGAGCCAATCAACTG
>CAZCKO010000129.1:0-3410 GCA_964499275.1 uncultured Rhodospirillaceae bacterium
GCTGTGGAGAAAGGCGAGAGCCTTTTCTGGATTCAATCGAAAAATGGCGGACCTCCTGTGGTGAGGATGCCTGGAAGTCACTTCCACTCATCAAAAGTCTGATCGATAAATGTCACGAAAAGGGAATTCCAGTTATCTACACAACCGGCACAGTGAGAGATGACGGCTGGGACAAAGGTGCCTGGCACTTCAAAAGCTCCAGAGGTGAAGAAGATATTCCGAGTGGAGCTCCCGATGCCCGCGATAGCAACCGTGACGGCAACGAAATTATGGATGAGATAGCACCAGGACCACAAGACATTGTAATCCGTAAACACAAACCCAGTGCATTTTATGGAACACCACTCACCGCATTCCTCAACGATCTCGGGGCAGACTCTCTTGTTGTAACCGGTACGACAACATCTGGATGTGTTCGCGCTTCCGTACTGGATGGTTTTAGCGAAAACCTCAGGATCACGATTGCTGAAGAAGCATGCTTTGACCGCTCACAGGCAAGTCACGCAATAAACTTGTGTGATATGCACGCGAAATACGCAGACGTTGTTTCAACCCAAGAAGTCCTGGACTTCATCGACACCATAGAGGTTGAATACAACGTACCCAGCGGAAAACCGATTTAAAAGGAGAAGACACAATGGTAGACCGTATATGGGACGGTTTTTTAACGGAAAGAGATAAGAAAGTTTTTGAAAAGAGTGGTTTTGGCTCAAAGGCTGGTTTTGGTGAGAGACCGGCCCTACTGGTAATTGACGTGAGTTACAATTTTTGTGGCGACAAACGAGAGCCCATTTTAGAGTCAATCAAACGCTTTCACAACTCATGCGGTGAATACGCTTGGGATGCCTTACCGCATATTAGAAACTTGATAGACAAATGCCACGAGAAATCGATTCCCGTTATCTATACAACTGGCACAGTTCGCGAGGACGGCTGGGATGCAGGCGGGTGGGCATGGAAAAATAGCCGAACAGACGAGGATGTTACTGCACCAAAAGAAAGTGGCTTCAATCGTGACGGAAATGAAATTATGGATGAGATAGCGCCATCACCACAGGATATCGTTATTTATAAACATAAACCCAGCGCATTTTACGGCACCCCTCTTTCTGGATTTTTAAATGATCTCGGCGCTGATTCTCTCATGGTAACCGGTACAACTACATCAGGTTGTGTCCGTGCTTCAGTGATCGATGCCTTTAGCAGCAATTATAGGGTTGCTGTGGTTGAAGAGGGTTGTTTTGATCGATCGCAAGCCAGCCATGCAATTAACCTTTGTGACATGCATGCAAAATATGCCGATGTTGTCACGACGGGACAGGCTATATCCTATTTAGACAGCCTTGACATTGACATGAATGTACCAACTGGCAATCCGATTTAATTTAAATCGCCTGAGGCAAATCTTCCGGCTCAGCGAATTCTAACCAGGTGCCCCTGCCATCAGCCTTCGCGAGATCAAAAGCTCGCCTAGCTATACCTAGATCTGCCACGCCATTACCATTGGTATTCTTATGGTAGGTGATTTGATCCTCTCCGGTTCGCCCCGAACAGAGTTCCGTGCCAAGTTCCCCCAGCTCATAAATATCTTCGATTTTAATAAGGCCTTGGTCGAGGGGCTCGTAAAGATCTCCCGGCTCTTCAACCATAATCGTTTCGCGTAGATTACACACAATTAGATCTGCACGCTCTGCCGTTTTATCATCTAACTCCCGGCGCCTACTAGACCGGTGCCCACTCTTAACGAGTTGAACATTTGAACCCACTATACCCGTTACGTGCTGCCCGGGTTCGAGCAGCCCCCCATCGAACAAGGGTACCGAGGTATTCGTTGCACAGTGAACCACGTCTGCTCCTTTAATCACTTCTTCAGGCGTATCGACGGGTATAATTTCAATATTAAAACACTTAGAATATTTCTTGGCGAAATTCCGTCGATTTTCTGGATCGCGACTATAAACTTTCACCTTGGTTATCGACCGCCTTTCTGTTAGTAGTGCCAACAGCTGGTTTGCCGCTTGCCCTGCCGAACCAAACAAACCGGCGACCGAGACATTCTTCCTGGGCAAGTAACGGAAACCTATCCCGGAAGTTGCGGCGGTTCGTAGCGCCATAACACTCGTGTATCCAAGTGTCTTCTCATCAATTTCACCTATCATGATGGAGAGCAACTGACTCGTATTTGAATCGTGCACCAAATGTACCGGGTAACCTCTGTACTCCTTAGTTTGGTTCTCGCCACCTTTATTGAGCTTATCTGGCCGTTCACCTGTCCCAATCACTTCAAGTCCATGCACACCTCCCGGAAAATTACTAACCCTGACCCCACCTGGAGAATGAACTCTTCTTCGGGGGGCAGAAATCGCGGGATAAGTCCTTGCCTCACGGTAGCCCTGCTCCACAATATCAATAGCCTCTTTCATTGTGACCAAGCCTTGAAGCTCATGCGGTCTAAGAAGCAAAACATTGCGGGTCATCTTTTAAACTCCTCTGCTAACACACTAGGCTCAATTAAATCGAACATAGCTCCTCGCCCCTCAGCTTTTGCTTTTTCATAGACGAGCATTGCAACCGCAATTTCTGATGCTGCGGTACCGTTATTATTCTTGTGGTAGGTAATTTCTTCGTCATGGTTACGCCCGACCGCTTCGCCCGTCGCTAATGACCCTAGTTCGATTATATCCTCAAGATTAATCAATCCCCGCTCAATCGGCTCATAAAGGTCACCCTGTTTCTCCGAGATCACAGACTCTCTCAAATTCGTCACTACAACATCCGCGCGCTCCACCGTCTTATCATCAATTTCCCGTCGAGCCGCTTTCAGGAAACCACCCTGTACCAGCTGCATATTACCTCCAATAATTCCGGTAATATGTTGACCTGGTTCCAGAAGGTCTCCATCAAAAAGAACAACATTCGTATTAGTTGCACACAAAATTACATCTACACCTTTAATCGCATCTTCAAGAGACTGTACCGGTTGGATTTCAATATCAAATTTTTGGGAATACTTACGCGCAAACCAAGATCGATTTTCTTCACTGCGGCTAAATACCTTAACTCTTCGAATTTCGGGCCTGACAGAAATCAATGCGAGAAGCTGATTTGCAGCCTGACCAGCGGAACCGAGCAAACCAACTGTACGCGCATTTTCGCGCACCATATATTTGAATCCAACACCCGATGTCGCAGCGGTTCTTAGCGCAACTAGGCTAGTATAACCAAGAGACCTTTCTACCGGCTCTCCAACGACAATCGAAAGCAGTTGCCCTGTCTCAGAGTCGTTCAAGACATGGATAGGGTGTTCCCGATAGGCGTATTGCTGGTTTTGACCTGCATCTAGCTGCACAACATGGTCCGCTCTTGTAGCAGCGCCGATCACGCCCATTTCATCAACACCGCCGGGGAAA
>CAZCKO010000130.1:0-3242 GCA_964499275.1 uncultured Rhodospirillaceae bacterium
AAAATCCGTCCTTGTGGGCGATATTAAAGAAGTCTATGCCGAAGCCCGCAGCGCGGGTTTCGATCCAAAGACGATGCGAAAGGTTGTTAGACTCCGAAAGATGGAAGATAGCGATCGGCAAGAAGAAGAATTTCTTCTCGACACTTATCTATCTGCTCTGGGAATGCTTCCACAGCCGGCCGAACCAATTTAGGCGGCTAAAGTTTGAACGCACCCTGCGCTAGTGCTGGTAAGACAATTGTAGTGAGCCGCTATTGTGGGTCTTTTGTATACTAGAACTTTTCAACCCATGGCCTTAGTTCCATTTCCCAGGTCCAAGATGAACGATGTTGGCGATGCACGTGCAGATAGTCTTTTGCAATTTCCTCCGGCAGCAGCATCGCATCTTCTCCGCGCTCGGAGGCTCGTGAATCGTCCGGTCCTTGAAGTATACCGCCATCAATTACGAAATGGGCAACATGTATGTTTTTGGGCTGAAGCTCTCGAGCGAGCGCCTGAGCGAGGCCGCGTAACCCGAATTTGCCCATAGCGAATGAGGAAGAATTTGGGTAACCTTTTACACTCGCTGACGCGCCGGTTAGCAAAATAGTCCCATGGCCGCGCGCTATCATTTGTTTTGCGGCCGCTTGAGCAACAAGAAAACCACCAAAACAGCTTATTTCGATTGCTTGCCGTACTGCTTTTGGGTCAAGGTCTTGGACTGGACCACGAGCACGGTTTGACGCGTTGTAGACTACAATGTCTGGTTCGCCAATGTCTGCCGTAACCGCCGAGAATAAATCTTCGACTTGAGAAATTTGTGCTGCGTCGCAGGTGTATGATTTGGCGCCAGTTTCTTGGCAAAGAGAAGAAAGTTTATCAACATTTCGCGCTGCTATTGCAACTTTCATATTTTCCGAAGCAAACAGTCGGGCTAGTGATGCGCTCAATCCTCGCCCTGCTCCCACGATCAAAGCGATCTCGTTTTGTGCCATTATATGTTTCCTTTGCCTTTGTCGTGATAAATTAGTCTTTCTGCCATACCTGCCTTAGACTATTCTAAAACAAATCATGAGTTTTACGGTTCCAGAGTGTTTTTAAGTCTTAGGTTGGCGTATCCAGGCATGGTTTATTACTCTAACCACGCCCTTGGTCGTGCGTATAACGTTCAGGACAGTATTTAATTCGCGTTGAGAACGCGCCACACCGATAAGATAGACTGAGCCCTTCACTGATCTCCACCGATAGTTCATCGACCGTATACCTTTGGTACCCAATAGTTGCACCTTGAGGTTTGTTTCCAACCAAAGATCGTTAGCCATCGCCCATACGCTATGGTCATCTGTTATTTGCAATTCGTTAATAATTTTTTTAACGCCTTTAATGGCCCTCATTAATTTTGTCACGCGCTTCTTATTCTCTGAATATTTGAGCGTTCCAGTGATTAATACGACCCCTTCATAAACGTCCGATGACACATCTCCATATAAATCCTGATATCTTGAGCTAAGCAAAGCCTCGTTTATTCTAAGACTTATTGCCGCGTCGCTACGCAAAGTTTTGAATGGCCGATCTTCAGTTGGTGACATCGCCACGTTGATCAGTCCAGTGGGTTGCGAGCACGCGGATACTCCGACAATCAGAAGAGAGCCAGCGATTAGCCTTAAGGTGTGTATTAATTTATCCACTTTGAATTCCTTGCCATGAGTTGAGTTAGCGTGTTGCTAGAACAGAGGCGCTTCTATTGAACCACTGTAATTGAATGCCTAGGAACAAGCGCTATATGTTTCGCAGTATTCAGTGTTGATATGTGATTTAGCGCAAATATAATTTTTCAAGGTCTTCTCCATATAGTTCACATATTTTATGGCGGCGAATTTTTAACGACGGTGTCATCAGTGAGTTCTCGATGGTAAATTCCTCCATAACGACGGTGAAATTCCTGACCCTTTCTGTCATCGACAATGTGTTATTAACTCTGTCTATAGCCTCAGCGATCCTCTTGCGGAACCGTTCGTCCTCAGTAAGCTGGGGTACACTCCCAGGGTCAACGTTTTCCTTGACCCAATTGGTCGCAAAGTCTGGCTCCGGGACTATCAGCGCAACCAAATTGGGCTTTTGGTCACCGTAAACCATTGCCTGTGATATTTCGGGTTGCATAGTTAGAAAGCCTTCGATCCGTTGGGGTGAGATATTATCTCCACCCGAATTGACAATTATGTCTTTTTACCGATCCGTAATAATCAAAAATCCATCTTCGTCAAACTGGCCAACATCGCCTGTGTGCAGCCACCCCTCTTGTATTGCGTTGTCGGTCTGCTCCTGGAGATTCCAGTAGCCCTGCATTACCAGTTCGCCTTTGACCAGGATTTCGCCATCTTCGGCAAGTTTTACGTCAACGCCGACCAACGGTGGCCCAACAGAATTTATTTTATTTTTTGCGGGAAGGTTGCAGCTTATGATAGGGGCCGCCTCTGTTTGCCCATATCCCTGCAAAAGTTCAATGCCCAGTGCCTTGAAAAAGGTACCAATTTCGAAATTCAGTGGAGCTCCTCCAGAAACCATAGCTTTTAGCCTGCCACCAAATCGCGCTGATACTTTTCTGCGCACCAGCCTTGTTAGAACTGGGTCTAGGATGGTCTCTCCCAGGGTTGTCGAATGCCCTTGATATTTCTTGCGGCCGATAGAGACGGTTTTCATAAATAGCTTTTCCGACAAACCACCCTTTTGTTGAATTCCGCGAAGAATCCGACTGTGCATGGTTTCGTATAATCGGGGCACTGCCGTCATTATTGTTGGCCGTACCTCCGCCAAATTAGCAGCGAGCTTGTCTGCACCATCCCCGTAGTAAATTTGTGCCTTGATGGAGAGGGGAAACATCAAACCCGCAGTATGCTCATAGGAATGCGAAAGTGGCAAAAAGGAAAGGAAAATTTCCTGATCTAAACCCAATGTGAGCAGTAATTGGTAGGCGCCTTTGCAATTCGATATTATTGATCCATGACTTAACATTACGCCTTTTGGAACTCCGCCGGTTCCCGATGTGTAAATTAGACACGCTGTTTGCGAACGTGAAAGGTCATCACCGCTTGGAATCGCCGCCTTATTGTCCGCGATTAGTTTCTCCCAATGAACAATATTGTATGACGCAGATTTAAAATTTTATTGCAATTCTCAAAAAGAAAAAGTTGCATGTACACCAAAGACCCAAACAGGAACCTTACAGATATTGAAAAATCCTTAATTGGAAGAAGTGGACAAAT
>CAZCKO010000131.1:0-3171 GCA_964499275.1 uncultured Rhodospirillaceae bacterium
CGGCGGCGGTTTGTAATCGGGCAAGAAAACGCGCAGCGAAGGCCCCGTGGTCCATATAGATGCGTGTCCACATTAAGGTAAGTGCGCCCAGGGCCTCATCATTTCCTTGACGAACCGGTACGGCGATGGCGTTGAGTTTGTCGTCGGGCGCACTTTCGCCCAAATAACCGGAGCGCCGAAAGCCGTATCCTGCTTCGCGCATAACAACCAACTCGTGTTGAAGTTTTTCAAATGTTAGACCAAAGCGGGTTGGGCCAAATATAGGGTCTTTCTTAGCCTCCTCGTATATTCGGCTCAAATTAGTTTCATCCCCTTCCATTAAAAACGCACGGCCTCCTGCGGAACCGAAAATATTGACCTCAAGGTCGACACCACCACCGTGCACATAGAAAGGACTTAAGAGCCGCGTCGATTCAACAACGAGCATCCGTGATCCAATGCAAATCTGAAGGTCAGACGGCCAACCGACTTCCGTTGTCAACGTCTGCATATGGGGCAAGGCAACTTCAACTATTCGTGCAGTGACAGGCGAGATTTCGGATCTAGAAAGAGTTGGAAGCGTAATATTAATGCGGTAAAGGCGGTCATTAAAACCCAGCCTTACCAATCTCCGTTTGACGAGTGTCGCCAAAAAACGACGCAGTGTCGATTTAGGTAGTTCGGTATATTTGTGTAATTGATTAAGTGAACACGCTCCGTGCCCTGCCAGGGCTTCAAGTACAGAAATTGCCCGATCCAAAGAGCGGTTTTCCAATTGACGCTTCATCCATCAAGTGTGCCGCAGAGCGGCACGGGTTTCAATAGGTGTTGGGCTATCCTTTGAATACGTTTAAAGTCAAACAGCCTGAATACAAATATAAACAACCGCTATTCAACACCGCTCAGTGGGGGGTCTTGCGGTGCCGTTTCTAACCGAATGGGAGACCTAAAATGTCCGTTGAACTGCCGGAAAAATTCGAAAGCATCGTGGTGAATGCTGCCGAGGATTGGCTCGAAACTCGTGGGATGACACGGAGGGAACTTCGCGCATTCATTGAAAAGCGTGTAACGCGTGATAACGAACTCTCACCTAAACTTGGCGATGATGCTCCTGACATCGAACTCGAACTTCTCAATGGGAACGGCACCCGATCGGGCGAAACAGTGAAGCTTTCTTCTTACTTCGGAAAACCAGTTGGATTAATTTTTGGTTCCTATACATGACCGCCTTTTCGAGACGGGGCCGTGCGCCTCGACAATCTCTCAAAGGATTTTAGCGACGACGTCCAGTTCCTCGGTATTTATATCCGTGAGGCACATGCGGAAGGTGAAGATCAAGTTCCCAGGAACTTAAAAGAGGATGTAGTCTTCAGACAACCTGAAACAGATGACGAACGTGCCGAAGTCGCTGCAGCGTGCATGCTTCGGTATAATTTTTCATTTCCGATGCTTCTTGATGGGATAGACAATGACGCAGAAGAAAAATACATCTCCTGGCCGGATAGGCTGTATTTGATCGACAGCAATGGCAAAGTTGTATTTAAAAGCGGCTTAGGGCCCCTGTACTTTGATATCGATGAATTCGAGAACGCCATCCGTCATCATCTCCTAGGTTGATCAAATCTAATTGCAACAGTGGAAACCCCTAAATCATTATGTGGGAGTATTACTACATGAAGCCTGTAGAAAAACTTCGAGCTCATAGCGCCGAGTTTGAGAAGACGGTCTTTAATGTTGGACGCGGTATATACACGGCGGTTGGCTACGCCGCATCTAATAGTTCCATGATTGAGGGTAAAGACGGAATAATAATCATCGACACCACAGAAAGCACGGGCGCTGCATCCAATATCCTTGCGGAGTTTCGAAAACTCACTGACAAACCGGTTCGTGCAATTATTTATACACATGGCCATCGCGACCACATTTCGGGTGCCAGTGTATTCGCCGAAGGCGGTGAACCGGATATTTATGCTCGTGGGAATTTAGCGATCGAGTTAGCTGAAGGGGGTGACCGTCCCTATCCCACAAAATTGATGGTTACCCGTACTAAGCGGCAATTCGGCATGGGGCTAGAATACGAAACCGAACGTATAAATCTTGGCCTGGGCCCGGGGGACCGCCCAGTCGAAGGCCTAGGTCAGGGCTTTCTCCAGCCAACACACTGGGTTAAAAAAGACCGCCTCGACGTCGAAATTTGTGGTGTCCCACTTTCATTGATTGCCGCCCCCGGTGAAACCGAGGACCATCTTGTAGTCTGGCGGAAGAAGGATCGTATTCTATTCAGCGGTGACAACTACTATAAGTCCTTTCCCAACCTCTATGCGATCCGCGGCACAAAATACCGAGATTTTGACGTCTGGGCTGACACACTCGATACGCTCATTGCACTTGATCCACTGACGCTCGTACCTGGACATTCAAGGCCCCTGACAGAGGCGAGTTCAATCACTTCAGTTCTGGAGGATTACCGGGACGCAATCCGCCATATTGTTGCCAAGTGCGCCGAAGGTATGGATTTGGGTTTGACGCCGGATGAGCTTGTGGACTACGTACAATTACCGAAGGAATTAGCAAACCGCCCCTATCTTCAGGAATATTACGGCACTGTCGCGTGGGCCGTACGCGCCTATTTCGCGGGAACCGTCGGTTGGTTTGATGGCAACCCGACCAATCTTTTCCCACTTTCACCCGATGAGGAAGCCCGTCGTATCGCTGACCTAGCCGGCGGACCTGACGCCTTAGCGGCTCACATGGAAACGGCCGCGAACGATAGCAATCACCAATGGGCATTGCAATTGGCAGACCGTGTCGCGCGTTTGAAGGGCTATAGTGATCGCGCCATTAACGTAAAGAGAAATGCGCTGCGTGCGCTTGCCGAAGATCAAATGAATGCCACGGCGCGTAACTACTTCATCAGTGTTGCTAAGGAACTCGATTGACATTCCACAAATTCTAAATCGACCTAGACTCGGATATCCCGTTGTTTAAAACGCAAAATCAGTCTGACGAGGATAGCAACTAATGCATAGGTAAATACCAGCACCGGGCCAGCGGGCAAATCACCAGCAGCAGAAATCCCAATTCCTGACAATACGGCGACGACGCTGCAAGCCACGGCCTTACTTAATTTCCACAAGTCCACCGCGTTGACCGCAAGTGCGGGCAAAATCAGGCTCGCGAAAACGACAT
>CAZCKO010000132.1:0-3126 GCA_964499275.1 uncultured Rhodospirillaceae bacterium
GTTTGTCGGGAAGTGGCTCGACTATGTTTGGTGTCTATGATAACCTTGAATCAGTTAATATTGTTAATAACTTATTCAAAGACTTCCAAACATATATTACCCTTCCCGTAAATTAGTTTTTTTAAATTAGTTTTTTGTGGGGGATCGTATAATGGCAGTACACATGGTTTTGGTCCATGGAGTTGGGGTTCGACTCCCTATCCCCCAGCATTATGAAAGTATATAATTATGAAAATATTTAGTGGAAGATCAAATAAGTCACTCTCATTAGAAATTGCTAACAATTTAGGAATTAGCTTAGGAGATGTTGAACTATATAATTTTAGTGATGGAGAAATACGTGTTGCATTTAAAGAGAACATAAGAAATGAAGATGTATTTATCATTCAATCAACCAATCCTCCATCAGATAATATTATGGAACTTTTATTTATGCTAGATGCAGCACGTAGAGCTTCCGCAAAAAAAGTGATTGCTGTTATTCCTTACTTTGGATATGCAAGACAAGATCGTAAAGATGAAGCTCGAGTTCCAATATCTGCTCGAGTAATTTTAGATTTAATATCTGGATTAGGTGTTGATAGAATTATTGCAATGGATTTACATTCACCACAGATTCAAGGTTTTGTTAATACTCCATTTGATCATCTTTATTCTAGTATGGCATTAATGGATCACTTAAAACAGTTAAACTTAAATTTTAATAATGGTGTTGTTTTAGCACCTGACGTTGGCAGTGCAAAAATTAGTCAATCATACGCAAAGAGACTTGGCGTAGGCTTTGCATTAATTGATAAGCGTAGGCCCAAACCAAATGAGGCAAAAGTAGCTCACATTATAGGTGACTTAAATAATAAAGAAGTAATAATTATTGATGATATGATAGATACTGCTGGTACTATATGTAATGCTGCAGAAACAGCAATCAATGAGGGTGCAAAATCAGTTATTGCAGTAGGAACACACGCTGTATTATCTGGCCAGTCAATAACTAGATTAGAGTCATCAAGCATTAGTAAAGTTATTGTTTGTGATACGATAGATATACCTAATAATAAGAAATTTGATAAATTAGAAGTCATATCAGTTGGACATGTGTTTGCAGAAGCGATTCAACATGTTACTGATGGGACGTCACTCAGTTCTATGTTTACATAGGACACAATAAAGGATTAAATATGGCTAAGCAATTTAAATTAAATGTTGAAAAAAGAGATTTGAAAGGCACATCAAACGTGAAGAATCTACGTCACCAGAAAAAAATTCCAGGTGTTTATTATTCTTATGATTCATCTAATATTTTATTTCAAATTGATGAAAGTGAAATTAGAAATGCAATTAATTCTAAGGCCAACATATTTAGTGTAACGGTTGGTGGGAATGAACAGAATGTTATTTTTAAGAATGTACAGTACCATCCTGTTACTGATAATATAATTCATATTGATTTGTATGGTGTAGATATGAAACAAACTATATCGATTAAAATTCCTATTAATTTTATTGGAACATCAATTGGTGTTCAAACAGGAGGAGGTGTATTAGTTACAAATCTTAATGAGTTAGAAATTTCATGCCTCCCATCTGATATCCCTGATAATATTGATGTTGATATATCAGCTGTTGATTTAGGATCTAGCTTGCAGGCTGGTGATATTACTTTAGATGAAAAATTTATGTTAATTACACCTTCTGATTTATCAATTGTATCAGTAACACAGGCTGCAGTTGAAGAGGAAGTTGTAGTGGATGAAGAGGACTTAGATGAAGATGGTGTAGATAGTACTACTGAAGAATCAGATGAAGAAAAATCATCTGAAAATGACGATCAATCTGAGGGTGATTCGTAAATTGAATCATGAATAATTTGTGTTAGTTGTTGGATTAGGAAATCCTGGAATCAAATATAGTTTAACAAAGCATAATTTTGGTTTTTGGGTACTTGATAAAATAGTACAAGATAGTTTTTTGAAATGGGAATCTGGTTATGGTGATTATGTTTATGCAAAGAAGAATGATATTATTTTTGCTAAACCAACATCATTTATGAACAACAGTGGCATAGCAATAAAATCATTATGTAAGCATTATGACCAATCAGATTTTATTGTTGTGTATGATGATATTGATTTACCGCTTGGAGAATTTCGGTTTAAAGAAAAAGGTGGTACAGGTGGACATAAAGGGGTTGAATCAATCATTTATCATTTTGGCACTGAAAAATTTCATAGGTTAAAATTAGGAATTGCATTAGATGGTATTAATATGAGACCATCTGAATATTATGTATTAAAACCTTTTCCTAAAATTTATGAAGAAGAAGTAAAGGTGGTGACTAATCGAGCAGTAGATGCACTAGATTTTTATTTGAAAAATAATATTGTGGAAACAATGAATCAATTTAATTGATAAAGGAGAAAATAAATGTTAGAAGGTTTAATGAATTACTTACCTGTTTTTGGTATTTTAGCTTTATTATTTGTGTTCTATAAAAATTCATGGGTGACTAAACAAGACCCAGGAGATGATAAAATGCAATTTATTGCTGCTAATATTGAAAAGGGTGCCATGGCATTTTTAAAAGCAGAATATAAAATCCTGTCTATTTTTGTTATAGCTGTAGCGATATTATTATTTTTTAAAGGACAGAATGAAATTAATGGACATTCGTTAGTTGCATTTTCTTTTATTGTTGGTGCTATATGTTCAGGTTTAGCTGGATTTATTGGAATGATGGTAGCAACCAAAGCAAATGTTCGTACTACAAATGCTGCACGAACATCACTTGGTAAGGGACTTGAAGTTGCTTTTGCTGGTGGATCTGTTATGGGACTTGGCGTAGTAGGATTGGGTGTTTTAGGACTATCTTCCTTATTTTTATTTTATCAAGCTCAGTTTAATGGTAATATGGTGATGGTACTTAATGTATTGTCTGGATTTTCTCTTGGTGCTTCATCAATTGCTTTATTTGCAAGAGTAGGTGGAGGTATTTATACTAAAGCAGCGGATGTAGGTGCAGATCTAGTTGGAAAAGTTGAGGCTGGTATTCCTGAAGATCATCCATTAAATCCAGCTACAATTGCAGATAATGTTGGGGATAATGTCGGAGATGTTGCAGGTATGGGA
>CAZCKO010000133.1:0-3076 GCA_964499275.1 uncultured Rhodospirillaceae bacterium
CAATGTCACTGTTGCGGCGATGTAGGCACCCACCATATAGAGTGAACCGTGGGCAAGGTTCATCATATCCATGATACCAAAAACTAACGTCAGCCCGGCTGCTAGTAAAAATAGCAGAATGCCATACTGCACGCCGTTAAAAAGTTGTTCAAAAAGAAGAACCGGATCAATCATTAAAATTCTTAACTTAACGCGAAACGGGGGCGCAAATGCACCCCCGCCTCTAAATCAATTAACACTGTTTACCAAGTCTTTTTCATTTTACATTTACTGGCGTAAACATCCTGGTGTTTCGAATAGACTTTTTGAACAATTTTGGTTGTCCATTTACCATCTTTATCCTTAACCACTTCACGAAGGAAAAAATCTTGAATTGGAAAATGGTTATTCCCGTAAACATACTTGCCACGGACTGAACCATAATCCGCTTTTCTGAAAGCAGCCCTCATTGCATCCATATTCTTAATATTTCCACCAACAGCCCGCACAGCACTGTCAATCAGCATGATTGAGTCATAGCTTTGCGCACCGTAATGAGAAGGATAGCTTCCAAATTTCTTTCTGTAATCCGAAACAAATTTTTTATTCACAGGTGTATTTAGATCAGGGGCCCAGAACTGTGTAGAAAAGGTTCCTAGTACATTTTGTAATTTGGCTTGCTGCAGCTTAGGCAAACTCAGGGAATCGACGCTAAATACCGAATACAGTGGTGTTTTGGTCAACCCTGCTTGAGCATACTGGCGCATGAAAGCATTAGTTGCCCGCCCAGGATAGAATATGAAAACTCCATCCGCCTTGGAAGCTCGTGCCTTAGCGAGTTCAGCCGAGAAATCAAGCTGGGTTGGCCACTTCGTCAAATCCTTGCCAAGGATCTTTCCCTTAAACGTCCGCCCCACACCAGCTGCCATATCACGGCCCGCCGCGTAGTTTGGAGCAATAATATAAAGACTTTTCACACCGCGCTTGTTTAACACCTCACCCATTGCCATGGGCACCTGATCGTTCTGCCAGGAAGTAGAGAAAATATTCTTATGGCATAGGCGACCCGCTATTTTGGATGTTCCCGCATTTGAAATGATCAAAAATTTTCCGGCTTTCACAACGCTGTTTCTTGATGCCAGGACGACGTGTGACCAAATAAACCCGGAGACAATATCAACCTTATCCTTGTGAAGAAGCTTTTCGGTCTTTTGCTTACCTACTTCCGGCTTAACCTGATCATCCTCAAAAATCACTTCAACCGGGATACCCCCCATCTTATTACCGAGGTGATCCAGTGCAATTTTAACGGAGTTACGCATATCTTTACCGATCACGCCTGCTCCGCCTGACAAAGTAGTAACAAAGCCTATCTTAATATTTTTTGCTTTTGCCGCCATTACCTGAGGCGCTGCAACAGTCAACGCAAGCGCTGACAAACCTAATATAAATGCCTTTTTCATTATCGGTCTCTCCCAAAATGGAAATTCGCGAGGCAAATTATTACCCCATTTAATTATCAGAGTGATAGTAACGAATGTACGTCATCTGCCAACCTTCAAATTTCTGATACAATTGCTTTGATCCCAACCTGGCTTTCTTGGCCTTTTGCTTCCATCAGGGTAAGAAAGTCATCAATAAACCAATCCGCCATCGCGACCTTAAATGACGGACGCTCACATACACGTCCAAACCATTTCTCGGTATTGGGCCGACTGTCAAACAACCAATCCTGTTGAAGGTGAAAAATGCGATTGACGTAGGGTGTGAATGCAATATCTGCCAAAGAATATGTACCCCCTGCTAGCCAAGAACTTTCCTGAAGAGCCATTTCCATTTCATCCAACATCTTAATAACCCGCTTAATCGCGGGCTTGAAAAAGGATGAATCGACTCCTTTCATTACATTTTCAGTCATCCGAGCTCTTTTACCTGGGTCAACATAACCATCAAGAGTTTTCTTCAATTGATCAGGGGTTTTTCCTTCCATGAATTGGTATCGGAAGGCTATACAAGCACTGATGGTTGCACTCGCGGCATGAAGTCCTTCATCAAGCTGTTTAACCCAAATTCTCATTTTTGCACACTCGTAGGGCGAATTCGGTCGCAAAGAAGGACTCGAAAATACGGTATCGAGGTATTCGTCAATCACCGCTGATTCATAAACCACTTTACCGTCGTGAATAATGGTTGGAACAACACCGTTAGGGTTTAGAGCAACATAATCAGGGTTATGTTGGTCACGAGCCCGCAAATTAAAGTGATGCGACGTGAACTCCTGCCCCTTTTCAGCGAGTGTGATCCTCACTTTTTGTGAACATGTAGACATTCCGTTATGGTATAAATCAATCATCTCATATCCTTTGATGGCTCTACCGGCATTGCATAAATCTTTCTAGTCCGAGATTATCATTTAATAAATTTCGTCTCACAACGAAAGGATATTATGAGCGATCGCCTTCTCCCAACAACTATCGTCGGTAGTTATGTTCAACCGGATTGGCTGGTTGATCGCGACATGCTCAAAGCAATTGTGCCGCCACGCGTTAGAGCCCAAGAAATTTGGCGTATTCCAGGTGACCGGCTCGAAGAGGCACAAGATGCCGCAACGCTTGCCGCAATCCACGATTTAGAAAGGGCAGGAATTGACATCATTACTGATGGAGAAATTCGTCGTGAAAGTTACTCTAATCGTTTTGCCACAGCACTTGAAGGAGTAGATATTGACCGTCCGGCTGAAATAGCCGGCCGTTCAGGAAGACCTATAATGGTCCCTCGCATAACCGGCGATATCCGGCGCATTAACCCAATTGAGGTCCGTGATGTTGAATTCCTTCGCGCGAATACCGATCGTAAAATCAAAATTACTGTCCCAGGGCCTTTCACAATGACCCACACAGCGGTCAATGAAAATTATGATGATGATGAAGCCTGCGCCATGGCCTTTGCTAAAGTAGTCAACGAAGAGATTAAAGACCTCTTCGCCGCCGGGGCAGACGTTGTTCAACTTGATGAGCCCTGGATGCAAGCAAAACCCGATGAGGCAAAACAATATGCCGTGAAATCATTAAATGAAGCGCTAAAGGGGGCAGTGGGT
>CAZCKO010000134.1:0-2996 GCA_964499275.1 uncultured Rhodospirillaceae bacterium
GGACCTTGAATCCCCTCGCCTGAAGCAAGGCACCCAATGAAGCTGAGGAAATCCCTTTACCGAGAGATGAAACCACGCCACCGGTAATAAACACAAACCGCGTCATGGACGCCAACACTACACCAGTTCAACAAAACACCCAACGAAAAAGAGACCGCAGAAATCCACTACTTTTATAGGCGATTCGATATTTCTCTATTTGGCGAGTGGTACTGATGGACCGGCAGGTTTGCTTGGCGCTGTTTCTTTACCTGGCATATCAACAATTGACTTCGTCGGCCCGCTACCCGTGTTTCCAGCTAAAATGGCTAACACTAAACTGGTTCCTATAAAGCAAGCTGCTATAACTCCAGTTGCCTTGGTCAACACCCCACCTGACCCACGAGCTGAGACAAGGCCTCCCATAGTTCCTCCACCAATACCTAAGGCGCCACCCTCACTTTTTTGCAACAAAACAACTATCACGAGCGCTAGCGCCAAAAATAAATGAATTAAGAGTAATACTGTTTCCAAAAATTTATCCTTCGTCCAATAAAACAAATTTCTTTTAAAATTTGTTTCTGTAGCCTTCTTTTAATCCGTATGGATACAATTTGGCCAGCTTAAAATAAATTTAAAAACAATACTCATTTATACACTTTTACAAATGGCCCAAAAATCTTCTGCTTTCAAGCTAGCTCCACCCACCAAACTTCCATTAACATTATTGATAGAAAGGATTTCCTTAGCATTACCTTTGTTGACTGACCCACCATAAAGAATTCTAAATGCTTTCTCCTCGACAAAATTCTTTTTCAGTAACTCTCTTATAAAATCATGGACTTCTGAAATCTGTTCAGGTTTCGGGGTTAAACCAGTGCCAATTGCCCAGACCGGTTCATAGGCAATGACGGTATTATCATGCATGGAGGTTTTAGGCACTGAACCATTAAATTGATTTTCTATAATCGAGAGTGTCTTGTTATTCTGACGGTCATCCAAAGTCTCACCAACACAGATGATAGTCACCAAATTATTGGCGTGGGCCGCCTCAGCCTTAAATAACACGGTGTCATTGATCTCATGATGGTTGGCCCGTCGTTCCGAATGCCCAACTATTACAAACTCACATCCAACATCGGATAACATTGCGGCACTAACATCTCCCGTATGTGCCCCCTCGCTATCTTTATGGCAATCTTGTGCTCCCAAAAGGATAGGAGTTTTTTCAATTATATCAGCGATCGTCCGGATGGCTAAGAATGGAGGACAAACTAAGATATCACAACCAGGATCCATTTCTGCCCGCTGTTCCATTAAAGCTGCTACCAAAGCTGTCCCGCTGGCTATAGAACCATTCATCTTCCAGTTTCCAGCAATCAAAGGTCTCATTTCAAAACTTCCAATAAATGTAAAAATATTTGTTTGCTACTTAACATAACCACGGGATAGTACCAAGACTGCCAATTGCTAACGATTATTGTTTATTGCAGGTATGGAGTTCACTTTCTATTATGCGCGGAAATTCATTGCAGAGAAACATTCCAGAGAACAGGGTCAACAAGGTTTCAACATGATTGATAAAATGCGTAGCAAGGCGGCCTCATGGGTTGCTAAAATTTTGGCTTTCTTTTTGATACTTTCCTTTGCTGTTTGGGGAATTGGCGATGTGGTTCGAGGACCTGTTATAGGAAATGTAATTGCAGAGGTAGGAAATTCAGAAATAACGCGAACAGATTTTAGTAATCAAGTCCGAAGACTGATGTCAATTATGCGTCGCCAATTTGGAGAAAATTTTGATGTTAAGGAAGCCAAACAGTTAGGTTTAATAGAGCAAACAGTTAACCAGCTAGTAAACTCTCGTCTTTTAAAATTAGAAGGAGAAACTCTAGGTCTTACAGCCGGAGAAAACCTGATCAGAGAAACAATATTTGGTGACCAACGATTCCAAAAAAATAATAAACAATTTGATCGAATTGCTTTTCAACGTTTTCTTCAACAAGAATCCTTAACTGAAACTGGATATATTGAGATTTTAAAAAATGAAATCACTCGCCAACAAATAACTGGTACTATCCGTTCCTCCTCCTCGCCCCCAAAGGTGTTATTGGATACGATTTATAAGTATAGGAATGAGAAAAGAGTTGCCGAAGTCGTATATATTCCAAACAAAAAAATATCGACAATCCGCCCCCCTTCGGAAGCAAACATTTTTGATTTTCATAAAAACAATCCAAATCAATTCAAAACCCCTGAATATCGAGAATTAACCGCAATATTTTTAGACCCCGTAGAAGTGGCCAGAGAATTGACACCGCCTGAGGACCGCATCAAAGAAGAGTATGAATATCGTAAAGAAATTCGTACCAAACCAGAGAGACGTTCTCTTGAACAGGTATTATTTCAGGTTCAGGACAAAGCAGAAAAATTTTATAATCAAGCAAAGGAAAAAAACAACTTCGCTTTCGCTAAGGTAGCAAAAACCCAATTTGGATCTGACTATAATAAACTCGGTAAACTTTCTAAACGTGACATGATGGATAACCTAGGGGACGCAGTATTTAATTTAGGTCCAGACGGGATAACAAGACCGATTAAAACCGCACTTGGTTGGCATGTGGTTCACGTCAAGAAAATAGAACCCGCAAAAATCCCTTCATTTTCTGACCTTCAGGCCGAAATTAAGCGAGACATATCTCAAGAAATGGCAGTCGATGATATAATTAAGTTAACAGGCAAACTAGATGATGCACTTGCTGGGGGAGCCTCCCTTGGAGAAGCCGCACAAAAGGTGGCTGCAAAAGTTATAAGAATTTCAAAGGTTGACCCATCAGGTTTTAACGAAAAAGGTAAACCCATATCTGGCTTGCCCAAATCAGCACTATTTTTAGAAAAAGTTTTTTCTACGCCAACTGGAGAAACAAGCAATATCGAAGAAACTAAAAAGGGAGAATTTTTTGTTTTAAAAGTTGAATCGGTTACTCCGCCTAAAATTAAATCACTAAATTCTGTTCGAA
>CAZCKO010000135.1:0-2966 GCA_964499275.1 uncultured Rhodospirillaceae bacterium
ATGGAACCGCGAATGGCAGAAAACGTTTTTTATCAGTACATTAGCGAACACCCTGTGGGCCGGTATTCACGTGCTTATTCACCGGGTACGGCGGCAGTGTTTATTTGTATTGGGGGCAAGGGCTACTCCTACACTTGGCCGCAAGAACTCGGCCCAACCCCTTGGCAGGACGGAAGCAGCGACAAGGTTTTGCGACAAGAATACGATGAAATTAGCATGATATCGGCTGCCCCGATGGAGGGGGACTGGTTCCACCAGCACTTTTCTACAGGAAAAAATCCTTTGAGACTCTTAGGTTGGTATGGCCCAAATAATCACCTCGCCCAACAAGCTGGTATTCCCGGAGAAACTGTTGTTGATCCGGGTATGGTAGACGTTACCTATCCGGGCGGTGCCTCTATACCGTATCATCTTGAAGACCCTCATGTGCGGAAGAGTTATGAAGACGCAATTAAAGCCGAAGGGTCAGAAAACAGAATGGAAAATAAGTTCTATGATAAGAATACAACCTATTCTTTCGCCGGCGGCTAGTTAGGGTTAAAAACGTGAACGAAGATGATGAAGGCGGACGCATAGGCTTTGCTGACACAGAGAGAAATATTCAAAGTGTTTAAAAGACGTCTCTGGTAAGCGTTGGTGTGGATATCGGTTCATCTACGTCGCACCTTGTATTTTCCCGGCTAAAAATGGAACAAAGGGATGGACGGTACATCGCCACAGAACGCCAGGTCATTTACGACTCAGATATCTTTTTAACACCTTACGCCGATGACCTGACGATTGACTCCGAAAAACTTGGTCAATTTATTGCCGGTCAGTACCATTCAGCCCAGCTTTCTCCTGATGACGTCGATACTGGCGCACTAATCCTTACAGGCTTAGCAGTTCGTCGTGAAAATGCCCAAGCAATCGGTGAATTATTTGCCGTGAAAACCGGTAAGTTCGTTTCCGTTTCTGCTGGAGACAAGATGGAAGCTTCCATGGCGGCATATGGGTCTGGAGCTATCGTAAACTCCAGAGAAGTCGGTGTTGTAGTAATGAATGTAGATATCGGCGGCGGTACCACAAAAATTGCAATTTGCGACCAAGGAACAATTATCGGCCAAACCGCCATAGACATAGGCGCACGCCTTATTTCATTCGATAAAAATAATATAGTGACCCGAATTGAGGAAGCAGGACGGCATTTTGCGCACAAAGCAGGCGTAGATATATCTGTAGGCTATAAAATATCTACTGAAGAATGCACCAGAATTTCCGAATATATGGCGGATATACTGATGGAATTAATTAATCTTAAAGGAACGACCGCGGAAACTGAAAAATTACTTCGGCTACCGACAATCCAATGCGATAAAAACATAGACGCTTTAACGTTTTCTGGCGGTGTCTCTGAATTCATTTATGATTACGAAACTGGGGAATTTGGGGATCTGGGCACCCATCTAGCAAGTGCCATACATCAACGAGTAAAGACTGAAGGGCTCAGGGTGATGCCACCCGTTGAAAACATAAGAGCGACGGTTGTTGGGGCTTCTCAATATACAATTCAACTATCTGGTACAACAAATATGGTATCAGACGACACGATGTTGCCCCTGAGAAATATTCCCGTCATTAAACCAGATTTTTTTAAAGACCACCAAGAGATAACACCCTTAACTGTATCAAAAACAATTGAGCGCGCGTTGGAGCGTTTAGATCTGTCTTATACCGAACAACCCGTAGCAATCTGTTTCGACTGGCTCGGTTCAGCCAGCTATCAAAGGATCGATAGTTTTTTAACCGGAATAAAAAATATTTTGCCGAAAAAATCACTCAAAAAACACCCTCTAATATTAGTCTGTGAGAGAGATATAGGACGCGTATTTGGGCTTCACGCAGTCGAAGAAATGAAACTCGAAAATCCGATTATTTCCATTGATGGAATCTCCCTGGAAGAATTTGACTATATAGATATTGGAAATATTAGATCAGCCTCTGGCGCTGTCCCGGTTGTTATAAAGTCACTTCTGTTCCCTGGAGACATTCAGTCTGAAAAAACCGCTGCAAGAGTATGACGATTTTCAGGTCTACCCAACACTCTAAGGTTTTACTCTTAATTTTTATATTTTATGTATGCTTAATTGGTATCTTGCTAATAGAACCAATTCCACAAAACCCGAGTTTCCACCTATTTGCCGACACCAGAACCTGTTTTGGAATTTTGAATTTTGGTAACACAATGTCAAATATGGCATTTGCATTCGTTGGTCTTTGGGGCCTGTGGGCTTTGATATCTCCGGGAAACTACGGTATTTTTAAAACCCACTGGGAAAAATGGCCGTTTATTGTCTTTTTTTCTGGTATATTTTTGGTCAGCATTGGCTCCAGCTACTACCACTGGTCTCCAAACAACGAACGACTATTCTGGGACCGATTGCCAATGACGGTTGCTTTTATGGGATTTTTTACAGCCTGCCTAGCAGATAGGCTTGGGCGGCCAGACTTGATCTCACGTATACTCCCGATAAACCTCGTTCTTGGAGCGGGCAGTGTTGTCTATTGGTCTATCACAGAAGCACAGGGAAATGGTGATTTGAGGTTTTATGGATTTATTCAGTACTTCCCTATTCTTCTACTGCCCATTTTATGCAAACTTTTTCCACAATGGCGCCATACAAACGGCAAATATTTATTTTGGATTGTAGTCTGTTACGGTTTTGCCGTTTTATTAGAACAACTCGACCATTGGCTATACGGGTTGTCCTCAGGACTTATAAGTGGACATACGCTTAAACATCTTTTTGCCGCTTTAGCGGCCTTTTTGGTTATCAGAATGATAACCAGCTCTAAAAGTGAATAAATTTAAAAAGCGTTAGATTTAAAGATCATTTTTTATTTGGTATATCTAGAGCATGAATACACGTCCCTTAAGAAACTGCTGGTACGTTGCCGGCCTCTCGGAGGAGGTAACCGACAAACCT
>CAZCKO010000136.1:0-2895 GCA_964499275.1 uncultured Rhodospirillaceae bacterium
AGAGGAACAGTCTCAGCAGCAGTAGCTGGACACATGGGATTCGGAATCGGTACCGAAACAGGAGGATCGATAGTTTACCCTGCATCAGCAGTGGGAGCTTCAGGCCTGCGACCAACTTTTGGAAGGGTCAGTAGATTCGGCTGTATGGCTTTATCATGGAGTCTAGACAAGATAGGTCCAGTTGGGCGATCGGCTGAAGACTGTGGCTATGTGCTGGAGCAAATAGCTGGTTACGACCCTAAAGACAACTCTACGGGCCAACGAACATTCAATTTTCGACCAGATCCTGGAAATATGCGAGGGAAGAAATTAGGAGTATGTAGGGCTGAGTTTGAGTTGTCAGCTTCAGAAACTACAAGAAGGGTCTTTCAGGAAGTTCTAGACTCTTTCGAGCAAATGGGGGTGGAACTCCAGGATATTTCATTTCCTCAGAGACCTACTGGAGCTCTCTTTTCAACACTCGTTACAGTCGAAAGTGGTACGAATTTCAAAAATCTATTTGACGACGGACGTATCAAAGAGATGTTTTCTTTCAACGAAGACCGAGCTGCAGGGTGGATGGCAGGAAGAATGATGCCAGCTTCAGATTATCTTACAGCGCAACGAATTCGCAACCAAGTGAAGAGAGAGGCCGAACAATTAGTCGGTGAATTCGATGCCGTGATTGCTCCTACCTGGCCTAATGGAGCAGCTCTACGTGTAGTGCAAAATGGCTGGCCAGTGCCGGCAAGACCTGAATGGGAAGCACCAAATGAAGTAAACTCTGCCACTGCCAAACTAATTTCTATGGGAAACCTAGTGGGGCACCCTGGACTGGCAATTCCGTGTGGATTTGATGAAGATGGACTACCTCTTTCCGTTCAGATAGTCAGCTCAGCTTGGGAGGATCAATCTACCCTTGATTTTGGCATGGCCTATCAAAGAGAAACTGACTGGCATCTACAAAGACCTCCCTATCCTTGGCGCACATAACACAAACTTTAAACCCTACAAGGCAGCATGGAGACCAAAAACGCTCTCTCAGAATTAAAAACCGAAATCATTAGAGATCGTAGTTTTTCAAATATTAAAACGACTATTCTCTGGATTCTTATCGTTGCAACATGCCACAAAGTTGAGGCTCAAGCTCCAAGACACCTGCAGCCAGCTGATCAGTTTGAAATTAAGAGGCTGGGATCTCCAGTACTGAGCCCCAAGGGCCAATGGATTGCCTATACAATAACCGAAACTAGCTTGGAGGAAGAAAGTTCTGAAACTCGCGTATGGATGGTCTCTTCGGATGGTGGAGAAGCTATACCGATGACTACTTCAGGAGCATCTTCCAGTAATCCACAATGGAGTCCAGATGGACGATTCCTTTCCTTCACTGGTTCCAGAAATGGGAGCAATAACCAAGTCTGGATCCTGGATCGCAGAGGGGGAGAAGCAGTACAACTTACTGAAGTAGAACAAGGTATTCGAGATTATCAGTGGTCACCAGATGGATCACAATTACTACTGACTATTCGGGACCCCGAACCAGAAAATGGTTGGGGAAGTGAAAAGGAAAATGCACCTCAAGCCCCCTGGGTAATCGACCGGCTCCAATTTAAACGTGATGGACAGGGATATCTGACCGGAAACCAACATACCCATCTATACATTTTTGATTTGGAAACCCATAACCTCACTCAAATCACTTCTGGTGACTTCGACGAATCTCAAGCTGTATGGAGTCCAGATGGACGAACCATCGCTTTCGTCAGCAACCGTACTGCCGAACCCGATGGAAATCAAAATACCGACATTTGGATAGTCAGTTCTCAAAATACAGATAAGGGCCAAACCCTTCGGCAGGTCACATCCAACCCTGGTTCCGACTCATCACCGTCCTGGAGCCCTGATGGAAAATGGATCACTTATGTCTCAGTTATCGAACCAGACCTGATCTGGTATGCAACTAGACATCTAGCTGTTATCTCTTCTGACGGAGGTGAAGCTAATATTTTGTCGCAAGAAATAGATAGAAATGTGAGCTCACCACGATTTAGTGAGAATGGAGAAGATATAATTTTCCGACTAGAAGACTCATCTGAAGACCATCTTGTCAAGATTTCATCTCAGGGAGGTAGTCCTGTTCGAATTGTAGAGGGATCCTTGAGTGCGGGACTATTTTCTTTAGGAAAGAATGGAGTTGTGGCCAGCTTGATAGGCACTCTCGATAGACCATCTGAAATACATGTCCTAAAGGACGATGAGTTGCGCAGAGTCACATTTACTAATGATGATTTTTTGGCAGACATTGATATCGCAGAAGTCAAGAACGTTCAATTCCCCTCCAGAGATGGCACTGAGATAGAAGGTTTCGTGACCTTCCCAGTAGGATTTGAAGTAGGAATACGTTATCCCACCCTTCTAAGAATTCATGGGGGTCCCGTAAGCCAATACAGACACTCATTCAACTTCGAAGCACAACTATTCGCAGCAAATGGCTATCTGGTTGTGCAAACAAATCCACGTGGATCATCTGGTTATGGACAGGATTTTTCGTCGGACCTTTGGGCTGAATGGGGAGTCAGGGACTACGAAGACGTTGTAGCAGGAGTGGACTACACTATTGAACAAGGGTGGTCAGATCCAAATCGACTCGGGGTGGGTGGGTGGTCCTATGGAGGGATACTGACCGACCACGTTATAACTCAAACAGACCGTTTTTCAGGAGCGATCACAGGGGCCAGTGAATTTCTCTACATAGCAAATTATGGACATGACCATTATCAACTTCAGTGGGAAAAAGAACTGGGCTTGCCTTGGGAAGGCAACAATCGTGAAAACTGTGAAGCCATCAGTCCTTTCAATAAAGTTGACAGGATAAAAACCCCTACCCTAGTGATGGGTGGGGAAAAAGACTGGAAC
>CAZCKO010000137.1:0-2849 GCA_964499275.1 uncultured Rhodospirillaceae bacterium
GAAAGGATAAATAATCAATAAGTTATTGTTTTTATTGACTAAATGGCGGAGGGAGAGGGATTCGAACCCTCGATACGGTTACCCGCATACTGATTTAGCAAACCAGCGCCTTCAGCCACTCGGCCACCCCTCCGCCGGGAGCGATGATTATCACGCTGTATGCACTGGCGTGTTTAGCGGAGCCTCGTCCAGAATGTCAACGACAGGATGGATAATTAATTGCGCGCGGAGGGGTCTTCATCGAGAACAACATTGATGATAGCGGTACGTCCTGCTTTAACCGCGGCGATCCCTTCAGAAAGTGAATCAGAGAGCTCGTCCATCTTTTCAACACGGCTGCCAAAGAAGCCAAAAGGCACTCCGAGTTCAGCGTAGTCTAGAGCCGTGATTGAGTGGCCGAGTGACGCATTTTTTTCTGCTGCAACTCCGTCCGGATAATAAGCGTGGTGTTCGCGGCGCATGGCAGAGTAACCCGCATTATTAAAAACTACGATCATTATAGGGAGGTTTTCGTGCTTGGAGAGGGCGAGGCTCTGGGTAATGGGGTTATACATAAAGGACCCGTCACCAATCACGGAGACAACCGGGTTGTCCGGTTTCGCAAGCTTTACTCCGAGCGTCAGGCCAAGGCCATTTCCCAACCCACCGGTAGACACATGGAAAAAACTCTGCGGTCCGGTATAGCCGAGATGTTCAATTATAAGACGCCGGTGGGTGATCGTTTCGTCGACGTAAATGCAATCATCTGGGAGCACTTCTGTCATTTTTGCACACAATCCAATTGGCGAGATCGTCTCGTTTGCCAACGCCTCTTTAGCAAGACTATCCTTTTGGGCCACAAACGCTTTATGCGCTTTTCCCCACTGTTCCCGACGCGCGTTGACCACTGTTTCATCAATTCCTTGGGCTTTGACCTCCTCTATCAAAGATTTCAAGGTGGCGATAGCATCCCCCTCGAGAAACACGTCAGCCTGAAGGTTTTGGTGAACCATGTGGGGCCTAAAGGGAGCTTCATCGATGTTCACAACTTTGGCTTGACCCGGCCTATTCCCGGGTGGGGTCCATGGTGTGCGCGCGCGAAGTGTCAAAACGACGTCGGCCTCATGTAAATAGTTTTGGGGGCCGATGCCTTGGTATAGAGAATGGTCATTAGGAAAGTTCGTAAAATCAATCCAATTAGACTCTGACACCGGCGCGCCTATTAACTCCGCGAGCTCAACAGTTGCATTATAGCCCTCTATATCTCTGCCGATAGATTCTGCGACAATTGCCGGGTTCTGGCTCTTAACCAACATGTCGGCCACAAGAGTAATATCGGCAGCGGATGGTACTGGCTTGGGCGCGCGAGGCACGCGACGGGGATTTTGCGGTGGCGTCCAGTCTTCCAACATCGTCTCAATTGGTATCGACATGTATACCGGCCCTGCGGGCTGCCTTTGAGAGATCTCGCCAGCGCGAACCAACTGCTCATGCAACGTGTAAGAACTACTAACGGGATGCGACCATTTGGTAATGCCATCCACTAAACTGTGTGGGCCCCCAACAACAGACAGCGCACCTTGCCATTGCGGACCCGGGTCAAAGTCTTCTTTCTCGCCGTAGGTCAAGGCTTCGCCAGAGACCACTACCATCGGAATACCTTGACGATTTGCAGCATCGATCCCAATTGAACCTTGGAGTAAACCAACGCCTGTGTGTAGCATCACCGCCTGCATGCGCCCGGTCATAGCGGTATAGCCGGTGGCAAGATTAACGGCGAGGGTTTCATGGGCACAACTCAGGTACGTGGGTCCCTTTAACTGGCCATCCTCTTGACGCGCAAATGCCTCCCAAACCGCGCCCCATTCTGACCCAGGGGACGCCATAACATAGTCGATTTCCAAACGTCTAAACGCCTCTAAAATTGCTTCACCACCATCAAGATAGTTCTTCATTATACGGCCTCCCCTAGCACCGTTTTCGTGAACGGCAAGTCAGAGTGTAACGCCTAAGCCCTCCCACTGGGAAGACATATGAGCAAATTGTTTACCAGGCAAATCAAATTACCCGGGTGGGCCCCGGCCAGAGTGGTTGTCTTATATAGAGTAAGCAACGCACGACGTTCTTGGCCGAGGTTTTGTTACGCAGCCTCAGCAAGGTTGATACTCATTGCCCGACCAACCGCTGGCCGCGCCTCCAGCGACGCGTACCAACGTTTAACGTTGGGAAATTCTTCAAGCGTCACCCCTTGCCATTCATACCGGGCGGTCCACGGGAAAATTGCCATGTCAGCGATTGAATAGCTCTTGTGCATGTACTCGTTGTCTCCCAAATGACCATCAAGCACACCCCACAAACGTCGTGCCTCGGTAGTGTAACGGTTTATCCCATATTCAACCTGAGTTTTCGCTCGTCGGAAATGGTGTGCCTGGCCGAACATGGGCCCAATGCCGCCCATTTGAAACATAAGCCATTGGATCGTGATGTAACGGTCACGAGCCTCTTCTGCGGATGGGATAAATTTACTGTATTTATCAGCGAGGTACATAAGCATCGCCCCAGACTCGAAAAGTGTAATAGGCTCTCCTCCAGGCCCCTCTTGGTCAATCATGGCGGGTATTTTCCCGTTAGGATTAATCGCCGTGAATTCTGGCGTAAATTGATCATCCTTCAAAATATTGATGGCGTGCGTCTGGTACTCTAATCCAAGTTCCTCGAGCATTATGAAGAGCTTTCGCCCGTTGGATGTGTGCCAGTTATATAAATCAATCATTACATTTCCTCTCGGGTTATTTTGGCGTTTGGGTCTGACCAACTAATCGTCAAATGCTTTTGATCCGTCCGGCAACGGGACTTCATAGACATTTAGG
>CAZCKO010000138.1:0-2836 GCA_964499275.1 uncultured Rhodospirillaceae bacterium
CTGATGATGTCTCGAAGCTGTTAATTAGACTCAATGAGGCCGGAATTGATGCTTTTGCCATGGGAATGGCTAATTATCTTGAGCATTTCCCCTTTTTTCGTGACGAGGTCTTACCAAGGTTAGAAAAAGCAGGTTTTCGCTAGGGAATTTTATTTTGTGATTGGGGCAGTTTTATGATCCCAACAGCAACTATCGTGTTTGCGATGGCTAATCCTAAGAAGATCTGCGGTATATTCCACCCTGAACCGAGAAGAACAGCGACAACCATGGCGCCAATGACCATAAACAGGGCATTTATAATGTTATTGGCAGCAATGGTACGAGATCTGAGTTTAGGCACACAATAGCTTTGAAGAATGGCGTAAAGTGGAACTGTGTAGAGACCACCGAATATTGAAATTGCGGTTAAGTCTAAAAGAATACGCCAGTTATAAAGATTAGAGACAAAATCTTTTACGTCCATCAAATTAGAATTGGAAGGATTAAGGCCCTTACTCGCAAAGTAGAGATCAAAAGTAAAAATTGCGAGTCCTAACGCGCTAGCCGGTACATATTTGGCAGAAATTGAACCTTTTAATATTTTTGCACAAATTAGTGAGCCGATGGCAATGCCTAAAGAAAAAGTCACCATGAAGAGCGTTACAACAGTGGCATCACCTCCAATTTGACTTTTAGTGAAGTTGGGAAACTGTGTCAGAAATGTTGCTCCAACGGTCCAGAACCATGAGATTCCCAATATTGAAATTAAAACCGGGCGTCTTTCTTTCGCGATGCTGAGGAGCCTAACAGTTTCTTTTAAGATATTCGGGTTTAGTTTAATTTTTACATCGGCGGCTTCGGCCTCCGGAATTCCATGACTTGATAGCCATCCGAATGCAGCAACTAATACCAGGATAATAGAGACAATTATCACGCCATGGTCAGTGGCGATAAGTAACCCCCCAGCAATAGTTCCTAGTAAAATTGCCATGAATGTCCCTCCCTCAATGAGGGCATTGCCGCCAATTAGTTCTTCCTTGGAGAGGTGATTGGGTAGGATCCCATATTTAAGGGGACCAAAAAAGGCCGACTGGCACCCCATCATAAAAAGGATGGCCATAAGAAGATATGTATCTTTGAAATAGAAGCCTAAAACCGCAGCGACCATGATTATGATCTCCGCTAACTTAATTAATTGTATGGTTTTTGACTTTTCGAACTTATCGGCGATTTGGCCAGCCGTCGCCGAGAATAAAAAAAATGGCAAGATAAAAATCCCCGCCGCGATAGTTACGAGGATACTAGGATTATGGGAAACACTGCTCGTCATCCCAAAAGTAATCATTACAATGAGAGCCTGTTTCATTAGATTGTCATTCATTGCACCGAGAAACTGGGTAATAAATAGTGGTAAAAACCTTTTTGTTTTGAGAAGTTGGAATGTTTTATGATTCATAGGGTCTTACAAAGACCTTGCCTGCGCGTGGACAATAAAAAGAGGGTCCGTTTCCCCTGGGTTTGGAGAAATATTGCGTGTTCCGGGCTTATCGAAACCATTAGCCTCTTCAAAATAATATTCAACAAGTTTCCCGTGATCCGTGTCATTCAAGTGATGCCAAATCGCGACTGCTTTTGTAGGAAAACATCTGTTGGAGAATGAAACGATACAGGGGCTCCCAGGTCTTAAAATCCTTGCAATCTCCGAGAAGACTTCTATTGGGTGAATCAAGTATTGCACCGAAACTGTGATCATGCAGCCATCAAAAGATTGATTGGCGAAGGGTAGGGTAGGGTCATTTGAGAGATTGTGTACGACACGTTTGGTGAGCTGAGGGTTTTTATCTAATTCTACCTGGTTCATGCCAAGACCCGTGACTTTTTTATATGTGATATCCCAAGGGAGGTGGGACACACAGCTCGACATTAAATCCAGGAGCTCGCTATCTGCCGGAAACTGCATTCGGAAATAATCGTTTAAAGCGGCACACGCAGGGTCATCAATATGTGTGACAAGCCGCGGCTGATCATAAAAGTCGGCGTCGTCACTTTCGTCCATTCGACGAAAATATTCGGGTCGTAACTCTTCTATTTTTCCTGACAAGGTCTATGGGGCCGCTGTCTCAGGTGTTGGTGGCTCTCCGGCAAGGACAGGATTCTCATCTTCAAGGGTAATCCGGCGGAGCATCCGGCGTTCGTCACTGGGAAAGTCAGTGCGAGCGTGAACGGAGCACCTATTGTCCCACATTAATATGTCCCCAGGTCGCCATTTATGTTCGTAAACGAACTCCTGTTTTCTCTGATGTTCAAATAACATTTGTAGTAGCTCCTTGCTCTCTTTCGGGCCTACACCGAGAATTTCTTCTGTCATTAACTCGCTTACAAAAAGAGCAGAGCGGCCTGTTTCGGGGTGTCTGCGAAAAACGGGGTGAGCAAAATGGGGGTGGATACTCTTATCGTAGCTATCATCGGTTTTATTTTGATTACCGTAATCATAGATGTGCAGCGCTTTCCTATTTCCAATGCGGGCCTTTAAGTCTTCAGGTAAAGTTTCTGCAGCTCTGTAGCTATTGGAAAACAGGGTATTGCCACCTTGGGATGGAATGTCGATGGCATAAAGTAAAGTCGCCTTGAGAGGCCTCTCATAATAGGGTGTGTCAGAGTGAAACATCATTTCGCCATCAGGGAGTGTGCCGATAGGTTTTCCGTTCTCACGAACGTTGGTAATGAGCATCAGTGTGTTACTGGTTTTTTTTTCATGCTCTGTTGCGGATGATTGGCTCCGGACGGCGACTTTTCCAAAGTTAGCGGCGTAAGCATGCTGCTGATCGAGGTTAAGATCTTGATCGCGTACCAGGAC
>CAZCKO010000139.1:0-2789 GCA_964499275.1 uncultured Rhodospirillaceae bacterium
GGATGCATTTAAGAATGTTGGGGTTAAACTCCACCCGTCAGCAATGAAATAAAGAAATTGTAAAAGGCCTAATTTTCCTCGAGGGTATCTCTTGGTTTTTGATAAAATACGACTGCTGAAAGAATAAGCAGTCGTATTTTTCGTTTAACCTATCCTTAACCAGTAAACGGCGGGAGAACCTACTTTTTGACCAGTCTAGAAGCTAAGGCCTACGGTTCTGTATGATAACAAGAGTTGTTCCATAACCAATAAATCGGCCTAATGAGCTGCAAACTCAGGTATTTGAACGGTTGTACCTTTGACAACATACCAATCATGTGAGAAACCAGACGCGTTCCTTAAGTCTATGCTTTCGGGTAGGGAAATCTCCTTATCCAGAGATAGGTTTCACTGCAAGTTTTTAACACAAGAGCATTATTTCCAAGAGATCCCAAAAACCATTCAATTTATCTAATTTAAATGGATAATTGGATTGTGTCGCCTTTTGTTTGGAACAGTAGAGCTACGAATTTAGACACCAACCAGAAAAAATTTTGCTAATAGGCCGAAGGTTATTTGTTCGTCTCTCCGACATGGACAAGTTCTCCGGGTACTTCCTTTTCGTTGATATTCCATGCAATCGTTATACGTGAAGTATTACCGTGATATGGAGCTACCATGTGAGTTAAAATGGATGGAAAAATTACCATGGCTGAAGATATATCACCGATTGGTCGAAAAAAACTTTGTACATAATTGGGTGCGTAGGGACAACATTGTGGAAGACGTGGATCACTAAACATTAAGTGTCCATTGAGCGGTTCGTTACTGACGGTTACACCGTTTCCCGGCTCGAGGGAATATACCACAGACATTGATGACCTTTGGTGTGAGTGAGGAACTAACCATTCACCCTGGTTCATAACATTCGCCCAACAATCATCTACAACAGCATTCTTATTACCTGTGACTAATTTAAAAAAAACTTTAGCGCGGGCATTGATCAAATCAAAAAACGGAATGTTAAGGGCTTCTAGATCTCTCACTTTCATTCCACCGTGGGCAAGACTATTAAGCGGTTTTTTTAATCGTTGCTCTTTATCTCGTTTCAGTAGTTCTTCTACAAGCGGTGCCTTGTATGAGTCGAGCTCGGGGTTTTCTATGATGTATATATCACCCTCATGACGGGCCATTTGGGTTTTTTCTCGCCAAACCGGGAATTGTTTAACACCGAGAAGTATCCCGTCTTTTTCTATGTCACTAGCCATTTTTTAGAAATTGTTTCACTTTGAGATTTAATAAAAATTAAGACCTTAATTAACAAAACCGTTCAATTCTCGTATGACCTTTCTAGATTTGACCATATGTTGACGGAATTTGGATTATTTCGATGAGTTTAACCAAAATTACCTAATTTGTAACAAAAAAAAACAATGGATGGACACCTTATTGGCTCAATTTAAACTATGTTTTTTGGTTCTCTGGACATCGTTTATTTAACCGAAAGGGAAATTCTAATGTTAAGCGCTTTTTTTTTAGCAACATTTTCAGCGATCATTCTTGAAGGTGATCCAAAGGCAGAAGTTTTAGCCCCAAAGCCGAGCATCATTTCCACGGTATCTGGGTTTAAAAACGAAAGCCCAAAAACAATAAACTTATATTCGGACAAGGGACAAAAATATATTAATATTGCTGTTACAACACTTAAAAAGGAACCGGCCCCAGCCCCTAATATTAATAGAGAGATTTCCGGATGGTCTAAAGATATGGACTTAAAAGACCTCAAAGAAGGAGATCCAAATCCTACCTGGATGAAATAAATAAAGTTAAATCGTATATTGGATACCCCCTTAATTTTGGTGTTTAAAAGTTTAAATCTGATTCTAAGGGGGTATTTAGTTTATAATAAATTGAGTATTCTAAATTCTTAACTCAAAGGTCATTTGTAGAGGAAAGTATAACAATGGAAGTTAAACAAAATAGAGAATCTCATACCATTGATTCAATCCAAGAATTGGAAGACCTTTACGGGTTGCCACATGAAACGGCTCTTAAAAAACAGACCAATTTTATAGTGGAGCCGGGGCGTGCCTTCATCGCGGCTTCACCGTTTTTAATCCTTGCAACCTCCGGTGCAAAGGGGGTTGATTGTTCACCAAAAGGGGATGCGCCAGGCTTCGTTCAATTATTAGATGAAAATACCTTGTTAATCCCGGATAGACCCGGGAATAAACGCGTAGATGGTATGAAAAATATACTTCAAAATTCAAAGGTTGGGATTATTTTTTTAATTCCTGGGTCTGGTGTCACTTATCGAGTTAACGGTGATGCCACTATTAGTACCGATCCAAAGTTATTGGATCGATTTCTTGTAGGAGGCAAGAGACCATGCGCGGTAGTTGTTGTTAACGTTGAGGAGGCTTTTCATCATTGCCCTAAAGCCTTTGTGCGTTCGAGTTTATGGCGTAAGGAAGGTGCTCTAGTAGACAGCCAGGTTCCTAACATTGGTACATTCGCTGCTTATCGGGATGGTGGTAACGAGGCGTACGCAAAAAAATACGAAGCTGATTACCAGAAGAGGGTCAAGGAAACTCTCTACTAGAACGATAATATAAATCTCATAATTCATCGCCCTCTTTTCGCCTTAATCGTGGACATGATTAAGGTTAGATTTTAAAGGAAATGATCATGCGAAAATGTAAGTTCATGAAATATCCAGTCATTTTCGCTGGAGGTTGGTTTTTTAACTTTATAGTTGATATCCAATTTCTTTCTGGGTTCGCGGTTGGCTGGTTAGCTCATACCTGGTT
>CAZCKO010000140.1:0-2712 GCA_964499275.1 uncultured Rhodospirillaceae bacterium
TCCTCTGACAACGGAATATCTTTCCAGTTGAACTTTGGTTTGCCCATATCAACGGTAACCATACCGTCTGGAAGTCTTTCTGCTTCCAATATTCCGGCTTCTGTTCCAATTTTCAATCTGGTGTCCGTGCCTTGGGCCAAGATGAGATCAGCAACACATCTTGTTGCGTTGCCGCAAGCTTCAACATTGGAACCATCGGCATTATAAATATGCATAAAAATATCTGCGGACCCAAAGGAAGATTTAACTGGCACAGAATCAAGCAGGATTAACTGATCACATCCTATGCCAGTGTGTCGGTCAGCTAGTGCTTGGGCTGCAGCGGCTGTGATTTTTAGCTGTAAGTTCCGCGCATCTATAATAACAAAATCGTTACCTAGCCCATGCATTTTTGTAAATACGATGTTGGTCATAATGGCCTTATAGGTTCTAAATGCCCATCACGTCTATATATTTGGTAATTTTATGTCTGGAGGAGTCATGAAGAATAGACTTTTTAAGCCTCCAAAGTTTCCAATACTTCTCCACTTTTACTTATGCAAGCAGCTAGTAACGGTCCATCCCGCCCACTACCGGCATCGAGACTAATTGTATGGTTGGTCTCTACAAGGCCGGAAGCGGCAGGGTCAAACCCGCGCACAACCTTTAAAAAACCGCTATAGGGTGTTTTAATTGAGTCAAATTTATTGGTTCCCCACCAAAATACGTCTGCTTGCGCATCAATCGGCCTTTCAGGGTCAATACTTCGATTAACGAATAAAATACTGCCTTCTCTCGTATATGCGGCATGTTTCAGGCTACTGAGCCATTCCTGATGTCCTGCTGCTTGAAATGCTCTTCGAATCTTGGATGTCCAATGAGTGATTGCCATTGGGCCTTGTCGGATCGCGGCTTTGGCTTCTTCGGCACTGCTTTCATAGGCATTTAACGTGGTATTTATGCCTTGACCCAACATCCACTCCAAGACCTCTGAGGCATTTACAGCAAATTGTAGCTGCATCAATCGTTGCCACATTTCCTCCTGAGCACCTCGTAATATAACAAAATCGTGTGTGAAATAATTGTGACGTGATAAGATCACACGTCTAAATGTCATCAGGGCATTTACAGTTTCCCGCACATGGACGCCGCGTCCTAAAATGTTGCCCAAAAAAATCAAACGATCACCTGGGATAAACTTATTTTCGATTTCAGATTGAATCTTCAGTAAACGGTCAAGTTCTCCATGGACGGATGCAATCACCCATATTCGTTGGGCTTTGTGGAGGGTTGAAAAGATATTTGGTCCGGTCATATTGGTAATTAGTCGCTTTTCATTTGTTATTCGTCAAGAAAAGTGATGAAGCCTTTGGCTTGACTTACCGCATTTGCAGTGTAAATTCCACGCCAACCCAAGGTAAGTGTAGCCTATTTTCGCCGCGGGGTGACCATCGGTCTGCGAGTTTTCGCTCACCGGTGCAGTTTGCGTTGGACAAATTTTTTGATTGGGATCAATGTTTGATACGCTAAGTTCACGGTTATCCGATGTTTTCGGCAAGCTTAAAAAGCGCGGAGTGTTATCCGAAGAGGATGTAACGACAGCTCTTCGTGAAATCCGTGTTGCGTTGCTTGAAGCAGATGTGGCTCTGCCAGTAGTTAAAGATTTTATCGACTCAGTTCGTGAGAATGCGGTTGGCGAAGAGGTTATTCGTAGTGTTTCGCCAGGCCAAATGGTTATAAAGATAGTGAACGATGAGCTAACCAAAATGCTGGGCAGTGATCAGGCAGAGTTGAACCTGGCCGCTTCACCACCGGCAACCATAATGATGGTTGGTCTCCAAGGGTCTGGAAAAACTACCTCAACTGCCAAGGTCGCTTCGTATCTCCGGAACCAGTTCCGGAAAAAGTCTTTAATGGCTTCTCTTGATGTGCGCCGGCCTGCTGCCCAAAAACAATTGGAAGTTTTGGGGGTGGATGCCGATATTAGTACGTTGCCAATAATACCCTTCGAGACTCCAGAAATGATTGCAAAGCGCGCGATGGAGACCGCGCGTAAGGAGGGTTATGACGTTGTAATTTTGGACACTGCCGGGCGGCTGCATATTGATGATGAACTAATGGATGAAGCGAGTGCGGTTCATCAAATTTGTAAGCCAATTGAGACTCTGTTCGTTGCAGATGCTATGACCGGTCAGGATGCGGTAACTGCAGCGGGTGCTTTTAATGAAAAGCTGGCGATGACCGGCGTTCTTCTTACCCGGGTCGATGGCGATGCCCGCGGAGGAGCCGCCTTATCAATTCGCTCAGTAACTGGTTGTCCAATTAAATTATTAGGCACTGGTGAAAAAATTGACGCTATTGAAGTGTTCCATCCTGAGCGGATAGCCTCACGGATCCTGGGTATGGGAGACGTGGTTTCATTGGTTGAAAAGGCGTCTGAAGTTGTAGAAGAAAAAGAAGCAGAAGAACTGGCTGAAAAATTTCAAAAAGGACAGTTTGACTTTGAAGACTTTGCTAAACAGCTTCAGCAAGTCCGCAAGTTAGGTGGGATGGGTGGAATTATGGGGATGCTTCCCGGCTCACAGAAAATTAAAGCGCAAATGGGAGCTTCACAGGTCGATGATAAAGCCCTAGGTCGTCAAGAAGCGATTATCTTGTCAATGACGCCAAAGGAACGGAAAAATCCTAAACTTTTTAACGGGTCACGGCGTCGCAGAATAGCTGACGGAGCTG
>CAZCKO010000141.1:0-2674 GCA_964499275.1 uncultured Rhodospirillaceae bacterium
CTTGTGGTACCGAGAGAAGAATATAAGCTCGTGGGGTCGCCGCTCGCAAACCATTATAGGAGGAGACGATGTACGATCACGCGCCTTATGCCGTCCGCCAGGATATCGTCGATACGCATATTCGGACCTGGCGTCACATCGCCGCGCCCGGCACGTGGCTGACCGGTGAGCGGCGGGTCGCCATCGCGGCTGAAACGCGAAACGCCGCTGCCTGTCTCCTGTGTGGTGAAAGAAAGGCAGCATTATCGCCATATTTGGTCGAGGGGGAACACGACAGTCTGAAGGATTTGCCGAAAAACATCGTCGAGATGATACATCGAATCGCAACCGATCCCGGGCGGATCACGCAAACCTGGGTTGAGGGCGTGATCGCCGGCGGAATCGCCGAAACGGATTATATAGAAATCGTTGGCGTTATCGCTCATTGTCTTTGCATCGATACCTTCACCGATGCGCTGGGAATCGCTCGGCATTTGTTGCCCGATCCTATCGAGGGAGAACCTTCCCGCGAACGGCCCGCGGGCGCCGTGAAGGACACCGCCTGGTTGCCGACGGTCCCGCCGGAGAACGCGGATCAGGAGCTGCTTTCCATCTATCCCCGCAATATCGGCGATGCTCCCAATGCGCCAAATGTCAGGCGCGCCATGAGCCTGGTGCCGGCAGAGGCGATCAGCTTTTTCGCGCTCAACGACGTGCAGTACTTGCCGCCAGAGGCGATGTGGAACCTGCCGATTAATCCGCGTTCGATTTCCAAGAGCCAGGTCGAGCTGGTGGCGAGCCGGGTCTCCTCGCTTAATGGGTGCTTTTACTGAACTGCCAGCCATTCCGACAGGCTCCGGGTGAGTCTGCAGACCAGCAAAAACCCCGACCTTCGTATCGTCACCGGTGCAGCCGCCGACGTTGAGATCGAGAACGGCGTGCTGTTCGTCCGCTACGTTGAGGCGATCGTGACTGGCACTGTGGCCGAAGTCGCATCGACGCGCGACGCACTGTTCCGTGTGCTCGGCAATGATGCCGTTGTTGATGCCGCCGCCGTGGCGGCGTTATTTCACGCCATTAACCGGTTGGCTGACGCGATCGGTATTCAGTTCGAAAAATCCAAGTTGGAGCGCACTGCCGATTTGCGCGATCAGCTGGCGCTCGATGGTATGGAAACGGCGCGTTTTTCGGAATAGAACCTTTGCCTGAAGGTCACACGACAAAAAAAGTTATGGTTGGGGCGAGCGCTAGAGAGTATCGACTTAAGTGAGGCTTTTGAGGCCGCAAACGACCCCGAAATCGTGGCAGCGGCTTAATAAACTGACGCAATTCGGTGCCAAAAGTCACATTAAAGTCTCATTAATTTCTGACTCTAAAACATTCAATACTAGCTAAGGGATTGAAATCATTGGTCGGAACGAGAGGATTCGAACCTCCAACCTCTTGACCCCCATCGGCTCTTGGGTTTTACCTTAAAAAAAAATCCTCTAACCTATTGGTTTTAGTATTTTTTAGTGTTCAAAATGGGGGCACAGTAAATTCGGACAGGCCCTTGCGCTTACTCTACACAGAGGTCAGCGATTCCAAAATTTCACCATAAGTGGAGCATAGCAATGACCAAGATCTATCGCGATTTCGACCGAGCCCAACTGGACATCGAATATAACGCCCGGGGCACAGTACCAGACTACACGATTTTTGGCCGCGAGAACGATGCGTACAGCGAAGAAGCAAGGCAATCTTTGGAGTGTCTGCTCGATTTGTCCTATGGCGATCACCCCGATGAAGTGATCGACATCTTTCCGGCTGGTGTGAAGGCGCCGGTGTTCCTCTATTTTCATGGTGGTTACTGGCGCGCCAACAGCCAGAAGCAGGCAGCCGCCATGGCGCCCAATTTCGTCGAGCAGGGTATCGCCGTGGTGCCAGTGAATTACAGCCTGGCGCCAGGCGCTTCGCTGGATGAGATAACGCGTCAGAGCCGGGCGGCCGTGGCTTGGGTCTGGACGCACGGCGCAGAGAGATTCGGCGCCGATCCCGATCGTATTTTTGTCGGCGGAACCTCCGCTGGGGGGCACATTACGGGTATGGTCCTGGCCGGCGGTTGGCATGATGAGTTTGGGGTGCCGGCCGATTGTGTCAAAGGCGCGCTGGCGCTCAACGGCCTGTATGATCTCGAGCCGGTCCGGTTATCCGAACCCAACGAATGGGCTCAGTTGGACGAGCCAGCAGCGCACCGTAACAGCCCGATCCATCATCTACCCGAACAGGGCTGTCCGCTCATCGTGAGCTTTGGCGGGTCGGAAACGTCAGAATTCAAGCGTCAGAGCAATATCTATGCCGCGGCCTGGCGTGACCGCGGTTGGCCCTGTTCAGAATTCGAGGTCGTCGAATGCAACCACTTCAACATTCCACAACAACTACGTGATCCCGCCACGCGCCTGTGCAGGGAAATGTTCGAGATGATTGGGGTTTAGGGCTTGATATGGTCTTCACAAAGGAGTTCTTTGTAGCCTCTTCAGGAAGGTGCTGGAGAGAATCCATCTAAGGGAGGCATTTAGAGCTGCGAATGACGATGAAATTGAGGCAGCGGCCTAATTAAAAGATTTAAAGAGGTCACACCCAAAAAAAATTTAGGGAGCTGGATTGACCCATTAAAATGATTGGTCGGAGCGATAGGATTTGAACCTACGACCCC
>CAZCKO010000142.1:0-2577 GCA_964499275.1 uncultured Rhodospirillaceae bacterium
TATACATATAGTTGGCGGACTTGACTCCGCCCGCTCCCGACATGTTTTGGATAATTGTTTTGGGTTTACCAGGTATATGTCTCCCAATATTTCTTTGTACGATTTGGCAATAAACGTGATATGTGCCCCCGCTACCTGAGGGAACAATTACCTTTACCGTTCTATCTTTAAACGAAACAGCTTCAACTGTATGGCTTAAATTCAATACCAGAAATAACGTACCAAGTACGAATGCTAACGATCTTAATAACATCTTAGACTCCCTGATTTAATACGAATTTATATCTTTTTATATCTCATTATCTTTATTATGGTTTTATTATGCACAAAATAAAAAAATAAATAAATCCCATAAATTTCTTCCGACTTACAGGTAGAATAAGGATAATTCTTCGATAAATCCTTTAGACATCCGGAGAACAAAATTGAAAAATAACTTAGATGGCGGCGAAGGTATTCTGGAAGCCTTTCGAAATTTAAACATCGATTTGATAATTTCCTCTCCAGGTTCTGAATGGCCGTCACTGTGGGAAGCACTGGCAAACCAAAGATCAAAAAACACTCCAGGACCGCAATACATCGACTGCGGCCACGAACTTCTTGCTGTCACAATCGCATCAGCCAACACCAAAATTACGGGACGAATGCAGGCGGTCATACTCCATGCCGGTGCCGGACCAATGCAGGGATCAATGGCCATTAACGCAGCAAAGGCGATGGAAATCCCAATGATAATTATGTCCGGGGAAGCATCAGGATATGGCGAAACCGATTTTGATCCGGGCTCCCAGTGGTATCGAAACCTTAGTATTGTAGGCGGTCCACAAAGATTAATGGAGCCTGTCGTAAAATGGGCTCAGCAAATCCCCTCGCCGGAGACCCTTTATGAAACAGTAATACGTGCAGGCGAATTAGCTCAGCGGGAGCCCCGAGGTCCCACCTATCTATGTGTTTCCATGGAAACGATGCTTCATGAGTGGGAAAAACCAGGTAAACTGCGGACGGTACCAAAAGCGCCTACATTGAGACCAACGAGAGAAGACATTCAGGAAGGTGCATTGAGGATATCTAAGGCTAAAAATCCTATTATTATCGTTGAAAACGCTGGGCCGAATACGGAAACGTTTACAGCTCTTTCAAACTTCGCTGAAACACTCGGAATAGCAGTAGTAGAAGGACCTGGCGCTTTCTTTGGTAATTTCCCAAAAACGAGCAATCTTCATCTTGGAAATAATATCAATAATTACAAAGATGATTTTGATTTAGCGATATTAATTGAAAGCCGTGCCCCCTGGTACCCACCCAGTAATTTTTCAGAAACGGCAGAAGTCATTTCTATTAGCAGGTCCCCGATAAAATCGCACATGGTGTATCAGGTCACAAATAGTGAGCACTACCTCGAAGGCGATGTTGGGCTAATACTAAAATTACTAACGGATGAAATAGAAAAATTGAAAATCGATCGGCAAAATATCCAAAAAAGGAAGAAATTCTGGACCTTAAAGCACGAAGACTGGCTATCAAAGCTCAATAGTGTGGAGCAGAAAGATCTTAAAAAAGAAAATATAACTATCCCTTCTCTGATGAAAACCTTGCGAGAGGTCATGCCACGAAATACTTCATACGTGGATGAGACCATCACTCACTCCCGTGCCATTCATGACCATTTGATGTGGAATGATCCACACGGTTTTTTTCGAGCACCCAGCGGTTTAGGACAGGGTCTTGGCTACGCTTTAGGAGTAAAACTTACTCTTCCAGAAAGACACGTTGTTATGACTATTGGCGACGGAACATTTTTATACAACCCAGTTTTACCTGCTCTTACATTTTCTGAGGATCATGAACTTCCAATAATGATTATCATTACAAATAATTCTAAATATTCGGCTATGCAGAGCACCCACGACGATTTTTACCCAAACGGCGTGTCTAACCAAACAGATGATTATTATGGTGTTCACATCAAATCCCACCGATATGAAGAGATGGCTGATGTGGTAGGCGGGTTTGGATGCTTAGTAACAAAAGTAGGTCAATTAAAATTTTCTATTGAAGAAGGGTTAAAGTCCATCGAACGGGGTAACACAGCGATTCTAAATGTCATAATTCCTGATATTTAAAATATTTATGGTCTCTGACATATCAAATTAAACTTGTTGCCCTCGCGGTAACGACAGCAATGCCCTTAACCCCCCTCTAGGCGAATCCTCTAGTTGGATACTGCCACCATAGAGTGTCGAGATTTGTTTAACTATTGCCAAGCCAAACCCACTTCCTGGGACTGTTTCGTCATAACGTTTTCCACGTGAAAACATTGTTTCTCTGATGGCTTCGGGCACACCCGGTCCATCATCATCTATTGTAATTGTTAACATCGGACGTGGCGTTTTGGAAATGTCGGAAACTTCAACAGTAATCCAAATATTTTCACTGGAATATTTTCCAGCATTTTCAAGAAGGTTTCCCAGCATCTCCTCAAGATCATTTCGAGAGCCTTTGAAAATATGAGACCCTCGAAAATCGACATGAATTATACTCAGGGTTTAAAAACATATGCTTAAAATCTTTTTTACC
>CAZCKO010000143.1:0-2564 GCA_964499275.1 uncultured Rhodospirillaceae bacterium
CTTATCTATATCGATCTGCATCTACTACACGAAGTGACTTCACCTCAGGCATTTGAAGGTCTTAGGATTGCAAAGCGTCACGTTCGTCGACCAGACCTGACTTTTGCTACTGTGGACCACAACCTCCCGACTACGGATCGATCTCTGCCCATACATGACGATCTTGCAAGAAATCAAATCGCAACTCTGCAGAAAAACGCCCGGGATTTTGGGATCACCCTTTATGATGTGGACAGTGAAAAACAGGGAATTGTTCATGTTATTGGACCTGAACTGGGACTAACGCAACCTGGAATGACGATTGTATGTGGAGATAGCCACACATCTACCCACGGCGCATTCGGGGCACTGGCTTTTGGCATTGGAACTTCACAGGTCGAGCACGTATTAGCGACGCAATGTCTCCCAATGGATAAACCAAAATCCATGCAAATCAAACTTTCTGGAAAACTCAGCAAAGGAGTAACCGCAAAGGACGTGATCCTAGGCATCATTTCTCGGATCGGAGTTGATGGTGGGTCGGGGCATGTAATCGAATACACCGGAGAAGCAATCAAAGCTTTTTCCATGGAAGAACGCATGACCATTTGCAATATGTCCATAGAAGCGGGTGCACGAGCTGGGATGATCTCTCCAGACGCAACAACTATTAGTTATCTAATGAACAAGATCCCTCAAGACGACATTGAGGATGTAAAATCACTTACAGATAGCTGGCTCAATCTAGCATCCGACAAAGAATGTCAATTTGATAGTGTCATTGAGATAGACGCTAGATCACTGGAACCCTGTGTTACCTGGGGCACCAACCCTGAGATGTCGATCCCTATTACCGAGTCTATACCAGACCCAGAGAAAGCTACATCTCAAGAAGCTAAACAGGCCATGAAAAGAGCTCTTTCCTACATGGACCTCCAACCTGGTGTTCCAATCCAAAATATTTCGATAGACCGTGTCTTCATTGGATCCTGTACCAATTCTCGACTCTCCGACCTCCAAGCTGCGGCCGCTATACTCAAAGGGAACAAGGTCAATGAAAATGTTAAAGCCATGGTTGTTCCCGGATCTACGGCCGTAAAAAAGGAGGCAGAAGAATTAGGATTGGACAAAATCTTTGTTGATGCCGGTTTTGAATGGAGAGAGTCTGGATGCTCGATGTGTCTAGGAATGAACCCAGACATCCTAAACCCTGGTGAGCGCTGTGCTTCAACCTCTAACCGAAACTTTGAAGGCAGGCAGGGCAAGGGTGGACGAACGCACCTGGTAAGCCCTGAAACTGCTGCTGGTGCTGCTATAGCAGGACACTTTGTAGACACCCGAGAATGGATTGATTAATGAAACCGTTTACTTCGCATGAAGGTCAAGTGGTTCCATTAGATAGAGTTGACGTGGACACAGACCAGATAATTCCAAAGCAATTCCTGAAACGGATCGAACGCACAGGATACGGACAATTCTTATTCCACGACTGGCGAAGAAACGAAGACGGTACTCCTGACCCAACATTTTGTCTAAATCGTAAGAAATTTAAGAATGGAAGCATACTTGTAGCGGGTAAGAATTTCGGATGTGGTTCTTCGAGAGAACACGCACCTTGGGCTTTAATGGACCATGGGTTCAGAGTTGTCATTTCATCGAGCTTCGCCGACATCTTCAAAACTAACTGCTATGAAAACGGGCTTTTGCCAGTGGAACTCCCCGAGAATCAAACGGCAAGACTCCTAACTCTGGCAGAGGAGCACAAAGCTTTCAAAGTCACTGTGGACTTAGTGGCAAAAAAAATATCGGACCGGAAAGGATGGGAGGAAGACTTCGAAATCGATCCGTTTGTAAGAGACTCACTAATGGAAGGTCTGGACAGAATTTCTCATACAATGAGTCTAGAAGAACATATCAAAAACTACGAAAACCAACTGTTTTTATAGCTCTCTATTCTTCAACTGGTTGTAGCTCCTTGAGCGGCAGAGGAAACCAGCGCAGCATATTTTGTCATCACTCCAGAAGCTACTTCTTTGGGGGGTAGACTCCAGTCTGATACCCGTCTGGTTAATTCATCTTCAGGGATATCTACCGACAAGGTCCTAGCTTTTATATCGAAGATTATCTCATCCCCGTCTCTAATCCCAGCTATTGGTCCCCCTCTTACAGCTTCAGGTGCGACGTGACCAGCCATCAAGCCATGAGTCGCACCAGAAAAACGACCATCAGTCAGCAACCCTACTGATTCACCCAACCCAGCCCCTGCAATAGCCGCAGTGACTCCCAGCATCTCTCTCATTCCAGGCCCTCCACAGGGACCTTCACCTCTTATCACCACCACGTCACCCTTTTTTATCGATCCAGTCTGGACCGCTTGAAAAGCTTCTTCTTCTCCGTCAAAAACACGCGCTGGACCTTTGTGAAACATCCTTTCATGTCCAGCTATTTTCAGGACACAGCCATCTGGAGCTAAATTACCCTTTAGTATTACTAGGCCACCCTGGTCTTTGATCGGTGCAGACAAAGTTTTTACTACTTCTTGTCCTTCGGCCTCCTCAGCATTTTCCACTTCCTGCCTCAGAGTT
>CAZCKO010000144.1:0-321 GCA_964499275.1 uncultured Rhodospirillaceae bacterium
TTTAAGGTGGCTATAACTTCCTTTGGTCTCATATTTTGAACTAAACAAACAATGGTGATTGAAGAAAGCCTATAGCCGGCTTCTTTTATTATAATTTCAATTATGCCACTTTCACCTGCCGTAGCGAGAATATTGATCTCTGACATTGTTCGCGTGTCTACTCTCTTAATACAGGGTTGGCATGACGTAACTATAAATGTTTCTTCATCAATTCGTTCTAAACATCACACTTCCAATTAAGTTCAATTAGAGTTTAAGTCTCGTGCTGTAACCATATTTCGTGTTCTGAAATTCAAACCATGCCCCCATGAGGCGGCACGT
>CAZCKO010000144.1:331-2563 GCA_964499275.1 uncultured Rhodospirillaceae bacterium
GTGGGGTCTATATGGTCTGGTGCCTCCCTCTTTAACCCTCAGACCTAAACCGGTCCAAGGGTGAGGAATGTTGTCATCTAAACGCTGTAATACATGGCATACTCAACGGGGTGTGGCGCTTGTTCAAAAGTAAGAACCTCTTCTTCTTTTAGAGCAAGGTAACCATCAATCATGTCATCTGACATTACTTCACCTCGTTTCAAAAAATCACGATCAGCGTCAAGACACTCCATTGCTTGACGAAGTGAGCCGGCAACAGTTGGAACACCCTCAAGTTCCTCTGGAGGAAGGTCGTATAAATCTTTATCCATAGGATCGCCAGGATGAATTTTATTTTCTATGCCATCTAGTCCAGCCATAAGCATTGCAGTAAAGGCGAGGTAGGGGTTGGCAGACGAATCTGGAAAACGGACCTCTACTCTTTTACCACTTGGACTGTTGGAATATGGGATACGACAAGAAGCAGAACGGTTGCGTGCAGAATATGCCAGGAGGACAGGGGCTTCGAACCCTGGAATTAAACGCTTATAGCTATTTGTTGACGCGTTCGAAAAACAGTTTATGGCACGTGCATGTTTAATGATGCCTCCAATATAATGTAATGCGGTTTCGGAAAGGTCAGCATATCCTGAGCCGGCAAATAGTGGCTTTCCATCTTTCCAAACTGATTGGTGGGTATGCATCCCTGAGCCGTTATCGTCGGCTATAGGTTTGGGCATAAAGGTGGCGGTTTTTCCGTATTGATGGGCCACCATGTGAACACAATATTTATATATTTGCATTCCATCTGCTGAGCCAATTAACGTGTTGAATTTTAATCCGAGTTCATGTTGGCTGGGAGCAACTTCATGATGATGTTTCTCCATATCCAGACCCATTTGAACCATTGTGGTAACCATTTCCGCTCTCAGGTCTGTTCCTGAATCAACAGGAGGAACAGGGAAGTAGCCCCCTTTGATAGCAGGACGATGACCAATATTACCCCCGTCCATTGGTTCACCGGAGTTGTAAGGTCCTTCATCGCTGTCAACTTCATAAAATGACCTGTCCATGGAGGCCTCGAAGCGGACGTCATCAAATACAAAGAACTCAGCCTCAGGTCCAAAATAGGCGGCATCACCGATCCCCGCTGCTCCCATATGTGCCAGAGCTTTTTTGGCCACAGAACGTGGACAACGGCCATAAGGCTGTCCAGTAGAGGGTTCGTGAACATCACAAAAGATTATTAATTGTGGTTGTGCTGTGAAAGGATCCATGACTGCAGTCGAGCAATCGGGCATCAACGTCATGTCTGATTCATTTATTGATTTCCATCCCGCGATTGATGACCCATCAAACATAATACCATTTTCAAAAAAATCGTCATTTACAGTTGATACATGTTGTGCGGTATGCTGCCACTTGCCTCGTGGGTCAGTAAAACGGAGATCGATATACTGAACGTCGTGTTCCTTTATTATTTCCATTACGGTTTTGCTGTCAGTCATCTGTAATTTCCTATTCCTTTTATCCTCAGATTCTTTAACTAAAACAGTTTGTTAATTAGATTGCCTCATTACCTTTTTCGTTTGTACGAATTCTAATTGCCTCATCCAGCGTTGAGACAAAAATTTTACCATCCCCAATGCGCCCCGTGTGCGCTGCATGCTGAATGGCCTCAACACAACTTTGGAGCATCTGATCGTCTACAACGACTTCGACTTTAACTTTAGGTAAAAAATCGACGACATATTCCGCTCCTCTATAAAGTTCGGTATGTCCTTTTTGTCGCCCGAACCCTTTTGCTTCAACTACCGTTAGTCCTTTGACTCCAACTTCATGAAGGGCTTCCTTCACTTCGTCGAGTTTGAAGGGTTTTATAATTGCCTCAATTTTCTTCATTTAAGTATCCTATAAGCATGGCTATAAGTATCTTCGTGTGATCGTTTATACACATTATTTATTAATGCAAAATCCATGCCAAGTGATTCTGTAATCAAGATATTGTTTTTACGGGCTAATTTTAAAGCATTTGTGATGAATAAAAAATTAATGCCTTTATTTTAATCAAACTGATTACAAAGTAGTCATTTAATGAAGAAATTTTTGATATTCTTTATTCTATCTTTAACGGCGTGTCAGCGTAGATTATCTTCTAGCCAAAAGGAAAAGGCATTTGAAACACTTTAATAACATCTTGGGTTCCTACGGGACGACAATTTTTGAGGTTATGTCCCGCCTTGCCCAGGAAAA
>CAZCKO010000145.1:0-2554 GCA_964499275.1 uncultured Rhodospirillaceae bacterium
ACTCGCGTGTCAATCTTGGCAAGTATGGCACCGTTCTGTTGAGTTTTTTCTTTATAGATATGAACCAAGTTTTCGTTGAAGGGCACCATTATCTCGCAATCCCCCCATTATTTAGAATAAATCAAGGGGCAACCACCATGTATGCCCAAGATGATGCACATAGAGAGGCTTTAATTAAAAAATACTTTAGTGGACGGGGCAGAGTTGAAATAAGTCGTTTTAAAGGCTTAGGTGAGATGCCAGCACAACAGCTCAAAGAAACGACCATGGACCCCAAAAAAAGAAAATTGGTTCGAATAACGGTTCCCAGTGGAATTTCCTTGGATGATACAAATGAGTCTCAAACTACCGCGACGTTAGTAGAAGATTTAATGGGAAGAAAGCCCGAACGACGCTTGGCCTTCATTCAAAAAAATGCACAAACAATCAAACAGCTAGACGTATGATAATGGAATGAACATATTTTAGAACTTAACAGGGAGTTTTAATAACATTGAGTTAAAAAATTCTTATTAGCGCTAACTTATATATCTATCAATATATTTTTGTACTCTAACCCAAACGCCACGCAGTTTGATTACCACATTCCATCGACTTCGCCCGGTATAACTCTACGGCTTTTTCTTGCCTTTCAATAGTAGCTGGATCGTCGAATGCTGTGGGAGGTAGTTCGTTAGGCAAGTAATTTCCATACTCATCTTTTCCTCGAACGAGCATTGCTGTCGCTTTTAGAGTAGTAGTCTGCTGAACATGTGGCGGCAAGTAACCCGCTGACAATCCCATGCGTCGATCCAGGCTATGATTTGGTTTGGAACTATGCACCAAACACACGTGATGAATTGACATTTCACCAGGTTGCAAATACATCGAAACAGCAGCTCCTTCATCAAATTCATAAAGGGTATTTTGGCCACTAGCGAGGAGATTGTTATCGCTACGTTGAGTATACTCCACCGGATAACAACCTTCCTTATGTGACCCGGGTATAACTTGAATACAACCAGATACTTCATTTACAGGGGTAAGTGCCACCCATGCACTGAGCAACTCCCAAGGGTTCATTCCATAATAAGTTGCATCTTGATGCCAACTAACATACGAACCAGATTCGGGCTCCTTAAACCATATTCCATGTTGGTAACATAAAATATCTGGACCGATAAGGTCTTCGACAACATCTAAGATTTTTGAATTAAAAACGAGATTATATGCCCAAGAAAATCGTAAAAACGCCTTAGTCTTCTGTGTCCCATGAATTGGCTTGCCTTGGGACGTCTCAAATTCTTCAATTTCTTTCCGAAGTGCTAAAGCATCTTCTTCAGGCATTACACGAACCGGAGAAATAAAGCCATCTTTATGATATTGTTCTATTTGCGCTTTTGTTAAAATATTTCCCATCATAAGATCCAATAAACTCAGAAAAGAACACTCTAGCACATTTAACAAATTAGAAAATATGTAACAACGTTGTTTGACATCTCATGAAATTAACCGCAAATAAAGGCAGCGTAAATTTTTAGTTAGGTATAAACAATAAATTGGGTATGACTTTTGATGATCTGGGACTAAGTCCCGAAGTACTAAGTGCAATTAATGAAGCCGGTTATGTGGCCCCAACCCCAATACAAGAACAAGCTATCCCTTTTGTATTAATGGGACGTGATGTTTTGGGGTGCGCGCAAACTGGCACCGGCAAAACCGCTTCCTTCACTTTACCAATGATTGAGATCCTCTCCACCGGCCGCAGTAGGGCCCGAATGGCACGCTCACTAATACTTACGCCGACCCGTGAATTGGCTACCCAAATTGCTGACAATTTTGAAATATACGGAAAGTACCAAAAACTTTCTATGGCTTTGCTGATAGGCGGTGTGTCCTTCGAAGAACAAAATGCCAAACTTGACCGAGGTGTCGACGTCCTGATAGCAACCCCAGGTAGATTACTTGATCATTTTCAACGTGGTCGAATTCTCCTTACAGATATTAAAATCCTGGTAATAGACGAAGCTGATCGAATGATGGACATGGGCTTTATGCCCGATGTTGAAAAAATAGTCATGTTATTGCCGCCGCTTAGACAAACATTATTTTTTTCTGCCACTATTCCTTCTGAAATTCGTAAATTAGCTAACAAATTTCTTATTCATCCAAAAGAAATTACTATTTCGCCAAAAGTTGCCACCGCAGAGACAGTAGAACAATTTCTAACGATTGTAGAAGACAAAGATTACGTCAAACGTGACGCATTACGAAAAATGATTGTTTCGGAAAATGTAGAGAATGCAATCATATTTTGTAATCGAAAAAGAGACGTAGACATACTCAATCGATCACTACAAAAACACGGATTTAATTCCTCTGCATTACATGGAGATATGTCGCAGCCTGCCCGCTTAGAAACGTTAGAAATTTTTAAAAAAGGGCAAACAAAGCTCCTCGTAGCAAGTGACGTGGCCGCACGTGGCCTCGACATACCGAAGGTATCACACGTCTTTAACTTTGACGTACCAATTCATGCGGAAGACTACATTCACCGTATCGGCCGAACTGGAAG
>CAZCKO010000146.1:0-2510 GCA_964499275.1 uncultured Rhodospirillaceae bacterium
ATTGGTTCTCTATTTGTTTGATTAGGCTGCCGATCCATTGACAACTATTCTCAATGTGCCCGACAGAAACGTTTAATCACCCAGGCATACCACCAGGGGTTTTTAAACGCTTTTTTTAAGGCTTTGGTCTCATTATCATTAGGCTTATTATTCCTTTAAAAACCGAAGAGGGCGGCATGGATTTAGAGAGCGAGGTGGGTGATGCACCGGAGCACCGTAACGCGGCGGACGCGATCCTTATAAGATTGCGCCAAGCTGGTGTTCGCTACCTTTTTGCGAATGCGGGAACCGATTTTTCCTCAATTGTAGAATCTTTAGCTGGGGAGGAGGCTGACAATATGATTGAACCGCTCCTCGTTCCGCATGAGGCAGTGGCGGTAGCTATGGCGCATGGCTACACCATGATTACCGGAGAGCCGCAAGCCGTTATGGTACACGTTAGTGTCGGAACAGCAAATGCGTTGTGCGGGATCATGAATGCCAGTCGACTAGAAATTCCTATGGTCGTTATGGCCGGACGGACACCAATTACCGAGGAGCGTGCCGCAGCACAAGGAAGCCGTTCGGTACACGTTCACTGGGCGCAGGAGATGTACGACCAGGGGGCAATTGTGCGTGAGATGGTAAAATGGGATTACGAACTGCGTGCCCCAGATGAGGTGGACAAGGTAATCGATAGGGCACTTAATATGACGCAGGGTATGCCAAAGGGACCGGCCTATCTTTCTCTACCGCGAGAGGTGCTGGCAGCGCCGGCGCCATCTTCTCCTAATATAGCCTTACGTGCCTCAGCGACCCCTGTACATCCGGACCCTGAGGCGATTTTAAGCGTGGCAAAAACTTTGCTGTCGGCACAAAACCCCTTGATAATTACTGCCGATACAGGGAGAGAACCAGAAGCTATGGTGGAATTGGCAAACTTAACTGATCAGTTTTCTCTGCCGGTTATCTCTGCGTATCCGCGTTATCTTAATCTACCGAGCGATCATAGTATGTTGCTCGACTACGCGGTGGCCCCCCACATTGAATCTGCTGACGCTGTACTGGTCCTTGATAGTGACGTACCGTGGATACCGGCTACGGACGGCATTCCCGGGGACGCTAAAGTGATCCACATGGGGACCGATCCGTTATACGGTGGATATCCGGTACGGGGCTATCCCTGCGATATTGCAATAGCGGCGCCGTCTTCAATTTCACTTCCGTTACTTTCGGGAGCTATGAAAACCCACCTTCACGAACATAAGGAACTTATAGAGCAACGTCGTACTCGTATTGAGGGTACCCGAAAAAAGGTGCGAGCTGGCTGGCGTCATATAGAAAAGGGCATGGAAACGGCTGCGCCAATAAAGACTTCTTGGCTGGCGCGGTGTGTCAGTGGCCTAATGGATGCAGATTCTATACTGATTAACGAAATGGGGTTGCCTTTGGCTCACATGAACCTAAATACTCCAGGTAGTTTCTTTGCCACGAGTTCTGTGAGTGGTCTGGGTTGGGGACTGGGGGCTGCGGTCGGCGCAAAATTAGCTTCACCTGATAAACTAGTAATAGCGGCAATTGGTGACGGTTCATATTTTTTTGGGAACCCAGCTGCGGCCCATTACTGCGCACGTGCTTACGAATTGCCGGTGCTCTTTATCATTCTTAACAACTCGGCCTGGGGTGCTGTACGCCATGCGGTGCAGGAGATGTACCCAAAAGGCCGTGCCGTTCGCTCAAACAATATGCCGCTCACTACGTTGGAACCAATAGTTGACTATGAGATGATGTGCGCGTCAGCCGGAGGTCATGGAGAGAGAGTAGAGGACCCGAAGGAACTACCTAAGGCGCTAAAACGTGCTAAGCATGTGGTGAAGGTGGAGAAACGTCAGGCTCTTCTTCATGTCATTTTGTCTGAAGCATAGTTACTCATATGTGGATCAAGCGGTTTCAAAACTTATCACTAAATTTAAACTTATAGGTTTTTCCGAATTCGGTTATACGGCCTGCCCCAGGTGTTGGAAAATGGGCTGGCATTACGAGAGTTTGAGTTTCCGTATGAGTAGATAAAAATTTCTTTCGAGTACTGATCGACATGGCGGGGTCAACGCAGAAACAGCTGTTCCAATTTGGTTCTACACATTGAAGTGGATGGTGCATTATGTCCCCGCTCATTACAGCTAGGGAAGACCCTGATTTAACATTTACAGATACATGCCCCGGTGTGTGGCCTGGGCTCGGTTCTAAATTAACCCATTCGTCTATTTGATAGCAGTCATCAACCAATAGGGCTTGGTTCGCCTCGAATATTGGCAGGATACTGTCTTCTGCATAAGGGTCGTCAATAAACTTTTCAGATTGGTATTCGTTTTCCCAAAATGTCCATTCTCTTTTAGAAAATAAATATTTGGCATTTTGAAAGGTTGGCACCCAATAACCATTTAATAATTTCGTATTCCAGCCCACATGGTCCACGTGTAAATGTGTGCATAAAACGAAGTCGATATCCTTCGGACTAATTTCAGCTGCGG